>CAYWIS010000043.1:12836-32808 GCA_964458385.1 uncultured Pirellulaceae bacterium
TCGCACGTCATTCTGGCGGACGAAATTAACCGCACCCCTCCCAAGACGCAGGCAGCGCTTTTGGAGGCGATGCAGGAGCGGCAAGTTACTGTGGGCCGCGTGCGGCATCAGCTTTCAGACCCGTTCTTTGTGCTGGCGACGCAAAACCCCATCGAGCAGGAAGGAACTTACCCCCTTCCTGAAGCCCAACAAGACCGTTTCATGTTCAAGGTCTTTGTTAATTACCCCTCTTTTGATGAGGAGTTTGAGGTCGCTCGACGCACGACCACGGTTCAGATGGACCATGTCCAGTCGGTTCTGACTGGCGACGAGATTCTGGAGTTGCAGCGCACCGTGCGTGAGGTCCCGGTTTCCGATCATGTGATCCGCTACACGCTGTCGCTGGTGCGGCAGACGCGCGTTGGTCAACCGGGAACCCCCGACTTCGTCCAAGACATGCTCAGTTGGGGCGCTGGGCCGCGCGCCGTGCAGTTCTTGATTTTGGGGGGGAAAGCCCGAGCGTTGCTTCATGGCCGGACCCACGTTTCGACCGAGGACATTCAAGCCCTGGCTAAACCGGTTTTGCGGCATCGGATTGTGGTCAACTTCGCCGCCGAAAGCGAAGGCGTCACGAGCGATCAGGTGATCGACCGGATCGTTTCTGTTACCCCCACCAAAGAGGACGAGCTGACCCGCGATGCCCGATTCCAAAAGATTTTTGCTTCCTGAAGCCGTCAAGCGGATCGGCCGGCTTGAACTGCGGGCCCGGCACGTGGTTGAGGGCTTTCAGTCGGGCATGCACCGTAGTCCGTACTTTGGCCAATCGGTTGAGTTCCTTCAGCACCGCGAGTACGTCCCGGGCGACGACTTGCGGCACGTGGACTGGACGGTGTGGGCCAAACAGGATCGCCTCGTTGTCAAACAGTACGAGGAAGACACCAACCTTCGCTGCGTGATGCTGGTCGACGTTTCGAAGTCGATGCAGTACGGCAGCGGAGCGATGAACAAGTACGAGTACGCTTGCACGGTGGCCGCGAGTTTGGCGTGGCTCCTGCTCAAGCAGCAGGACGCCGCGGGAGTGATCGCGTTCGACGAGAAGGTGCGCCGCAAGGTTCCCGTACGCAGTCGCCGCGGACACTTGAATTCGATTATCGAAGCGCTGAGCGCCGTCTCGCCCGCCGACAAGACGGCCATGTACCCCATCTTGCGCGAGGTGGCCGAGACGTTTCCTCGTCGGGGCATGATGGTCCTTATCTCGGACCTGTTGGCCGACACCGAAGGTACGCTGAAAGGCCTTAAACTGCTGCGGCAGCGCGGCCACGACGTGCTGGTGTTCCACATTATGGACGACGACGAGTTGGATTTTCCGTTTTCCGGTCCCACCCGCTTTGAGGGATTGGAGTCGGACGATCACCTGAACTGCAATCCCCGCGCGCTGCGTGATGGTTACTTGGCGGCGCTGAACGAGTTCCTGGACCGCGTGCGCCGCGAGTGCGCACGCAACACGATTGATTACTCCCTGATCCGCACGAGTGCGCCGCTCGATGCGGCCCTGGCCACATTCCTCAGTAGCCGATTGGGGATGCACGGAAGATAACAAAAGAATTGGGGATGGCGGACGGAGGAATGCGAAGCGAGTCAAGGAGGCGGCGTGCAAGACGCCGTCCCGCACCCTCCGCGGTTCATCCGCAGTCCAGAATCTGCAAGCCGAAATTCATCCATGCTTTATAGCCTCTTTTCCACGCCCGTCCTGTTCTCGCTATTGGGCTTGGCGGCCGTGCCGATCTTGATCCACTTGATCAACATGATGCGGCACCGGCGCGTCCAATGGGCGGCCATGGAGTTCCTGCTGGCAAGCTACAAAAAGCACCGCAATTGGATCTGGCTCAAACAATTGATCCTGTTGTTGATGCGTGTGGCGGCGATTCTGTTTGTGGTGTTGATGCTGGCGGGCGTGGGATGTCGCGACGATCAGTTCGCCTCGCTCTTCGGTGGACGGACAACGCATCACTATGTTTTGCTGGACGACAGCTTTTCGATGTCGGAACGTGTTGGCGGGGCATTCGCCTTTGACCGGGCGTTGCAGGTGGTCAAGAACATTGCGCAGCAATCACGCCAGGCGGAAGGCCGTCAGCGGCTGACGTTGATTCGCTTCTCGCGCGCTGCGGCCCGCGCCGACGAGAATGATGCTTTGGCGGCGGCTTCACCCGACTCCGCCGCCAAGGCGCCGACAACGAATAATGCAGAAGCACCACAAACTGGGGAAGCGCCCAAAGCTGCAGCGTCCGAGGCTCTACGCGTTGCCGATATTGACGCCGAGTACATTGACACCGACTTTGATGCACGCCTTGAGGAAATCACGCGTACGTTTGAGCCCTCGCAACGGGCGGTGGGGCCTGTGCCCGCGCTCGAGTTGGTGCGGCAACTCTTGGACGATGCGGGGGATGTGGATCGTAAGATCTATGTGATTTCCGATTTCCGCACCAATGAATGGGGCAATCCGGCGGAGCCCAAGAAACACCTGCAAGCGTTGACGGAATCGAAGTCAGAGGTGTTTTTGATTACTTGCGTCGAACAGGAACAGCCCAACTTGGCGATCACTGCCTTGGAGCCGACCAACGACACGCGGGCCGCGGGCGTGCCTTTGTTTGTGAATGTGGCGGTTCGGAACTATGGCCGCACCGCCGCCCGCAACGTACAGGTCAAAGTGCGGTCGATCTTTTACGACGCTCCTGGCGGCGCCAATCCTGGCGAGGCTCCTAAGCAGATCGACGATTTGCCGCCGGTGGTCCTGGAAGAGATTGCACCGGGCGAAACCGCTGTGGGGCGCGTGCAGGTGTTCTTTCCAAAGTCGGGAGTTCACGCGGTTGAGGCCGAATTGCCCGCCGACCCGGTGGCGGCCGACAACCATCGCTACGCGGTGCTGGACTTTCCTGCGGCCGAAACGGTGCTGGTCATTGACGGCGACACAGAACGCCGCAACGAGTTTTTCCTTACATCGGTATTTCAGCCTGGCGCTCGCGCCAATACGGGCGTGGTGGTCGATTCGCAGCCCGAAACTTTCCTTAACAACGTGACGGCCGAACAGCTTGCACAGTACAAGGCGATTTTCCTTTGCGATGTGCGCCGGCTGGACGCCCCGGCCATCGAAAGCCTGGAGCAGTATGTTCGCAATGGCGGCGGCGTGGCCGTATATGTTGGGCCGAACGTCAACTTGCAGGCGTACAACGGAACGTTCTATCGCGATGGACAAGGATTCTTCCCCTTGCCGCTCGAAAAGCAAGGTTTTCTGGTAGCGCCACTCGAGCAGGCCGAACCCGATGTCCAGGTGGAGGATCATCCGGTGTTCTCGCCGCTCTTGGGCGAACGGAATCCGTTGCTGGGGTTGGTGAATGTGCATCAGTACCTGGCGGCGCCGGCCGCGTGGCGGCCCGATCCTGACTCGGGCGTGCGAATTGTTGCGCGGTTGCGCGATCGGGCGCCGCTGGTGGTTGAGAAGTCGTTCGGCAAGGGCCGCGTGATGGCGTTTTTGACCACCGCCGCTCCAATCTGGAATAATTGGGCGTCGGGGCCGAGCTTTGTGGTGGTGAATTTGAAGCTGCAATCGCACCTGGCGGCCGCCGCTCGTGACGCGGTGTCTTACCCAGTAGGCGCCGAACTGCCGTTGGAGCTACCAGCCGACAAGTTCCAACAAGAGGTCACCTTTGTAGCGCCTGGCGCCGACCCGCAGATCCCGGTGGTGTTTTCCAAACCCGCACGGCCCGCACAAGCGAATTCGCCTTGGCTGCGTACTTCGCTGGGAGGATCGTCATTAACGAGCTGGCACGAAACCGCCCGAGCCGGAATTTACGAGGCTTGGCCAATCACCGGCGAAGGGACGCCCGATGTGCGCCGCTACGCCGTGAATGTTGAACCCGAAGAAGGGCGGTTGGATCGCCTGGCGCCGCAAGAGATTCTCGCCGGACTTGAACCGCTGACCCCACGGGTCCATGACTGGCAAGAGTACGACGCCCGGGCGCTGGATTTCCTCAGCCTGGGCGGGTTCCGCTGGAGCCGCTACCTGTTTTATGTCTTGGTGGTGCTCTTGCTGGGCGAACAAATTATGGCGTACGCCACGAGTTACCATCCCGCACGGGCCAACGGCGGCTAATGCGGCTGGAGGAGAGGGAGACGAGGGAAACGTGAGCGTGTCGGACGCAAGGGAAGCTGCAATGAGAGAGCCGTTTACAAGACGCTGGTGCGGTGGCTTCTGGCCCCAAGGGCAAGATGGTAAGAGCCACGCACGCGTTGCAATTGGTTCACAAGTGCAACCTTGTTCCATGCGTTCGTTATCCGCTCGCTCCAGCTTTGACTTGCTCGCCCTGGCTCCCGCGCCGCGGCGTCCCGTTTAACCCAACGCGTTGAAGATAGCCCCTTATGTTCATAAACCCTCTCATCGCCGAGGCGGCGACGCGGTCCTACTTCACCGTGGCCCGTCTCCAGTACATGAGCGAGTGGTGGCATTGGCTGTTGCTTGCCGCGATTGCTCTGGCGGCGACGGCGTTCATCGCGGTCGTGTACTGGCTTGACAGCGTCGAGTTGCGACCGGGTGTAGCGGCCACGCTCTTAGTGCTGCGCGTGCTGGCCTTTGTGGGTCTGCTCATCTTTTTCTTGGAAGTAGAGAAACGCACCGAACGCAAATTAGTCAAAAATTCGCGAGCGCTGGTGCTGGTCGACACCAGTCAAAGCATGGGGCTGCGCGATGCACTGGATGACTCCACCGCCGGAGCTAGCCGAATCGAACAGGTGCTTGCAACGTTCACGCAAGGCGAACTGCTAGACGACCTGCGCCAAAAGCACGATGTGGTCGTGTATCGCTTCGATCAGACCTCTCAGCCCGTGGAAGTCGCCTCGTTCACCAAGGCGAAATCGCAAGCGACCGATGAGGAAGCTCAAGCGGAACTTGACGCCCAGTACCTGGAAGAACTCCGCGAGGTGCGCTTGCTAGGCGGCATTGGGCTGGCGGTGTTGTTGGTCTCAGCGGCTTGCACGGTCGGCTACTTGTTCTTGCTTCGTAATGCGGCGTACGCCACGGCATCGTCGTGGATGTTGTTTACGTCGGTCGTCGCCTTGGTGGTGGGCGTGGGATCGGTGGGCCTGGCCAACTTGCGCAATCCACGCGTCGAGCTATTGGCGGCGGCCGGATTGAAAGAGCCCAAGCCCGTTGCGGTGGAACAGGAACCGGAACCGCCGTCCGCCCCGCAAGATCCCGATGCTGAGGAAATGCCGCCGCAGGACCCCGACCAGATTGACTGGGCCGACCGGCTCTTGGCCCGTGGCGTCGAGTCAAGGATTGGCGAAGCGCTGCGGTTCATCGTCAACAAGGAGCGTGGCGGGCCCATCGCGGGCGTCGTACTTATTAGCGACGGCGGAGAAAACGCCGGCGTACAGACCTCGGCCGTTTTGCCCTTGGCCCAAGATGCCGGTGTGCGGATCTATCCCATCGGCATGGGGTCTGATAAAACGCCGGTGAACGTGCGCTTGGTCGATGTCGAGGCGCCGCCGCGCGTTTACCCTGGCGACGACTTCTCGATCACTGCCTACGTGCAGGCGTTTGGTTTGGAGCCGGGGCGGAACGTCAAAGTTGAATTATTGTCGGCGCCAAGCGACGACGCCGCAAACCTTACGCGCGAAGACGAGGTGCGCGTGGCGCTCGGCGCCGAAGGCGACGTATTGCCGGTTAAGTTTGAGATCACGCCTGGCGAACCGGGGCGCCGCACCTACAAGGTGCGCGTTAGCGGCGTTTCGAAGGAGCACGATCCGCGTGATAACGAAAAGTCGGCCACGGTGCAGGTCGTCGAACGCAAGACCAAGGTGCTCTTGATCGCCGGCGGGCCGATGCGTGAGTACCAGTTCTTTCGCAACCTACTCTATCGCGATAAAGACACCACGCTCCACGTTCTGTTGCAATCGGCGTCTCCTTCCAGCTATCAGGAAGGCGACCAGATGTTGGACGAGTTTCCACGCACCCCCGAGGAGATGTTCGATTACGACTGCGTGGCCGCCTTCGACCCCGACTGGCGCACGTTGGACGATCAACAGGTGGACCTGTTAGAGCGATGGGTGGCTGAAAAGGCCGGCGGTTTGATTGTGGTGGCCGGCCCGGTTTACACGCCGCAATGGACGGGCGGGCGGCGCGACGATCCCCGCTTGGAGAAGATCAAGGCGATTTACCCGGTGACGTTCTACGACTCATTCTCCCCCACACTCCGGTTAGGCCGCTTTGGCGGCGAAACCTCCTGGAACCTAGACTTCACGCGCGAGGGCCAAGAGGCCGAGTTCCTTTGGCTGGACGACGACCCGGTTGAAAACGAGAACGCTTGGCTTTCGTTCAAAGGCGTGTATGGCTACTACGCCACCAAAGAGGCCAAGCCCGGCGCGTCCGTGTACGCATACTTCTCGGACCCCAGCACAAAACTCGACGATCAACTTCCGATCTACATGGCGGGCCATTTCTATGGCGCTGGCCGCGTTTTCTTCCAAGCCAGCGGTGAGATGTGGCGGGTGCGAGCCGTCGATGTAGGGTACTTCGAACGCTACTACACCAAGTTGGTGCGTTGGGTTTCGCAAGGCCGCTTGTTGCGCGATTCCAACCGTGGCGTACTGCTCGTCGACAAGGAACGCGCTCTGTTGGGCGATCAGGTGGCTGTGCGGGCGCACCTGACCGATCCGCAATTCAATCCGCTTACCTTGGAGGAAGTGCAAGCCGTATTGGTGCAGCCCGACAACGTCCGCAAGCCGTTGGTTCTGCGCAAGATCAAAGACGCCGCCCGCGAAGGCATGTACGCTGGCCTCGTCACAACGTCTATGGAAGGCGACTACCGTTTGGAGTTGCCAGTGCCGCAAAGCCCCGACGACGAACTACTAACGCGAGAAATCCGCGTCCGCGTACCCGATCGCGAAATTGAACATCCCCAGCGGAACGATGCGTTGCTCAAGACCATTGCCGATCGCACCAAGGGAGAATACTACGTCGGTTTGAATGCCGCCCTGGGGCGCGGCCCCGAGGCCCGTCCTCCCTTGGCTACGGTAATTACTCCGCGCGACCAAGAGACGTTCCTCAGCGGTTCACGCGACCAGACGTTCGAACGCCTACTCGCCGGCTGGTTAATGACTCTGGTGTGCGGCGTACTGTTTTTGGAATGGACCATTCGCCGCCTCCACAAACTAGCTTAGCCAACAACCAACTCCCAAGAACTAGCTGAAGGCTAACGGCCTTCAGGCTATGTGAGATCAGATTTACCTTAGCTGGCGGTGCGGATTACGCCGCCATGAGCATATGGCTTCCCAGACCCAAACTCCTTCGCTGTCGCCACAGGTTCGATCGAAACTAGTCGCGCTGCGGCGGCGCATCCGGCTTTATGTGTGGCTGGAAGGGCTCGCCGTGGCGGTCGTGTGGCTGGTCGTCACCTTTTGGGTAGGCTTGGCTATCGACTACCTTCCTGTGCTCGTGGGCGCCAGCGAAATGCCGCGCTCGGCGCGAGCAGTGCTATTGGCGGTGATTGCCGCTGTGTTGGCCTGGATTGGCTACCGGTGGATTCTGCGACGCGCCTTTGCAAGACTGGCTGACCACAGCATGGCGCTGCTGCTAGAGCGTCAGTTCGACCGCTTTCACGACAGTCTCTTAACGGCGGTCGAAATGAGCGAACGCCCGGAGCGGGCGCGCGAGTTCAACGCCGAAATGCTTCACCACACCCGTGAAGAAGCCGAACAACAAGTGCGCGATGTGCATTTGGGACGCGTCTTCAACTTCCGTCGGCTAGCCGGCTATAGCATTTCGGCGCTGGTGGGCGCGGCGACGATCGCGGCGTTCGCGTTCTTTGCAACCGATGCGTTCGCCATCTGGGTTCGGCGACTCTACGCATTGCAGGATCAGCCGTGGCCGCGCAATGCCCATGTGGAGGTCGTGGGTATCGAAGTTAAGAGAGAGTTGGCTCTTGGCGCCGGCGCAACCGAAGAAGACATTCAGCGGGCCAACTTTCTGGCGTTTCCTGGAGAACGCCGCCTTCAGGTGGCCAAAGGCTCCAGTCTTGTTCTGCGTGTCCGGGCCGACGCATCCAAGGAAGTCACTCCCGACACATGCACCATCTATTACACAACCTATGAGACTACGCCCGACGGAGAAGAACGCCGCGTCGATCGGGGCTGGGTCAACATGGACAAAGACGGCGATGTCCGCGACGGCTATCAGTACTACACCTTCTCGGCTAAACCGTTCAAATCGATCATCAATACGGTGCACTTTGACGTGGTTGGCTTCGATCATCGGGTGCGTGACTACTGGGTCCGCGTGGTCGACAGCCCCACGATCCTGGCGACTCAACTGGACTGTGTCTTTCCTGAATACATGGTCAATCGCGAGCAATCGCTGTGGTTGCCTCGCACGATCGAGTTGCGTAGCGGAACGCAGTTGCCTCGCGGCACGCAGATCCGATTTCGCGTAACGACCAACAAACCGCTGCGCGAAGCGCTGGTGGTCAATGCCGAAACGAACGCCGCCATTCCCGTGCAGATCTTGGATTCGGCAAGCTCCAACGGCCCCGCGGCCGGCGAGAGTGAGCAGCCAAGCGGCAGCGGCGGAACATCGGCTGAGCCTGCTTTGCCTACCAACGCAAAGCCCGGCTTTGAGTTCACCGTTGACCGCCTCGACGGGAACCTTGCGCTGAAAGTCTCGCTGATCGACGCGGACGGCGTAACGAACGACCGGCCAATCCGCCTGTACGTGGCCTCGATCGAGGACACGCCGCCCCAGGTCGAAACGGCGCTGCGAGGGATCAGCTCGGCCATCACTCCCGACGCCCAAACGCCCGCGGTGGGAAAGATTATTGATGATTACGGCGTGCAGTCGGCTTGGTTTGAGGTCCAACGCGAGGACGCCGACGAAGCCTACGTTCACAAGTTCCCCTTGCCGCGCGACGGCCAGGTAAACGCGGCGTTGGATTTCCGTGCGCTCCGTGCTAATAGCGCTGCGCGATATGAAATCAAAGAAGGAGACAAGCTCGTCATTACCTTAAAGGCGAACGACTTTGCCACACTCGATGGCGCCCCCAACGTCGGCGCCGGCGACCGTTACCAGCTCGACGTCGTTTCCCCCAACCAGCTTCTGGCCATGCTGGAAGCTCGCGAACTAGCCCAGCGCCGCCGGTTCGAACAGATCGTGCAAGAGATGACCGATATGCGCGACTCGTTACTCCGGGTGAAAGCCGAACTGGGGGGCGAAGACGATCGCGGCGCCGAACCTGAAGACAGGGCGACCGCCGCAAACGAAGAAGGTGAAGAGGCGGCCGACGAGGGCGCCGATTCCGAATCTTCCGAAGACCGCTCCTCACTGCGTTTGCTGCGCATCCAGCGGGCCGACCAACAGGCTCAGAAATCAGCACAAGAAACGCTTGGGGTGGCGATGGCCTTCGAGGGGCTGCGCGAGGAATTGATTAACAACCGCGTCGACACCGAAGAGCGCAAGTCGCGCCTAAAAGAACTTATATCCGACCCGCTGCGGCGCATTGCCGAGGAGCTTTTCCCAGAACTTCATACCCGGCTCAACGAGTTGGAAAAGGTTTACGCCGACCCGCAGCAAGGCCCCCAGGCCGCCCAAATTGCCATCGACGAGACCGAGCGGGTGTTGACCGCCATGAACGAGGTCCTCAACCAAATGCTCGATCTGGAAACCTACAACGAGTTGGTCGACATCGTCCGCTCGCTGATTAAGGAGCAAAGCCAAATTATCGAAGACACCAAGAAACAGCGCCGCAAGGTTCTCTTCGAGCCGTAATCGCTGGCGTAGAAGCCGGGGCGGATGTCAATTGACGTGGTAAACCGGGGAAACCGCACGGTAGAATTCGAGGGGATCAGACCGGCGCGCGGTTCGCTGCAAGCCCGTACAATAAACATTCGCCCCCATCGGCGCAACCAATCCAAGACGATTCATCGGACTTTGACCCCGTAAGGGAAACGCAATTATGGCCGTTCGACATCCCTGGCCGTACCTGGTAACTGCATTGGCGTGCCTGGTTTGCGTCGGCGTCTCCCTGGCGCAGGACGAAGCGCCCAAGACTTCCGCCGCGGGTGAGGCTTCGACGCCGGCCGACGATCTCGCACTTCGGCAAACGCAACTGGCCGACCAGTACAAGCGGATGGAGGATCTGCTTTTCAAGATGGCTGAGGTCGAGGCCGGTTCGAACCCCCGCCGCGCTGCCCTCTTGAAGCAGGCCTTCAATCAGTCGAAAGAGCGGCTGGTCAAACTCCAAATGGAGAAGGCGGCGGACTTCCTTGCGCAAAAGCGTATTAGCGACGCGCTAAGCCGCGAAGAGGAAGTCCAAAAAGAGTTGAACGCCCTTCTGGAGTTGCTTCTGACGGAGGTTCGGCCCGAGCGCGTCAAAGACGAAATGGCTCGCATTAAGGAGTACATCAAAGAGGCCGAACGCATCAAACGTCTGCAACAAGGCATTCGCGGACGCACCGAAGGCGGCGCCGACCCCCAGCGTTTGGTTGAGGAACAGGGCAAGACGGCTGATCGGACCGGCCAACTGGCAAAGCAAATTGCCGAGAACGAAGAAGGCGTCAAACCCGCCGACGGCCAACAAGGTGAAAACCAAGAAGGCGAATCGCAGAATCAAGACGGCGCGGAAGGCGAAAAACAACCGGGCGACGCGCCGAGGTCCCCCAGCCCGGAATCTCCCTCGGAAGGCCAACCCAAGAGTGGAGAGGGCCAGCCCAAGTCGGGCGAAGGGCAACCGAAGTCGGGCGAAGGCCAGAAAAGCGAACCGGGCGAAGGTCCAATGCCATCGGATGACCAAGGCGAAAAGCAGCCCGGCAACGAGGGAGAAAAGCAACCCAACGCCGACGGTCAACCCAAACAACCGACCGAAGGCCAAAAGCAGCCGAACGGCCAACAATCTCCTGAGGGTCAACAACGCCAGCAAGGCCAACAGCCTCAGCAAGGCCAACAAAGCCAACAAGGTCAGCAGGGGCAACAAGGCCAGCAAGGCGAGCAGGGCCAGCAAGATCAGCAGCAACAGGATCAATCGCCGCAAGACGAGAATCCGGCTCGCAAGCGCATTCAGGCGGCTGAGGAAAAAATGCGCCAAGCTCAACGCAAGCTGGAGGAGGCCAAACGCAAAGAGTCAATCGAAGACCAGCGAGAGGCCGAACGCGAGCTTGACCGCGCCATCGCCGAGCTAGAGGAGATCCTGCGGCAACTGCGCGAAGAAGAAATCGAACGCGTATTGCGGATGCTCGAAGCTCGCTTCGCCAAAATGCTCGAGATGCAACTTGAGGTCTACGAAAAGACCCGCGCTTTGAACAACATCGCCAGTGAGATTCTTCCGAACGACCAGGATCGTTTCGACCGAGAAGTCGGTTTGCCCGCCGGGAGGCTCTCGTCAGAGGAGCGGCGAATTGTGGCCGAGGCCGATAAAGCCCTGCTGCTTTTGCAAGAAGAAGGCTCGTCGGTGGCGTTCCCGGAAACCGTCGAGCAAATGCGCGAAGACATGGAGCAGGTAGTCAACCGCCTGGCGGCCGCCAAGCCCGACAAGCTTACGCTGGGGATTGAAGAAGACATCATCGCCGCCTTGCAAGACATGATCGAGGCGCTGCAAAAGGCCCAGCAAGATCTTCAGCAACAACAGCAGCAAGGTCCGCAGCAGCAGATGGACCCGTCGGAACAGCCACTGGTCGACAAGCTGGCGGAATTGAAAATGATTCGCGCGCTGCAAGACCGTGTACGCAAACGCACGGTGCGGTACGCCGCCCTCTTGGATGACGAAAACGACCCCGTCGGGCAAGCGCTCGACGAAGAACTCCGCGCGGCAATTCAAAAACTTGCCGAACGGCAACAGAGCATTTTCCGCGTCACGCGCGACATCGTGCTAGGAAAGAACCAATGAACGCTCGCCGCTCTACGAACGATGGATCTTGGCGCCGCGCTTGCGCGGACAGGCCCCTGCGCCACCGCTTCGGCCGGGCGGCGCTTGTGGCGCTTCTGGTGATGTTCCTGCCGCAGGCTGGGATGGCGGACGATTTGGAAAGCCGCGCCTCGTGGACTCCGCCCAGCGCGGCCGACGTCAAAGAACGGGTCGAAGTGTGGCTCGCCGACGAGAACGTCAAGCCCGACGTCCGCGCCCAGCTTGATCTTCTCTGGGCCGAAGATGGCCTTCCGCAGAAGCCAGAGCAACTGCTTGACCATGTGGCGACCACAATCGCGATGGTCCGTCCCGAAACGCGTCCGCTGATTGATCTGTGCAACCAGGTCAACGTGCCGACGCCGCTTCCCAAGTTTGATTTCCTTGCCGACGAAGGGTTGGCGCCGTTTGTGCGCAATAACCTGCGGTTGTTCTATGGCCGATGGCTGGCGCAGCGCGACTTGATCGACGAATCGCTAGAGCAACTCGCTTCGTTGACCACCGAGGAGGTGGTGGATCCCGCCTCATTGCTGTTCTACCAGAGCGTGGGACATCACAAACTGCTCAACAAAGACGCCTGCCTGCCGACTATTGAAAAACTGCTGGAGAACGAGAAACACATTCCGCAGCGGTACGCCGCTCTGGCGCGGTTGATGGCGGCCGACATCAAGCCGTTGGAAGTCGATTCGTTGGATGAAATTGCCCGGCTCATGGGCGATATCCGCCGCCGGCTTCAATTCGGCCGAGCAGGCGCCAAAGTCCGCAAGCAGGAAGACGATGTCATCGCCAAACTCGACAAAATGATCGAGGACTTGGAAAAGCAACAGCAACAAGCGCAAGCCGCGGGCGCGGCGGGCGCCGATTCCCAGTCGGCCCAACCCGCGCAAGATAGCGCGCCGCTCGGCGGCACGGGCGAAGGAAACGTCGATCCGCGCAACATGGCCGGGCGCACCGATTGGGGCAATCTCCCCTTCAAGGAGCGCGAGAGAGCCCTTCAGCAAATCAGCAAAGAGCTTCCCGATCACTACCGGGAAGCAATCGAAGCCTACTTCCAAAAGCTTGCCCGCGAAGGCAACAAGTAGTCGTTGGTATAACCCACAATCGTTGCGGAAACCTAATATTGCTTAAGACGCGTAAGCGTCGCATTCGACGGTTGAGCATCATGCCCAGCGGGGATGAACCGCTGCGGCTTGCAACGTACAGTAGAGCATGATTACACCTTTGTTCCTTTTGACGGCGCTAGCGGCGGTCGAACTGCAAGTGCAACCTGTCGCCGGGCCAGCCGTCACGGGTGAATTGACAGCGCTGGACTCCCATCGTCTTGTTCTTAAGACCGATTCGGGCGAGATCCCTTTCGCCCTCGACGACCTATTCTGGGCGGCGCCAGCTAAGGAGATCGGCGGTAAACCGCCCACGCCATCGGTTTGGATCGACCTGACCGATGGTTCTCGCCTGTTGGCGTCCAGCTATACGGTGGAGCGCGGCATTGGGCGGGTCCGGCTCACCAACAACACGCCGGTGGAGGTTCGCACGCGCGCCGTTCATGCAGTGCGTTTCAAGAACCACCAGAATGAGCCAGCCCTGGCGGAGCAATGGGCCAAGATCGTCGCTCGCGAGGATCGATCGGCCGATGTCGTCGTGGTGCGGCGCACCATCGAGAAGGCGGTGAATCCGGAAGATAAGGCGACAGCCCAAATTGAGTACTCGCTCGATTACGTGGATGGCGTGCTCTACAACATCACCGCCGAAAACATCCAGGTCGAATTGGATGGCGAGTTGATCGACGTGCCGCGGAGTCGGGTCGAAGGACTGATCTACTACCATCCGCGCGGCGACAAGCCGGCCGAGCCCGTGTGCCGTGTGACCGATGTCTTCGGTTCGGTGTGGAGTGCGGGCGAGCTGAACTGGCGGCTCGATGAACAGAAACTAACGCTCAAAACCACGGCGGGCCTGACGGTGGAGTTGCCGGTTGAAGAATTGCGGAGGCTCGATTTCTCGGTCGGCAAGATGCTGTATCTCAGCGACTTGGAGCCGGCTACCGTCGAGTTCACTTCCCGTGAATCCGGTGGCGCTTCGGATGAAAACTACGCGCGGCTGTTCTCGTATAAGCGAGACCGCGCATTGCTTGACGGAGGTCCGCTCCGAGTGGCCGGGCAAGAGTATCGCAAAGGACTGGCTTTGCCCAGTCGCACGGTGCTCACCTATGTGCTTCCCGAGGGCTACCGTCGCTTCCGTGCGATCGCTGGCATCGACGACCGCACCGGCGGCCGAGGCCACGTGGAGTTGGTGCTCTTTGGCGACGGGCGTGAGTTGGAACGCCACGAGATTGACGCCGCGGCCGAGCCCGTGCGTTTGGATGTAGATATTACCGGCGTGCGCCGCCTGACGATTCGCGCCGACTGGGGTAAATACGGCGACCGCAACGACGACTTGGATTTATGCGAAGCAAGGATCACCAAATGAGGCAAGAGAACACCCTTTATCGCAACCAGGTCGTGGAGTTGGGTAAGGCAGCGCTCCGGCGGCTGTTCACTCCTGGCTCTTGCGTGCAAAGTTGTTGGAGTGTGGGACTGGCCTTGGTGTTGGCGGTGGCTACTCCGTTGATGGTTGTCGCCCAAGAGGAAGACGTCGAGCAGTCAGCCGCTGCGTCTTCGGCGCAGCCGGCGGCGTCGCCACCGGCTGCGGTGTTGGAGTATGAACGACAGCGCATCGAGGCGATTGCCAAAGCGTCGCAGCCGACCATTTCGGTATTTGCTCGCGGTGGAGGAGGCGGCGGCTCGGGGGTGATTATTTCGCCCGATGGTTTTGCCCTGACCAACTTCCATGTGGTCAAGCCGGCCGGCGAGTTCATGAAGTGCAGTCTGCCCGATGGCAACCTTTACGACGCGGTGTTGGTAGGCCTCGATCCAGTCGGCGACGTGGCCCTGATTAAACTCTTCGGCCGCGACGATTTCCCCGTCGCCGAAATGGCCGACAGCGATCAGGTGCGCGTTGGCGATTGGTGCTTCGCCATTGGCAACCCCTTCCTGTTGGCCACCGATTTCCAACCTACGGTCAGTTACGGCATTGTGTCCGGAGTGCACCGCTACCAATATCCTGCGGGCACGTTGCTCGAATACGCCGACTGCATTCAGACCGACGCCGCCATCAATCCTGGCAACTCGGGCGGCCCGTTGTTTGACGCGCAAGGCCGGTTGATTGGAATTAACGGCCGCGGTTCGTTTGAAAAACGCGGGCGGGTGAATGTAGGCGTTGGTTATGCGATCTCCATCAACCAGATCAAAAATTTTCTGGGTTACTTACATAGCGGCCGGATTGTCGATCACGCCACCTTGGGCGCCACGGTGGCTTCCGACGAGGGCGGCCGTGTGGTGGTTTCGAACATTCTGAACACGTCGGACGCCTTTCGTCGCGGGCTGCAATACGGCGACGAAATCGTAGCCTTCGGCGGCCGCGAGATCAACACGGTAAACGGGTTCAAGAACGTCCTGGGTATTTATCCCAAGGGCTGGCGCGTGCCGCTCACTTATCGCCGCGGTAGCGAGGTGTACGATACTTGGGTCCGGCTGGCGGGTGTTCACCGTCACGAAGAGCTGATTCAAAAGACCACAGGGGGCCCGATCGAACTTCCCTCACCCAACCCCAAAGAGCGTCCACAGCCCGAGCCCAAAGACGGCGAAGAACCCAAAGACGAAGGCCCGCAACCCGGCGAAGATCCTGTACCTCAGCGTAACCCGCATGCGCCGCCTCCGCCGCCCAAGGAGTTGGCAAAATACTACATCAAGCGAGAAGGTTACGCCAACTACTACTTCAACCAATTGAACCGCGACCGCGTGTGGAAGGCCTTTACGACCGGCGCAGGCGAGTTCGCCGCGGTGTCTGGCGCTTGGGAGTTGGAAGGAGAGTTTGCCGGCGGGGGGCCCTTCGCCGCCCATCTGGCAAGCGACGCGGTACGGGGTGTGTTCCCGCGCGGTGAAGCCAAGTTGGACCTGGATCGTGATCTAGGCGAGCAGCTTGTTCCGCCCGAAAGCGGCGGCCTGTTGGTTGCGCTGCATCTCTGGCGCCGCCTGCTAGTGGAGGGGCCGTCGGAGTACGGCGATGTCTATTACCTGGGCGCCGCGCCCATTCCCGGCCGCGACAAACTTTATGACGTGCTGGTGGGTGTCTTCGACGTAGTTGAGTCCAAGTTCTACTTCGATCCCGATACCGGCCGGCTGGTCGCCATGGAAATGTTCCCCGACCCCTACGCCGATCCGTGCGAAGTGTACTTTGACGAGTATCGCGAGGTCGACGGGCGCCAAATTCCGCATCGCCTGGATGTGCGCCACGGTGACGTGCAGTACGCCGTCATAAATGTGGCCCGCGTGAAGACAGCCGCCGGCAAGTAATTGCTCGTGGAAGCCGGACCTTAGACAAAGAAATACCCCGGAACAATCATCGATGCCGCCTCGGCGCCGAGTGGAGATCCGCCTGTGAACCGAGTTCCTGTTTACGCCGCTCCTTTCCTTCTGGCGCTGGCCGTTATGGCCGCGCTCGCGCCGCGTCCCGCATGCGCGGGGCCGTCGTTGGCCGAGGTCATTGCCGACGTCCAGCCGAAGATGGTGAAGATTTACGGGGCAGGCGGCTTCCGCCAACTCGAAGCCTACCAAAGCGGTTTTCTGATTTCGGCCGACGGACACGTACTCACCGTATGGAGCTACGTACTCGACACGGACTACATTACGGTCACGCTCGACGATGGCCGCAAGTTCCAAGGCGAATTGATTGGCGCTGATCCACGGTTAGAGTTAGCGGTCCTCAAGATCAACGCCGCCAACCTGCCGCATTTCTCCCTTGATCAAGCCGTCGAAGCGAACGTGGGCGATCGGGTGCTGGCCTTCTCGAACCTTTATGGCGTGGCGACGGGAGATGAGCCAGCGAGCGTGCAAAAGGGAATTGTCTCGGCCAAAACAGAACTAGCCGCCCGCCGCGGCGCCTTTGAAACTCCCTATAACGGCCCGGTGTATGTGTTGGACGCCATGACCAACAACCCAGGGGCCGCCGGCGGAGCGCTGACCGACCGGCAGGGGCGTTTGCTGGCGATGCTCGGTAAAGAGCTGCGCAATGAACTTTCGAGCACGTGGCTTAACTACGCCGTACCAATCAACGAATTGGTCGGCGCGGTGGACGACATTATCGCCGGCAAGGTGCGTCCGCGCAGCCGCGATGAAAACCTCCGCCGTCCTGCCGACCCGCTGACGTTGGCGCGGCTGGGAATTACGCCGGTGCCGGCCGTGTTGCCGAAGACGCCCCCCTTTATCGACGCTGTGCGGCCTGACTCCGCCGCCGAAGCAGCCGGCCTTCAGCCCGACGACCTGATCCTGTTCGTCAACAACCGTATTGTTCCCTCGCTGGAAGCGCTGGAGAACGAACTATCGCTTATGGACCGAGACGACTCCGTGCGGCTCACCGTGCAGCGCGGCCAACAATTGATCGAAGTTACGCTCCAAGGTCGCCCGTAACGCCTGGCGACGC
Organism: uncultured Pirellulaceae bacterium; assembly: GCA_964458385.1. Taxonomy (GTDB): domain Bacteria; phylum Planctomycetota; class Planctomycetia; order Pirellulales; family Pirellulaceae; genus JAHWKS01. Next base: position 30,269 of record CAYWIS010000043.1, read on the forward strand.
TGCGGAGGCGGAAGGCAACCGTTCGATGGTCTTGAAGTTCACAACACTTCGACCCCTGCCCGGCGAAACCACAATTCAAGACCTCCGAGGTTCCGCAACCTCGGCTTAGGAATAACCAAGATGAAACTGCAAACAATCGGCATACTTCTGGCGTGCGTGGCGCTAGCGCCGTGGGGGGCGGCGGCCCAAGACGAAGACATTGACTTGCTGGAAGAACAAGCGTTTCGTGCGGCCGTCGAGCGCGTGGCGCCGTCGGTGGTGCAGATCGAAACACTTGGCGGTCTGGAGCGCGTGGGCGAAGTGTTGATCGGCAGCGGTCCCACGACGGGGCTGGTGGTGGCCGAAGACGGCTACATTCTGTCAAGCGCCTTCAACTTCATTCAGAAGCCGACCTCGATCCTTGTTGCGCTGCCCAGCGGCAAACGCGCGCCAGCCGATATCGTCGCCCGCGACAACAGCCGTATGCTGGTGTTGCTCAAGGTGAACGCGGAAGAGAAGCTGCCGGTTCCCGAATTCGTCCCCCGCGAAGAGATGCGCGTGGGGCAATGGACTATCGCCGTTGGCCGCACCTTCTCGGCCCAGCAGCCCAATGTTTCCACGGGCGTTTTAAGCGCCCTCAATCGCATTTGGGGCAAGGCCGTCCAGACCGACGCCAAAATCTCGCCCACCAACTACGGCGGTCCGCTCATCGATATTTATGGCCGCGTGCTGGGGATTCTGGCGCCGCTCTCGCCGCAGCAGCAAGGTGAGGTCGCCGGCGCCGAGTGGTACGATTCGGGCATTGGCTTTGCCGTGCCAGTGGCCGAGATCTTGCCGCACCTGGACAAGCTCAAGGCAGGCGAGAATCTGGAGCCAGGCGTCTTGGGAGTATCGTTCAAAGGGAAAGACCAGTTTGCCGATCCCGCTGTTTTGGGCGCCGTGCAGCCTAAGTCTCCCGCCGCCCAAGCCGGCCTCAAAGTGGGCGACGAAATTGTCGCCGCCGATGGCAAGCCCGTCGTCCGGCAAACCCAGTTGAAACACATTGTTGGCGCCAAGTACGCCGGCGACGTCCTCAAGTTGACCATCCAACGCGGCGAGGAACGCATCGAAACCGAGGCGACCCTGGTTGCCAAGCTAGAGCCCTATGTGCATCCGTTCTTGGGCGTCTTGCCCATGCGCGATGCAAGCGACCAACCCGGCGTTGTGGTGCGTTGGGTCTATCCTGCAAGTCCGGCGGCCGAGGCGGGGTTGCAAGCGGGCGACCGGATCACGGCCCTCGATGGAGAAGACATTGCCGACGCCGCCGCCCTGCGCGAGAAGTTCGCCAACCGCGAACCGGCTCAAAAGGTGAAGATTCGCTTCGCTCGCGGCCAGGACGTCCAGGAAGTGGAAATTACCCTTGCCCGGTTGCCCGAAGAAATCCCGGCCAACTTGCCTGTTGCGCACGGCCCCGTCGAAGCGCCCGATCCGGCGCCCGTGACCGGAGCCATAGAGATTAAGCTCCCCGAAGAACCGAACAAGTGCGTGGCCTACGTGCCGTCCACCTACCGCCCGCAGACGCCTCACGGGGCGGTCATTTGGCTGTACAAGCCAGGCGCGTTGGATCAAGACGCTTTGATCGAGCGTTGGAAGGACCTGTGTGAGAAGCACGACCTGATTGTACTCGCCCCGCAGTCGGCTAATCCGGCCCGTTGGTCGCCCACCGAGGTGGAGTTTATCCGCAAAGCGTATGACGACTTAGCAGGTAAGTACACCCTCGACCCGCAGCGTGTGGTGGTCCACGGTTACGAAGCAGGCGGGGCAATGGCCTTTTTGACCGCCTTTGCTCATCGCGATGTCATTCGCGGCGTAGCGGTGGTGGATGCGGCGGTTCCAGGGCGTGTTGCGCCCCCGGCGAACGATCCGCTCGAACGCTTGGCCATCTATTTCACCCAGGCCCAGGGCGGCCCCGTAAGCGCCCGCGTTACCGAGAACGTCAAACAACTCCGCACCATGGGCTACCCCGTCACGGTGCATGACCTAGGCGCTGAATCCCGCTATCTGAACGCCACCGAACTCCAAGCCCTAGCCCGCTGGATCGACACCCTCGACCGCCTATAACCAACTCCCCCCTACCACAACACGGCAAACGTGTAGGCTGAGATCGAATACACTCCGCCAGCCGGCAGGTACTTCGATCGGGCAAGTTGCGGATTGGTCGCAGGCTGAGATCGATTACACTTTTGTTGACGCCGTGGAGAGTTTCGACGCGGTTGCGGATTGGTCGCAGGCTGAGATCGATTACACTGCGGCGCTGCGCCGGGTGAACCCACTCCGCGTTGCGGATTGGTCGCAGGCTGAGATCGATTACACTTCGAGCTTGCGCATGTCTTGTGTGATTGAGGTTGCGGATTGGTCGCAGGCTGAGATCGATTACACTCTGGCGGTTCGCTCTCCGCGGGAGGCGTCCGTTGCGGATTGGTCGCAGGCTGAGATCGATTACACTCTCGGGGGAGCGGTCAGGCGCGGTAGGGAGTTGCGGATTGGTCGCAGGCTGAGATCGATTACACTCAGCGTGGTGA
>CAYWIS010000044.1:0-32578 GCA_964458385.1 uncultured Pirellulaceae bacterium
GTAGCCGCGGATTGGGCTGCGGTTGCTTGCAGCGGAAGATGACCGGCATGAGCAAGTGGTCTTGCAAGTTCTGACCAACCCCCGGCAAGTCGACTTGCACGCCAATGCCATGGCGCCGCAATTCTTCGGCCGGCCCAAGACCCGAGAGCATCAACAGTTTGGGGCTATCAAACGCGCCGGCGCTCACGATCACTTCGCGGTCGCAGCGAACCGTGCACGGGCGGCCTTGGTGCTGAAGTTCGACGGCGGTCACGCGTCCCCCTTCCAGAACCAAGCGCGTTGCATGGGCCTCGGTCCAGATGGTCAGGTTAGGCCGGTTGAGGATCGGCTTGAGGTACGCCACCGCGGTGCTGCACCGGCGGCCGTCGCGCGTGATGCTGAACTGGTAATAGCCAACGGATTCTTCGGCCGCATCGATGTTGAAATCCCAGTCGGGGCCGCCGCGGAAGCCCAGCTCCAGCCCCGCCTGGACGAACGCCTCGGCCGCGGGCGAAGGTTGCGTGTACGAAGTGTAGTTGCGCACACTCACCGGACCACCCACGCCGCGGAAGGGCGACGGACCGGCCTCGTTGTCTTCCGAGCGTTTGAAGTAGGGGAGCACGTCGTTATAGCCCCAACCTTCGTTGCCCAGGTAGTTCCAGTGGTCGAAGTCCCGTCGATGACCGCGAATGAAAATCATCGCGTTGGTGGCGCTTGTGCCGCCGAGAGTCTTGCCACGGTTCAGGAAAATCTTTCGTCCAGCCAGACCCGGCTCAACTTCCGACTGATACTTCCAGTCAACATCGGAACCCATCAGTTGGACAAAGCCCGTGGGGTCGTGAATCTCGGGCTTGTTATCCGGTCGGCCGGCCTCCAAGAGGAGAACGCGGACCGAAGGGTCTTCACTCAGCCGGTTAGCGATAACACAGCCCGCCGAACCAGCGCCAATAACGATGTAGTCGAAAGAGGGATGGTGTTGCATAAGATCGCCCATTACCGCGAGAAAGAACAAGGTGAGAGTTTGGGGCCGCCTGCCCCACGGCGCACGGCTCGTGGGTTCCTTCGCTCGGCGAGTGAATCCGCAAGCCAAACGCTTCCATCAATGAGACGCCGCGTGCAAAGAACTAGGGAACGCGCGGCGGGTACATCAGCTTCGTGAGGCGGTTAACCGACCAACACGGGAACCGCTTCTTCGACCGGCGCCGCAGGCTGCGTCGGGCGATGATAGTGGTACGGGAAGGCGCGGCGATGATTGACAATCTTGTCTTCCACATGCCCGAACAGAAGATACCGCGAGTAGAACTCGGGAAGCGCCGGGCTGCCGTACTCCAGCATGGGGTACGGATACGGTCCGACTTCGGGCATGATCGACCCCAGCGCCGGCCGGCTAGCCTCGTTCAAGGCCTGCATCTGCTCTTCTGTTAACTCAAAGTCAACGCAGCCGAGGTCCTCTTGGGCTTGCTCCAGCGTACGAGCCGAGAAGATCGGCAGCGTGGTAACCTTTTGCTGCATCAGCCACCGCAGCGACACCTGCGCCGTGGGACGGCCGATCTCGTCGGCAATTTGATTGACCTTCTCCATGATGCGCAAGTTGCGCATGGTCATCTCATGCCAGTAATGTCGCTTTGCGGGCTCAATTTCGTCGAGGAGACGTTGCGGCTGGCTCAGGTCCAGCTTGCGGTTGTATTTGCCGGTAGCCATACCGCCGGCCAAGGGCGACCAGGCGACCAGGGCGATGTCCATAGCGTGCGCAAAGGGCAGGAACTCAGGCTCGCACGACCGTTCGACAATGCTGTACTCCAATTGCGTCGCCACAAACGGCGTCCAACCGTGGAAATCGGCAAGGGTATTCGCCTGGGCCATCCACCACGCGGGGAAGTTCGACGCACCGATGTAATGCACCTTGCCTTGCCGCACCAGGTCATCCAGCGCCCGCATCATCTCATCAACGGGCGTGGTGAAATCGTAAATGTGGACCCACAGCAGATCGATGTAATCGGTCCCCAGGCGCCGCAAGCTTCCTTCGACCGAGCGAAACAAGTTCTTACGATGATTACCGCAGCCGTTGGGATCGCGGCCGTCGGTCATACCGTCGTGCAACGAGTACTTGGTCGCCACCACGTACCTATCACGCTCGGCTTGAATGAAGGAGCCCAGGTACTCCTCCGACTGCCCTTCCTGGTAACGGTTGGAGGTGTCAAAGAAGTTGCCGCCCGCTTCCACAAAGGCGTCAAAGATGCGTCGGCTCTCGTGCTTATCCGAGCCAATCGGCCCCCAGTTCACGCCGAACGTGGCGCATCCAAGGCAGAGTTCCGAAACACGCAAGCCGCTACGCCCAAGGAGTTTGTATTTCATGGCAGGAGACGCAAGGGAGGGTAGGTGAAGGAAGGAAGGCCAGGTGGGAGTGCGCCATGGGCAGGCCCCGTCGGTTGCGGAAGTCGCATCACGCGTTGCTGGCGCTGCAACGCAAATGCTCACCGACAAATCGGGACGCCGGCGGAAGCCTTATCGGCTTCATGACGAGCAGGGCGAATATTGCGTCGATCGGTCGCCGTGTTGTCGAGGATCGTCAACCACTCGCGCCAACGATGCCTTGCTCGTTTTCGTATCCACCGCAGGATATGCTCCCGCGGTTCTGCCTAATCCAGCGGCCAGCCAATGGGCGCCGGCCGATCATCGAAGTCGAACGTCGCCCTGTATCAGGCAAGGCTGCCATCGGGATACTGAACCATGCCGGCAAAGTGGATGGCGATCTTACCGTCGCGCAGCACCCAGCTATCGGCGAACCGCATGCGAGCTTCCTGACCACCGGCTTGAAGCGTAATCGCTTCGGTCACCATCAGCGTGGTCGGATTCTCGGTTTCGGCCCAGAACACCACTTCGCTTTGCAGCCCTTCGATGCCCAAGATGCCCTTGAAGTGCTCTCGCAGCTCTTCTCGTCCGCGGAAGTAGCGAGGCTTCTTTTCAAAGCTGCTAATCAGCACCGCGTCGTCGGTGTATTGGTCGAGAATGCCTTCAATGTCCTTTTCCAGAATCAACCGGATGTGCTCTTCGTAGAACCGGCCGAGTTCAGTGTCGGGAACATTGCTGACCGAAGGAAGCGAAGCAGTTGTCATGGTGAGGACTCCTCAAACAAAAAAGGATGAACGATTCGGTCGCGAACTGGAAACCTAGGCTCCGTGCTGGCGAGCCTGGACGGCGAGCATGCCAACGGCCGCTCGAACAAGCCGGGCGTTTACAGCCGGGCCGAATTTTCGTCGTAAACCAGTTCGTCGACCGAGTAGCGAGCGATCACCGGCTTGCCAGTGGTTTCGTTACGACGCACGGTCCAGGTCTGGTAAGCGTCTAGAGAAATCCGCTGGCTATAAGCGGCGGGCGGATTCCAAACGCTCGCTTCCCAGTGCACGACCACCTTCACCTCGGCTCCGTCTTCGGTTGGTTCAACCTCGACGGTCTTGAGCGTATGCACTTCGTCAAAGAAGATCCGGATCACCCGTTCGTACCAACTCTCAAAATCCGCCAAGCCGCGCAGGGTGGCTTCGGGGAACTTCATCTCGGCGTTTTCGTCCACCAAGGGCAGCAGCTCCACCAGCGGCGCGTGGATATCCAGCTTGCGATACCACTCGGCGGCAAGCTCGCGAACTTCACTTTCGGTCAACGTCGCTGGTAAAGTAGCGGCAACAGGCATTTCGGATATCTCCAGGAAAGGGCAAGAAACACGCCCCAACCCTACCACACGATTTGTGACCGTGATTGACTTGCACAAAAATCTTGATGGCGCAAACTGCGTGAAGTTGCCCGGCGGAAAATAGAGCGCAAACTTCAACGTCGTTGCGTCCCGTGTTGCCTGGACACAACGGATTTCGTCGCTGGTTTCCCCAACTTCCGTCGCGCCGCCGCTTTGCTAAAGCCCGACTTCTTCAGTTTCAGTAAACCGCCCCCAAACGTATAAGCGTTGCAAAGGTGTTCGAATGGAACTGGATGTGCCAGAGTTGACGGCGCTAGCGATGACCGTGGGCGGCCTGCTGCTCGCCGTGAGCTGCGTACTAAGCCGCGTGGGTGCGAGATTTGGATTGCCCGTGTCGCTGATGTTCTTGGCGGTCGGAGTGCTGGCCGGGTGTGACGGAATCGGGGGTATCGAATTTGACGAATTTCCGCTGGCTTACACGGCGGGAACGATTGCGCTTTCGGCGGTGCTGTTCGCCGGAGGGCTACAAACCAACGTGCGCCATTTACGCGGCGCCGTGGCGCCGGCGTCGGTGTTGGCCACGGTGGGCGTGCTGGGCGTAGCCTCGATTACGGCCTTGGGGGGATACTGGCTGGGGTTGCCCTGGCACGAAGCCTGGCTCATCGGCGCGATTGTAGCCTCAACCGACGCTTCCGCCGTGTTCAGCGTGCTGCAAGGCGTGACACTGCCGCGGCGCGTTGCGCACACGATTGAGTTGGAAAGCGGTCTGAACGACCCAATGGCCGTGATTCTGACGCTCGCCATGACGGCTCACTTGTTGGGCGAGCCGATATCGGCAACGTCGCTGGCTTTGGAAGTGCTGCATCAGTTGGCTGTAGGCGCCGCGTTTGGCGTGGCGCTGGGATACGCCACACGTATGCTGCTGCTTCGCGCGCCGCTGTCAACTCCCGCGTTAACTCCCGTGCTGACGCTAGGCAGCGCGCTGATTGCCTTTGGGGCGCCCACGCTGTTCGGCGGCAGCGGGTTCCTGGCCGCGTACTTTGCCGGAATGGTGGTCGGCAACGCGCCGCTGCGCCATCGCACTCAATTGCTGCGGGTCCATGATTCGCTCTCGTGGCTATCGCAAGTTTCCATGTTTCTGATGCAGGGGCTATTGGTCACGCCGTCGCACCTGCCTCGAGCAGCCTGGATCGGTTTGCCGTTGGCGTTGATCCTCGCCTTGGTAGCAAGGCCGTTGACGGTCTACCTATGCTTACTCCCCTTCCGATTCGACTGGCGCCAAAAAGCGTTTATCGCTTGGGTCGGGCTACGCGGCGCGGTGCCCATCGTCTTAGCCACGGTGCCCGTATTGCGTTCCGAGGGGCAGCCGGCGCATATGGTCGAGGCGCTTGACGTGTTCGACTTAGTGTTCTTTGTGGTCGTCGTCAGCTCGTTCCTCCCCGGCGCCACCGTGCAACTGACCGCGCGCTGGTTGGGCCTTGAGGGCGGCGAGTCTCGTGCATCGGAGTCAGCGAACCCTCCTGCTCCTATGTTGGCGTCCGTAGAACGACCCACGCTGGCCGGATAATGGCAGCCAACAACCGATCGAAATAGAGAGCCCGATTTTGAAGCGGCGTTGGGCATGCGGCGTTTGATCGCCGCGTTTTTGTTTTGTTCCAACGTCTTGGTGCGTCTTGCCCTTCTATTTGCACCTTCCATGGTGCGTTCGACGCCAGGGCCGTGTCCCGTCTTGCGCCTCTTCGGCGTTTGCAACCGGTACGAACGCTAGAGTCGATGTATTGAACGGCCCAAAAATTTGCTTGTCCGCTCCATTTTCCCTGCGCGGGTATGTTTTGGCGTCTATGTATTTGGTAATCCGCTCGACGATCCCGCCTCTTTTGGAGCCCTCCTATGACGCTTGCGACCGATCTGCTGCCGTCTCTTGATCTGGCCACTGTACCCGCGACCGCTCCCCGGACCCCGGAGACGAACGTCGATTTTTCGTTCTCCGACACTATTGCTGGTTACGTTCGCCGGTTCAACCGCCGTGAGCGTTCGTTCACCCTGGAGACCTCCGACGGTCGCCATTACAACGTGTACCTGACGCCGACGACCTACGGCCGGATCGTACAGAATCTGGGCGAAGGCTACCTGGACGCCACCAGCCGTCTGGCCGAGTTGCTGACCGATGGTCAGTTTCTCTACGCCTACGGCGTGTTTTATTTCGATGGCGGTCCGCAGCACAAGTTCGAAGCCAAGTCGCTGGTGTTCCCCGGTTGCCGCGTGGGCGAATACCGCCATGAGGAGCCGGACTGGTGGATCAAGCAGATCAAGGCGATCGGCCAGTCGTACCTCAAGTGGCAATTCAATTACCCGAACGAAGAGATCGATTACCGCAACTACCGCACACAGCTTCAACTGACCGGCGGCAAGAAGACCGACGACTACCTCCAAGAAACCGACACCATTTCGCGCTTGGTGTACGGGTTTGCCTCGGCGTTTCTCTTGACGGGCGAAGACGCGTTCCTGGAAGCGGCCGAACGAGGCGCCCAGTACCTGCGCGACCATATGCGGTTCAACGATCCCGATGAAGGCGTGACCTACTGGTATCACGGCATTCAGGTCACGGGCAACCGTGAGCAAAAGCTGCTCACCTCGGAATTCGGCGACGACTATGACTCGATTCCGATGTACGAGCAGATTTACGCCTTGGCCGGCCCCACGCAAACCTTCCGCGCTAACGGCGATCCTCGCATTTTGAACGACATTGAGAACACGGTGAAACTCTTCCACCGGTTCTACAAGGACGAGAAACTCGGTGGTTACTTCTCGCACATCGACCCGGTCACACTTGACCCGCGGTCGGAAACGCTCGGTCCTAACCGCGCCCGCAAGAACTGGAACTCGGTGGGCGACCATGCTCCGGCCTACCTGATCAATCTCTACCTGGCCACCGGCGAAGAGAAGTACGCCGAATTCCTGGTCGACACGGCGAACACCATCTGCCGTCACTTCCCCGACTACGAGAACAGCCCCTTTGTGAACGAGCGGTTCCACGAAGATTGGAGCCACGATCACACCTGGGGCTGGCAACAGAACCGCGCCGTGGTGGGCCACAATCTCAAGATCGCGTGGAACCTGATGCGGATTCACCACGCCCGGCCCTCGGAAGAATACCTCAACTTTGCCCGCAAGATCGCCGAAGTGATGCCCGATGTGGGCAGCGACCGGCAGCGCGGCGGTTGGTACGATGTGGTGGAGCGAGCTCTGAACCCCGGCGAGAAGGTCCATCGCTTTGTGTGGCACGACCGCAAAGCCTGGTGGCAGCAAGAACAAGCGATCCTGGCGTACCTCATCCTGTACGGTTCGCTTGGCGATCCCGATTATCAGAAGCATGCCCGTGAAGCCGCCGCGTACTACAATGCGTTCTTCCTCGATCACGATGACGGCGCGGTGTACTTCAACACGCTGGCCAACGGCCTGCCGTACCTGCTGGGCAACGAGCGGCTCAAGGGCAGCCACTCGATGTCGGGCTACCACTCGATGGAGCTGTGCTACCTGGCCGCGGTCTACACGAACCTAATGATCACCGGCCATCCGATGGACTTCTACTTCAAGCCGTACCCCCAAGGCTTCAAGGATCGCATCCTCCGTGTGGCGCCCGACCTGTTGCCGCCTGGCAGCATCCGCATCAGCGCAGTCGAGATCGACGGCAAGCCCTACACCGATTTTGACGCCGCGGCTCTGACCGTCCGCTTGCCCGACACGACCGAACGAGTGAAGGTCAAGGTGACCATCTCGCCGGTTCGGCCGTAAGCCGCCTTCGGCAGGCTCGGCCTGCCGCACAAAGCCCAGCCTTCCTTCCCCTGCGCCGCTCTGAAGCGCAGGGGGCCCTCCCATCATCTCTCGTTCCCAGGCCAAGTCGGGGAACGAGAGCCCACCCGAACCAACACCGCCTTGGCGTTTCATCGCGGTACGCAGCGCCGAGTCTGTTCCCACCCTAAAGACGCCCCGCCCGGCTGGCGGGACCACAGAGGCCACTATGAACACTTCGCTTTCGATCGAACTTCGGGACAACTGTCTGACAGCGACGATCGTCGGCAAGATCGACGGCCAGACGGCGCCCGAACTTCAAGCGCAGCTTCTGGAAGCGTTGGCTCCGGCCACTCACGCCGTATTCGACGTCTCGCAGGTCCGGTACATGTCCAGCGCAGGTTTTCGGATGTTGCTGCTGTCGTATCGCTCGTTAGCTATTCGCGGCGGCCGCGTCGCCTTGGTCGGCTTGGCGGAGGAAATTCGCGACACAATGGCCATGACCGGCTTCCTCGACTTCTTCCTCCTGTGCGACGACGTTGACGAAGCGCGGGAGCGCGCACTGGCCGCCTGCGAGACCGCGGAAGGCGCAAAGTCCTAGCGTTTCGCGGTATGACGCGTACCCCGCCTTAACCCCAAAAGATCCAACAACTCGAGGCTTGCACGCCGGCCCGTTATCCGACGGAGCCGCGCGGCGTTCGCCTTCGGCTCGGCGCATGTCACGAACCAGGCGCTGGCGCGCCGCCTGCCTTTTTCCCTTTGAACAGGTCCGTCATGATTCAAGCAACCATGCTGCAGCGTGTTGACGCGTACCCGACGCGGGTCATCTCCGGCCTCAAGGTGCGGGCCGGCCGACCCTATCCGTTCGGCGCCACGCTCGTGCCGGGAGGCGTGAACTTTTCGGTCTTCTCGCGTCACGCCACAAGCTGCGTACTGGTGCTGTATGAGAAAGGGGCGAGAGAACCGTTTGCGGAACTGCCGTTTCCGGAAGAATTCCGGGTGGGCGACGTGTACGCCATGACGGTGTTCGACCTCGACCACGAGAACCTGGAATACGGCTACCGCATGACCGGCCCGTACGATCCGCGAGCGGGGCATCGCTTCGATCCTTCGGTTGTGCTGCTCGACCCGTATGCACGGTTGATCGGCGGGCGCGACGTGTGGGGCGAAACTCCCGACTGGAGTATTCCCTACCAGCACCGCGCGCGGGTGCTGCAAGACGACTTCGACTGGGAGCACGACCGGCCGCTAGAGATCCCCGCCGAGGATCTAGTGATTTACGAAATGCACGTGCGGAGCTTCACCCGCCATCCGTCATCGCAGGTTCGGTATCCTGGCACGTTTGCCGCCATTCGCGAGAAGATTCCCTACCTCAAGTCGCTGGGGATCAACTGCGTCGAGCTGATGCCGATCTTTGAGTTTGACGAATTCGAGAACAGCTCCATCAATCCGGTCACCGGCCAACGACGCTACAACTACTGGGGCTACAGCACGGTCGGCTTCTTTGCGCCCAAAGCCGGTTACGCCGCGACCGGCGCGCTGGGCATGCAAGCCGATGAGTTCAAAGCTCTGGTCAAAGACCTGCACAAGAACGGCATCGAAGTGATGCTCGACGTGGTCTTCAACCACACCGCCGAAGGCGACCACCGCGGGCCAACGATCTCGTTCCGCGGACTAGACAATAAGACCTACTACATGCTTACACCCGACGGCTGGTACTACAACTTCAGCGGTTGCGGCAACACGCTCAACTGCAACAACCCCGTGGTCCGGCAAGTGGTGCTCGACTGCCTGCGTTACTGGGTTTCAGAGTATCACATCGACGGTTTCCGTTTTGACCTGGCGGCCATTCTGGGGCGAGATCCTTCGGGGGCGCCGCTGGCCAATCCGCCGTTGTTGGAGTCGCTGGCCAACGATCCGATTTTGGGCCGCACCAAGCTTGTCGCCGAAGCGTGGGATGCAGGCGGGTTGTATCAAGTGGGTTCGTTTCCTGCTTATGGCCGCTGGGCCGAATGGAACGGCAAGTATCGCGATACGCTCCGCAAGTTCCTTAAGGGCGACATGGGCCAGGTTCCCGACCTGTCGCTCCGCTTGCAAGGCTCGCCCGACCTGTACTACGGCCGCGGCACGGCGGCCAGCGTGAACTTCCTGACCTGCCACGACGGTTTCACGCTTCGCGACCTCGTTTCGTACAACGAAAAACACAACGAAGCTAACGGCGAAAACAACAACGACGGCGCCAACGACAACCACAGTTGGAACTGCGGCTGGGAAGGTGAAACGTCCGATCCTGAAATCAATGCGCTGCGCCGGCGCCAAATGAAAAACGCCCTTGCGTTGTTGATGGTCAGCCAAGGCGTGCCGATGATCCTGATGGGCGACGAGGTCGGCCGCACTCAGCGAGGCAACAACAATACCTACTGCCACGATAACGAGCTGAACTGGTTCGACTGGTGGCTGGTGGAGGAGAACGCCGAACTGCTCCGGTTTGCGCGTCACATGATCGCCTTCCGCCACAACCACCCAGTGCTGCGCAGCCGCGATCACCTGCGGTTCTGCGATTACGGAGGAAGCGGCCTTCCCGACATCTCGTGGCACGGCGCCCAGGCCTGGAAGCCCGATTGGTCGGGAACCAGCCGTGTGCTGGCGTTCCTCCTGTGCGGCCGCCACGCCAAGGGAGGCACGGTGGTCGATGACGACGTATACGTAGCCATGAACGCCTACTGGGAGCCGCTGGAGTTTGAAGTGCCAGCTCCCTCGGGTGGCCGACAGTGGCGCGTTGCGATCAACACCGGCGCTCCATCGCCTGAGGACGCGCACCCCCACCATCAGGAACCCCTCCTGACGACGCAAGACCGCTGCCTTGTCGGCGGCCGATCCGTGGTCATCCTGGTCGGTCGGTAATGCGCAAGTGGCTCGCCACGCGGCGGCTGATGCGCGTAAACGAGAGCCGCAAGTGCAAGCTAGAAAACCAAAGTGAACAAGTCCGCTTATGGGCGGTGTTCGTGAGGACGGTGGATAGCCAAACACCGCGGCAGTCCCCGCCTCGGTTACTGGAAACAAGCGTTTCGCTGAAAGTGCATTCGTCGGCCGGAATCGTCCATCCCCAAAGGGCAGGACTTTCCAGGCCGCACAGTTGGTCGGCTTACGCTGGCCGTTTGCCGGAGTTCCATTGTTCCGTTGAACCTTTTTGGGAGAATGACCATGTCGTTTACCGTGACTTCTTCGTTCGATTCAGGTGTTGCGCGGTTTACTCTGGCGGGCCGGCTGGACGCCAACACAGCAGCGCAGTTCAAGACCGAGATTGAGAAAGTCGCCGAGCAGCGTCCCCAGGTTGTTGCTCTGTTTGTTCACGACCTGGAGTACATGGCCAGCGCGGGCATTCGGATGCTGGTCTTCACCAAGCAGAAGCTGGGCGCTCAGGCCGACGTCTACGTGATTGGCGCTCAGCCGCAAATTCTTCAGACGCTCGAGATGACCGGCGTCGACAAGTCGGTAATCCTGGCCGACGAGTTCGAGCCTGCCGCCGCAACACGGTAGTCTCACGCCCGATCATCGTGTGTTTCCTGGCGAGCGGCGCCAATCCACCTTGGAAGTCGAGGGTATGGGGTTGCCTCGCAGGGCGAGCCACAACTTCAAGGAACGTAACATGCCTACGATCACATTGCCTGGCGTACTCGACTCATTGGAGCCGCTCGCCGACCTGGTGCAAGAGCAGGCCCAACTGGCAGGGCTGGACCAGCGCACAACGTACCAGCTTCGCCTGGCTGTGGACGAGATCGCCACCAACATCATCCTTCACGGATACCAAGAGCAAGGGGTTCAGGGCGACATCGTCGCGACGGTTGAAACGGACGAGCACTCGCTCACAGTCACCTTGGAGGACACCGCCATTCCGTATAACCCGCTCGCTCGTGATCTGGCGAGCGTTGAGGCCGAGTTCGCCAAACCGCTCGAGGAGCGACAAGTCGGCGGCCTGGGCGTGTACTTCGCCATCCGCGCCGTGCACGACTTCCGCTACGAGTGGGTCAACGGACGCAATCGCAATATCTTTGTGGTGCACCGGTCCGAACCCACAGCCGCCGCCGAAGTGGCGCACGTCGCCACCAGCGCTTAGACGCACGACCACGCGCGCCGGTATCCCGCCCTTGCCAGGCGCGTTCCTCACGCCCGGAGTTTGCTCTCTACCAGGAATATCGTATGAATCAGGCCGACGTTTCTTCCTCCACCGAACCGTCGACATGCAACGGCGTTTGCGGTCCTACGCCGGTTGGGCTAGCCGGCGGACGACGTACGCTACAGCGACACATCCTGGGGCTCGTGGCGGGGCTGAACGTGGCCTCGACCATCAGGGCGTGCGCCATCGCCTACTACTTTCAAAAGAAGGCGTTCCTCCATGGCGTCGACAAGGTGCTGATCAGCGGCGCGGTCAGCGCCCAGCACGTCTATGGCGACGACTTCCATCGCGAGATCCTCTTGGGGCGCGAGCCCATGGACCAGGAAGCCTTTGAACATATCGTCCACATTTCGGACCTGGCCGACCGGCTGGATCTGAATTACGTCAGCGGAGTCGTTCAGCGCGACGGCCGCTATTACTACACCGTCGCCAGCTCTACGGCCGAAGAGCTGGCCAACGGATTGTACGATCAGATCGGCGACCCGTACGACGCGACGCCGGCGCTGATCGCGACCTTTCAAGACGGTCAGATACGCTTTGAGGAGCACGAAAACCATTACGGCAGTTTCCGCTCGGCGTATCTTCCGTACCGCCTGCCCGGTAGCAACCAGGTGGATTACGTCTACGTGGCCGACATCAGCCTGGACTACATCTATGACCATTTGCACCTAACGCTGGCCAAGACGGCCTTTGCGGGGTTGGTTGTTTCGGTTCTCTCGCTGTGGATGACGTGGATTCTGGCTCGCCATGTGGCCAAGCCGATGGCGAAGCTGGCGGCGTTAATCCGCGCGGTGGTCGGCTCGGACTTCCACATGAATGAGGAGCACCGCACCTCGCTAAAACGCGTCGCCCGAGAATCGTATGAAGAGGTTTCCGAGGTGGCCAACGCCTTCTGCCGCATGGAGGGACGCCTGCAACAATACCTGGCCGAACTCCAACACACCACCGCCGAGCGTGAGCGTATCGCCTCGGAACTGAGCATTGCCCGCGAGATTCAGATGGGGCTGCTCCCCCGCACCTTGCCGAATGTGCCCGGCTGCGACGTTTTCGCCCGGGTGATCCCGGCCAAGGAGGTGGGCGGCGACTTGTTCGAAGTGGCGGCGCTAGACGACCACCGGCTATTGTTGGTCGTGGCCGACGTCTCGGGCAAGGGAGTTTCCGCCGGCATGTTCATGGCGGTTACCAAGACGCTGCTCGATGCGGCCCGGAGCCAGTGCAGCCGGCCCGAAGAGTTGGCAAGGTTCCTGAACGATCACCTGTCGGCCGAGAACGACGCATGCATGTTTGTGACCATGTTTCTGGGCGTGTTCGACGCTCAAACCGGCTGGCTGCACTACACCAACGCCGGGCATAACCCGCCGTACATTCGCCGAGAAGACGGCCGGTTGGAGACGCTTGCCGAACGGCACGGCATGGCCTTGGGAATTGCCTGCGGTCAGGCCTATGGCTCGGATGTAACGAAGCTGGAGCCGGGCGACCTGTTGGTGATGTTCTCCGATGGGATCACCGAAGCTCAGAACGCGTCCGAGATGCTCTTCTCAGAAGAGCGGCTAGAATCGTGCCTGGCCGAATTGCCGCCGACTTCCGCCGGCGACGTCGCGATGGCCGTCATTAATCATGTGACCGCCTTCCAAGGCTCGGCGCCGCAATTTGACGACATTACACTCGTCACGCTGCGCTATTGCGAACCAGTTGCCGATTCTCGCTCCGTCGAGCGCGATCTAGCCCTTCAGGCATAACGATTGCGAATTGAATCTTCCCCAGGTCCCGTTCTTCGACGGGACCTTTTCTGTTTCTTGTCTTGTTCGTCACGGGGTGTTGTGGTCGTTTGGCGCCGTAAACAGGGAAGGCCGGCCGACGCAAAACCGCCACGAGCGGCTAACTTCATTTCTGCTTACACAGAGGGCCTTCCCCTCCGCCAGTAATACCGCATACGCACAAAAGAGATTGATCGGCGGCCCGTTATGGGTCGCAAACATGAGCGAAGGAAAGCGAGCTACCAATACCGGCGGGAAAGCTCCCCCCCCAGAACTCGTCACTGGCATCTCCCTGATGTTCTCAGCTTCCCCACGTGGCAATGGGCTGCACTCCATTCATCTGGGGTAGCTTCTCGACGCCCACCAGCCCTTGCCAAACGCCAACAAAATCCGACGTAGGCGGGGGCGCAACCAGTTGTGAGGGAGGGAACAATTCGCCTATACTGCGACGAACTAATTATTTGTCTAATGAACAAAATCGTCTTCTTCCTATCTCGGGCGCGCCGGGAAGAAGCCTACGGCGTTCCCACTCGTCTCACACCACCTGTGTGGACGCGTTAAATCCCTCCTACGGCGATAGCGGGAATTTTAGGTTTATCTCTTGCCTCCCTCCTTCGCCTGATTACTCTAACTAACTAAAGTGGCACGAAGCGTACATGCGCTAAAATCGGCCCCCCTGCATTGGGCCTGCAGGTGGTGGCGATTATCGCCAGATTCCTGGCTTAGCGCGTAGAGCTTCTGTCGTTCGCAAAGCGTCCTGGGGTAATTTCTGCCGGCGCGCTTGCCAGCCATTCCGCCCTGCGATTGTGCAAAGAGGTCTATACCTGTGAAATCTCTTCGACTCTTGCGCCCTGCGCGGTCTCACAAACCTCGTTCTCATTTTCGCGCGGCGCGCAGCGCCCGACGTCGGTGGGGACTAGAGGCGCTGGAAGCCCGGCAACTGCTAGCCATCGATTTGCCAGCGGTGCTCAACATCGACACCAACCGCAACGGCATACTCGACATCGCCGAGATCGAGGCCCTCAATCAGACTCTTGAGAACGGCACGTACATCTTCACGCGGCTGGAGTCTGGCAATCATCACGTGCGGGTCGCTCCCGACCCGATCGGTCCGCTCGAACGAAACGAAACGGTCATTACCCTCAACTTTCGGGGATCGGTATCGGGCTTCAAGTGGAACGACCTGAACGGCAATGGATTGTGGGAAGCCAACGAGCCCGGCGTCGGCGGCGTACGCATCTACGCTGACTTGGACAGCAACGGCATCTTCACCGAGGACGAGCCTTCCACCTTTACCGCCGCCGACGGCTCGTATCGCCTGCTGTTACCGACCGGCGTGTTCGTTATCCGCGAAGTCACACCGCCCGGCACGATACAAACCTTCCCCTTTGCCGGAAACGTCGTGCCGGTGATCAATGCTCCCTTGGTTTCAGGAGAAGCCGTCGCTGAGACATGGGTCGTGGCGGGCAACGCCTTCCACAACGGCAAAAATCCGGCTGACGTCAACGGCGATGGCGCCGTAACCGTCTATGACGCACTGGGCGTGGTGCGGGAACTGCGACACAGTGGCATCCGGTCACTCGACGGAGAGGGCGAAAGCGGAGTTCTTACCTCTCAAGAGACGCTCTACATCGACGTCAACAACGACCGCATGCTCAGCGTGTCGGACCTGTGGGGAGTCATCAATGCATTGCGGGGCGAAGGCGAACCGATCGCCCGGGACGACGCCCCCGGACAGCAAAGCCCCGACCCGTTCCGAGTCGTGGCCAACATGCAACACACCTTACCGGTGTTAGACAATGACGACGGCGACGGTCAATTGACCATCGTGGGGCTAGGCACACTGGAGCAGGGCATTGTCGGCGTTACCGCTACAGGCGACCGTGGCGGCCAGTTGAGCATCGCTCCAGGGGGCGGCGCGGTGCTGTACCAGCCGCAAGGCGACTTCTTCGGTATTGAGCGTTTCATTTATGAAGTGCGCGACTCGGCCGACAACGCCACCCGCACCGCGGAGGTGATGGTCGAAGTCATTCCTGACCGCGACTACGCCCAGTTCACCTACGAGGTGTTCCGCTCCGACGGCGTAACGCCCACCAACATGGTCGAAATTGGCGACGAGTTCGTGCTGCGTGTCTCGGTGCAGGACTTACGCACCCAGTTCAATCCACCTTCACAGCGCGGCGTATTCTCGGCGTACTTGGACCTGGAATACGACGAAAGCATGCTCGACCTGGTGGTCAATCCGCCCGGCTCCAACCCGCACGGCTTCTCGCGCGATGTGCGGTTCAGCCCCAATTACCAGGAACTGGTTTCGATCGATGCGTTCCTGCCGGGGTTGATCGATGAGGTGGGCGCCACCCAAACGAACGGTTTTGACGTCGCTACGCAACCTCTTGGCCCCGGCCCGGTTCCATTCTTTGAAGCACGGTTCCGAGCGACCGCGGTAGGAAATGTGCAATTTTCCGGAAATTCTCCGGAAGATCCGACGCACCAATTCGTTTTCTTTAGACCAAGCAATTTACAAGCACTTGATCCCGAATTCATTGACTTCGGCCAGTTCCAGCTCACCATTACGCCCCCGGTGGGGGCCGTCTCGGATGCCTTGGAGCGCAATGAAGACCTGCAAGGCCCCCCGGGTAGTCCGCTCACCGATCCGATTCTCGATCTGTTGGCGAACGATGTGCCGTTCACCGTGGGGCGGCCCCTGACCATTACCGGCTTGGGCCCGAACAATGCGAACACCTTTACGACCCCCGCAGGCAACCTGTTGGAGATTGTGAACAACGGACAGGCGGTGCGACTCACGCCGGCGCCAGACTTCAACGGACTGGATTCGTTCACCTACCGCGTTTCCGATGGCGTGCAGTCGGAGACCGCCGAGGTGCAGTTAACGATCCTCCCGGTGAATGACGCGCCCGTCGCCGTGGACGACGCCTTTACCGCCGACAACGAGTCCATCCTGACCGTCGCCCCGCAAGGCGTGCTGGCAAACGATATCGACATCGATGGCGACACCCTGACAGTGATCAACTTCCAGGCTGTCAGCAACCTGGGCGCGCAGGTGTCGGTCAACCCCAACGGCGGATTCACCTATAATCCGACCAACGCTCCAGCCTTACAGAACCTGGCGCCGGGTGAGGTGCGGATTGATTCCTTTACCTACACCCTGTCCGATGGCGCCGGCGGACAAGCCACTGCAACCGTGCGGGTATTTGTTTCCCGCAATACGGGTGGAGCCCACATTGTGGAGGTCTTTGCTGGACAGGACACCCCGAACATCAATTTCGGGAACATGGTGCTGCAAGGTGAAGGCGAAGAGGCGGTCGGCCTGATCGCCGCCGATGTGGCCGCAGTAAGAGTCGGACGGCAATCCTAGTTTTCAGGAAAACCCGCAAAATCGAAAAAGCTGCGGAACTTGATGCGCCCTTGCGCATCTAATTAGCTTAAAAAATCATGCCGCAATAATTAACTCTTTCGGGCGGTACCCATCCGCTCCTGAACACCAGACGGGTGACGGTCGTTTTCTTGGCCGTCCCCCCTGTCGGAAGCGCTTTCATCATCTCGTTTTCATCATTGAGTCGTGGCGAAGATCGCCAACTTTGAGGATTGATTCATGGCCAAGCGACGTCCCACTTCGCACTCTACTTCCCGAGGCGGAAAACACAGAGCTGGCAAGCGTTCTCTTCCCCTGCAACGCAAACGACGGATGCAGTTGGAAGGGTTGGAAAGTCGCCAATTACTTGCAGGCCTGAACCTTCTCGCCGTGCAAGCGAATGACGGGACTCTGGTGGAGGATGGCCAGACCCGGCACGAAGCTCCCCGCGAACTGCGTTTGTACTTTGAGGCCGACTCGAGTCTCGACGCGGCCACGCTGGCCAATGGCATTAAACTCACCCGCAGCGGACGCGACGGTAACTTCACCAACGGCAACGAAACTGTCATCACCCCTGGGTTTATCGGTCTGGGCGACACGAACAATGTGGCGGTAATCCGGTTTGCCGAACCACTCCCCGACGACTTCTACCGTTTGGAAATTCTCGGCGCTGGCGCCACGCCCTTGCGCGACGCCGATGGCGATCCCTACAACGACGGCCAGAATACGCAAATCGGCTTCCGATTGGATCTTGGCGCCCAAGTCGTTTCGGTGGTTCCGCAGCCGATTGTCGGCCGCAATCCTGATGGATCACTGGTCCAGAACTTGAATCAGGTCGTGGTCTACTTCAACAACGACCCGCTTGACCCCACGAAGGCGCAGAACCCCGCTTATTACCAGCTCATCAGCACGAACGGCACCCAGAACGAGGGCGACGACGCGATCCTGCTCCCACAAAGCGTTGTCTACGACGCGGCCAACAACAAAGCGACGCTCACCTTTGCCGCCCCTCTTCAAGCCAAACTCTATAAGCTGCGGATCGGCGGCTCGGTCTTGGACGATAACACCCTCAGCTCAGCGCATAAGCTTGGCGCGCTGTATAACACGCCAGGCGACTTCCGCACAAACGCGTTCACCGGCGACAGGGGCGGAGTAAGCAACGATGTGAACGATGTGGACCTGTACCAGTTCCAGATCACCGCCGCCACCACGCTCAATGTAACGGTCGCCCCAGAAGCTACTCACAACACGCGCATCCGCCTGTTCGACTCCAACGGAATACAAATCGCCTTCTCGAACAATGGAGCCACAAACGGCGCCGCCGATACGCTCTCGCAAATTTTGATGCCAGGCACGTATTACTTGGGCGTCTCTAGCGAGGGCAATAACAGCTACGACCCGGTCACCGGCAACATTGGCGCCAGCACCGCGACAACATTCGGCTCCTATCGGCTGGACGTGAACGTAACGCACACGCTCACGGTGAACGACGACAACTCCAGCCGCTTCACAGCCACACCGGTCGGCGCCCTGGGCGCCTTTGAGCAGGTGATCCGTTCGCAAATCGAGCCGCAGAACATCCAGATGCGGCCCGAGCCGGGCGGACTCGACGAACCAGGCCACCGCGAAATTCCGCCCGAAGCCCACTTCGGAAGCGTGGGCACCGCTCCCGTGACGCCGGGCGACATTCAGGTAATTACTTACACGTTTAACAAGACTGACCCCTACGGCGTCTACCAAGGGGCTCCTCTTTACAGCAGCATTACCGAGGAACAAAAGGAACGCGCCCGGGAAATCTTCGAGATCTATTCTTCGATCCTTGGCGTGCAATTCGAGGAGCATCCTACGGCCGGCGACATTTGGGTAATCACCGGCGACATTCGTGCGGTGGCGCCTAGCTACCCCCCCATCGGCGGACCTTCGGGAATTTCGACCGGCCCGATGGTCATCATGAACGCTAATCTGAACTTCCCGGCCGACTCGCCCTACAACGGAGCCTGGTTCAATATCGCGTTCCACGAGATTGGCCACTCCCTGGGGTTGAGTCACTCGTACGATTTGCCCTCGATCCAAGGCCCGGGCTTGTCGGGTGAGCCGGTGTTCCCCGGCGATCATGACGTGGTGCACCTCAAGCGGCTGCATCGCCCCGACGCCAACGATGTCGACATGTACGAGTTTACGCTGACCGAGCCGGGCCGCTTCTCGGCGGAAACCGTGGCCGAGCGTCTCACGCCGACCGAGGCCCTCAACACCGTGCTGCGGTTGTTTGACAGCAATGGCAATTTGTTGGCGCAAAACGACGACTACTACAGCAACGACTCGTTCCTGGAAATCGACCTGCCAGCGGGTACGTACTACATCGGCGTTAGCAGCACCGGCAACGATAACTACGATCCGAACGTACCCAACTCGGGCGGCAATGGTACGTCCGACGGCGTCTACGACTTGAAGCTGAACTTTAAGCCGCACGCCGAACCGGCCGCTTTGACCGACATTACCGGCACGGCGTTCGACGGCGACGCCGACGGCAAACCAGGCGGCGTCTTTGAGTTCTGGTTCGAGGGCAATGTGCCCTACGACCCGGTCGCCATGACCGGCAACACCATCTACGTGGACAAGGCTAACGACTCCAACGGCAATGTTGTGGACGGGAGCGGAACGATTAACGATCCGTTTGACTCGATTCAGCATGCGTTGGACTACGCGGGCGCGCTGTCCACGCCGGGTCAGCGGTTCGTCGTGCGCGTTGTGGGTAACGGCGGGACCGATGGCAACCTGGCCACCACGGCGGATAACCGTCCGTACCTGATTGGAACCGTGAACAACACGGCGTTGCCCGACGGCGCAAATCTCCTTGTGCCCGCCGACGTGACGATGATGGTCGACGCCGGCGCGATTCTCAAGTTCAAACAATCGCGTCTCGACGTAGGCACATCGACGCTCGGTCAGGATCGGTCCAACGGCGCCCTACAAGTTCTGGGGACGCCGCAACAGCAGGTCTACTTCACGTCGTATCACGACGACAGCCTGGGCGGCAACAGCGACGTCGCCGCACCCAAGACGGTGGCCAAGGGCGACTGGGGCGGCATCATCCTCCGCCGCGATTCGGGATACAACGAGGACGACCGCCTGGCGCTTGGCGCCCAGTCGGGCGTGTACCTCAACTCCATCAACCAGGCAACCATTTCTTACGGCGGCGGCCGAGTGCAGATCAACTCGTTGGACGTTCCCGTGTCGCCGGTCGAAATGATTGATACCCGGCCAAGCGTCTGGTTCAACACCATTGTCAATAATAACGCCGCCGCAATTGCAGCCACGCCCGACAGCTTTGACGACCGCCTCGGCCGCATTGGCCCCGACATTCACGGCAACCGGCTCATCAACAACCACCAGAATGGGTTGTTCATACAGATCGAAACGCCGGTCGGCCAGCAGGTGGATCGTCTGGATCGGTTCGGCCGATTTGACGACACCGATATCGTCCACATCATCACCGAAAACCTGATCATTAACGGCGAACCGGGCGGCGGATTCAACGGCCAGGCGCGCACCGATGGCCGACTCAAGATCGACCCGGGCATTACGATTAAACTCGCCGGCGTGCGGATCGAGGCTGAGTTCGGCGCTAACCTGATCGCAGAAGGTACGGCCGCCGACCCCATCGTCTTCACTTCGCTGGAGGACGACCGCTACGGATATGGCTCCACCTTCGACACCAACAACGATGGCGCCGCCACTGCGGGCTCCCCGGGCGACTGGTCAGGCCTGGTGTTCCGTCCTGTGGCCGGTGGTTCGATCGACCACGCCTTAATCAGCTTCGCCGGCGGCAGCTCGGCGATTCCCGGCACCCACGATTTCTTCAACACAGTAGAGATTCACCAGGCCCAGGTGCGAATTACCAACTCGCGTCTGGAAAACAACGCCAGCGGAGCGGCCAGTTCGAACCGAGGAGGCCTGGGAACCAATGCCCCGGCCACGATCTTTATCCGTGGCGCACAGCCGATCATTGTCAACAACGTGATCCAGAACAATGCCGGCAGCGTGATAAGCATCAACGCCAACGCCATGCAATCGCGCATTGTGGCCGATCCAGGCCGCAGTTCGGGACCGGCCAACGCGTTTGAGGAGCTAGGCGATAATCATGGCCCGATGATCCGGCTCAACCGCCTTGGCGGTAACGGCGTGAACGGCTTGGAAGTGCGCGCCGAAGAAATGACTACCGAAGGCGTCTGGGACGACACCGACATTGTCCACGTGGTGCGCGACGAAATCCGCGTGGGCAATCACCACACCTACAGCGGCTTGCGGCTGCAAAGTAGCGAAACCGAAAGCCTGGTCGTCAAGCTCTGGGGCCCCAACGCCGGCTTCACCGCCACAGGTGAACTGCTCGACATTGACGACCGCATCGGCGGCACGGTGCAGGTGGTAGGCGCCATCGGGCATCCCGTGGTGCTAACCTCATTGGCTGACGATTCGGTCGGGGCCGGGTTCGATTTCTTCGGACGACCGCAAACCGACACGAACGGCAATGGTACGGCCAACGAGCCGTCGCCGGGCGATTGGCGCAGCATCCGCTTTGACAAGTACAGCAACGATCGCAATGTGGCGATTGTGCTCGAGCGGGAACGGAGCTTCACCCAAGGTGTTGATCAGAACGGCACGTTCGGCCAAGGGCAATTCGTCGGCAAGTTGGCCAAGGACGAAAAGAGCGGCGACGACAACCTGCGGCTCGGTTTTCAAATCGAAGGTTTCATCGCTCTGGACGACCCGACCGATGTCGACGTTTACACCTTTGAAGCCCAACGTGGCAGCGAAGTCTGGTTCGATATTGACCGCACCGCCTTCCACCTCGATACGGTTCTGGAGCTGATCGACGGCCAAGGCCAGGTCATCGCCAGCTCCGATAACGGCATATTGGCCGGCGCCGCGCTCGACATGATCAAAGATCCCTACTTGGGCGGCGACTTCTACTCCAGCAATCGCCACGACACCGTCCAGGGCATTGTGTATGACGAAGGGTTCCGCGTCATACTGCCGGGCGACCCCAGCGAGCGAGAAACGTTCGCGGTGCGCGTCCGCAGTAAGAATGGCGCTTCGCGCGGCGAGTATCAGCTCAATATCCGTCTCCGCCAGGTCGACAACCTAGCCGCATCAACGGTGCGCTACGCCGACATCCGGTACGCCACCAACGGCGTTGAAGTACTTGGCCTGCCCTATCACTCGCCGCTCCTGGGCGAATCCGCAGAACCGCCGCAAGACGTCACCACCGGCGCCAACAACTCCGGGGCGCAGGTTCTGGGCAATCTGCTTATCAGCGACCGTAACGTGCTGAGTGTAGCCGGCGAGTTGAAGGACCAGGACGATGTTGATTGGTACGCCTTTGATCTGGGTTACGACCAGATCCAATCGATCGGCGGGGTAAACGCAGGAGGCAAGTCGTTCGCCGCGATCTTTGACATCGACTTTGCCGATGGCATCGTGCGTCCCGACACCATTATCTCGGTGTTTGACTCTTCCGGCCGGCTGATCCTCATAGGCCGCGATTCGAACATCGAAGACGATCAGCCCGCCCCCGGCCAGGGTCTGGACGAAGACGACCTGTCGCGTGGCTCGTTCGGTAAGCTCGATCCGTTCATTGGCACGCAACAGTTCCCGGCCCCCGGTCCCAGTCCCGGTCCCGGTCCCGGTCAGACCGCCCGCTACTACGTGGCCATTTCTTCCAACGCGCAGATCCCTGCGCAGGTGGACGCGACGTTACGCGGCGCCGAGGGAACGAACGTCTTAGTGCGACTGGAGCCGATCAACTCTGTCCAACGAGTCGTCGAAGATCACATTGGTTTCGTTGGTTACACCAGCGGCAACTCGACCGCCAGCGCTCCGGTTCTGCCCCAACACGGCCCACTGTTCGACATCAGTTCGTCGATGTCATTGTCGGCTCACGTCACGCCATTTACCCTGGCCGACGTCCCCTTGTTCATCACCAATACCACCACCTTACGGAGCGTCAACCCCTTTACAGGCGCCGTCAATTACACGCTGACCACCGACCTGGGAGGCAACAATCAGGATTTGACGATCCGTACCGATGGTCGGATGTTCACGGTTGAAAACCTACCTGGCGTCGCCAACACGGCGGGCCGACTGGTAGAAATCAATCCCGCCACAGGAGCCGAAACCGTCCTAGGGAATGACAGCATTCCTAATTACGACGCTAACACCGATCCTCCCAACCTCAACCAATTAACCTCTGACGACGTCGACGCCATGGCGTGGCGCCGAACGGGTGTAGCGCTGTACGAGCTATATATCGCCGTGCGAGGCGCCCATCCCACCACGCCGGGTCCATCGACGCTTTACTTCGCCAACCCGATTAACGGTAATGCGGCAACGGGCCGGCGCGGCGTGATCAACGATCCGGGAGTAGCTGGAGGCATCGGGACGACAACAGGCATGGCCTTCCTTGGCAATACGCTCTACGGGGTCAGCAATCAAGGATACTTCTATACGATCAACACAGTCACCGGACAAGCGAACGTCATCCAACACTTCCCCGGCGTTAACTTTGCGGGCTTGGCGTTAGGCCCGCAAAACGTCGAAAACGGCGCCTATCGCAACCTGTTGTTTGCGATTACCAACAACGGTGTGCTTCGGGCGCTCAACACGGCGGGCGTCCCTCAGCCGATTTTCGAGAATGGCGCTACGACGCTTTCAACGGGAATGAGCGCTACAGGGCTGGCGTTCTCTCCCGCCGATTTTAACCTCTGGCATCCGACGATGCGTCGAGCCTCAGACCCGGGGCACGGCATCAATCCCGCCTTCGACAACAGCCGTAATGGGTCGTTCGAACGGCAGATCAGTTCCGACGCCGAAACCGTGTCGCATGACGAGCGGAACGGCGGCGTGAGTTTCTACTTCGGGTTAGAAGAGGATGTCACCCTGCCGCTGGACTACTCGAACAGCGTCGGTACAGCCCAGTACGGCATTTTGCATGAAGATCTACACCGCGACTTGGCGGACAATGCCGCTATTGGGAACAACTACAACGTGCCAGGCGGCGCACGAGGATCACTCGAAACGAACTCGTTTAGCCTGGCGGGCTACGACCGAAGAGATAAGCCGACGCTTTACTTCAACTACTTCCTCGCCACGGAGAACTCCAACGGGACCCAGATGCGAGATAGCGCGCGGGTCTATATTTCCCGCGATGACGGCCTCTCGTGGGAGTTGCTGGCCACGAACAACTCGGAACTGAACCGGGAGTTGCCGCGTTATTTGTCCGAGTCGCGTGACGAAAACGCGAACGATGCTTCCCAACGCGTACAAGAATTGTTTGAAACCAGCCAATGGCGGCAAGCGAGGATCGACTTGGCCGATTTCGCTGGTGAGGCCAATTTGCGTTTACGGTTCACGTTCAGCACCGCCGGCACAATGTTCCAAGGCTTACCCGGCGATAGCAACGGACATGCGGGCGAACCGACGCAAGGCCAAGAAAATCAGTACGAAGGCTTTTACATCGACGACGTTATCATAGGCTTTGCCGAACGCGGCGAAATGGTCACCGGCGCCACAGCCGGCGCCACGAACTTCTTCAATAAGTACAGCAATAGCCGCCTGACGCCGCCCGCGACCGTTCAACAGGCGCTGAGCGGTACTTACCAATTGGAGATTCGGCGCGGCACGGAATACATTGCCGGGGCCGACGGGCCTGGTAACCCCATCACCGCCCTTGACCCCGATATCCTGATTGCCACGACCTTTGACACCAACGACCGGCTGATTACCGAGTTCCCGATCAACAACCTCCGGGGCGACCGCAACCAGGTCCGCGATCAGGGGCACATCCAGATCGAGAACAATCAGATCAGCAACGTCGCGGAGTACGGCGTGGTGATCGGCCCGGGAACACGAGACTCGTTTGGTAACCTTCCTTACCCCGGCGCGCCCATCAATTACAGCGTGCTGAACAACGCCGAGCGTTTGGCGCCCGGCGTGGCGGTGGTGAACAACGTTATCTCGTTCGCCCAGACTGGCGGCATTCACGTCAGCGGCGACCCCAACGCAGGGAATGTTCCTCAGGCAGCGATTCCCTTCAGCCGGATCGTAAACAATACGATCGTCGGCGGCGTTAACCAAGTGGCCGGTTCGGCCGAGGCTGACATTGTGTTCTTGTTCGACACCTCAGCCAGCATGGGCTTCGCCATCAATGAGGTGCGCAACCAACTGCTCAACTTCGAGCAGGAAATGATCAACGCCAACATCAGCGCCCGTTACGGCCTGGTCACCTACCCCGGCGGACATCCCCAGAACGTCCCCACGCAAATTCAAGACCTGACCGACTTCGCCACCTTCACTGCCCCGGGCAGCCCGTTCCAGACGTTTACCGTCACGGGCGCACTCGAACTGCAATCGCAGGCGATTCTCGAGGGTCTTAATGTGGCCGTTCCGTCCACCACCTTCACGTTCCGGCCCTCGGCGCGGAAGGTGTTAATCCTGATTACCGACGAGCCGGACAACAGCTCCACCGCGGCGGCCGATGCCGCGGCCGCGCAAATGGCGCTGTTGGACAATAATGCGCTCCTGTTCGGCATTATTGACCCGTTCCTCGGCAGCGACGTCCTCCCCCTGATCAACAGCACCGGCGGGCAGGCATTCGACATTGACCAGTTCCAACTGGCTCCGGGGCCATTCTTTGCAGGCTTTACCCAGGCCCTGGTGGGCGCCGTCGGCGGCGGCGCTGCAGGGGCGGGCATTCGTGTTGAGAACAACGCCAGCCCCACCATCCTCAACAACATCCTGTCCAACCTTGAAACGGGAATTGAGGTCGTTAATGCAGGCCCTGCCGCGCCCGAGATTAACTACAACATCTACCATAACGCTCCCACGCCAGCCGGCCTCCGAGGCGAAAACGACCTAGTTCTATCGCCGACCGACGTTCTGTTCCGCTCGCCGGCCAACCGGAACTTCTATCTGGTCGACAACTCTCTGGCTATCGACAGTTCGCTTGACAGCCTAGAGGATCGGCCCGGCTTTGCCGGCGTCAAGCGTCCGCTGGGCATTCCCGAATCGGTGATTCGCGCCCCCGACTTCGACGTCTACGGTCAGCGCCGAGCGCCTGTCGACTCCACCGGTTCGTCTCCAGGCCAGGGCCAAGAGGCGTTCAAGGATCGCGGCGCTGTCGAAAGCGCCGACATCGACCGTCCTTGGGCCAAGTTACTTAAGCCCGAAGACAATGGGCCCAATGATCGAGATCCCGGCGCATCCTACGTCTACCTAAACGAAGGTTTGGTCGACCGATTCCAATTCCTCTTGGGAGACGGGCTGGGTCCCGAGGCGCCGTTCCGCGGCACGGGGCTCGATTCTCGCACGGTGGTGAGCGACGCGGTTCGCGTACGCCGCGATGGCCGTACGCTCCGCGAGGGCGTCGACTACACCTTCGGCTATAACGCCACCAGCGGAATCATCGAGCTGACCCCGCGTTCGGGAATTTGGAATCCCAACAGCCTCTACACCATCGACCTCAACAACCGCAACGAGTACGTGGTGACCGCGCCCGTCGCCACGTCGCTTGCCGACGGCCAGCGTTTCACCATTGGCGACGAACATGGCGCCTTGGCTACGTTCGAGTACGACACCGGCTATGTGCTGACGATTCCCAATTCGTTAACGCTGGTAGTTCCTCCGCAAGGCGGCGCGCCAGGCGGCGTAACCGATGGGGAAACCTTCACTTTGAGCGACGGCGTCAACACCGTCACGTTTGAGTTCGACAGCAATAGCGCCTTCACTGCGGGGAACCAGCCCGTGGTGTTCCGGCAGTTCCCGTCGCCTTCGACGGCCGATGCAATCGTCGACGCCATGGTGACCGCCATTCAAAACTCGGGGCTGTTGCTATCGCCGGCCAACGCTGGCAACGGTCGGCTGCACCTGGGAAGCACCACCAGCACCTCCGTGGACTTGGCCGGCGCTCCCTCGCTCGCCGTGACGGGCGTGCCGGGCGGCGTGCAGGCTGGTCAGTACTTCAGCGTCCGTAATGGAAACGGCGCCGTGGTCACCTTTGAGTTCACCGTCGACGGCACGGTGACGACGCCCACCAACACCCCCATTCTGATTCAGCCCCAAGACACGCACCTGGATATTGCCGTCAAGGTAGCGGCGGCAATCAACGCCCAACCAAGCCTCGGTCTGACGGCCTCCAACCTGCTGGACGGCCGTATCCACCTTGGCGGCCGCGGCCCCTCGGCCAACGATCCAGGGCACCTGCTCGATTTGGCCCATACGGCCATTACTTCGACCGGCCAGGCCGGCGTAGAAGGCAATCTGGTGATGCACCTGCCCGGCGGTCAAATTATGCGGCTGCCTCAAGAGGGCGGCGCCCTGGGCGGCGTGCGCGATGGCGACACATTTGTCATCTTTAACGGCTCTCAGCTCGTCACGTTCGAGTTCGACAGCAACGGCGTGGTGAATAATGGAAACGCAGTCGCCATTCCCTTCGCCAACTCTCCCGCTCCCTCAACGCCCGACGAACTGGCCGACGCCATCATCAGCGCCATCATGGGAACATCGCTCGGCTTGACGCCAGTCAAGTCGGTGCAGAATGGGCGAGTTCAAGTTGACCTCCAGGGTCCGCCGAATCTGGTTCTCAACACCAGCGGCGCTCCCTCAATCTTCCAGCCGTTCCAGCCAGGCCTGATCGCCGACGGTGAAACCTTCAACATCAGCCTAAACGGCAACCTGGTGACTTTCGAGTTCGACAGTAACGGCTCTTCGTCGTCGGCGCACACAATCTCGTTCTCAAGCGTGACCGAGGCCGAAGACATTTTGAACGAAATGGCCGAGGTCATTCGCAACGCCGGCTTGGGTCTGGATCCGACCATTCAGCTCGAAACGCACTCGCTCGCGCTCAACGCCACGGCGGCGCACCAGTTGGATACGGCCTTGACCAGCGTTGACCATCACGGCTTGCCCGGCGGCGCCGTTCCGGTGGCCTTTGTGCCGCACGCCACCTTCACCACGCAGCAAATGGCGCAAGAGATCTTCCGGGCGATCATTGGCACGCCATTGCTGACGGGCGTTTCGGCCGAGCTGGACGACGAAACGGTCATTCTGGAAGGCGTCACAAGCGTTCTGGGCATCCAGTCGAAGTTCATCGCTCCGATTGCGGACTTGGCCGGCAACCCGATCGACGAGAACCGCACCGATCTCAGCACGAAGTTCACCATCGTCATGCCGGGCGCCCTGCTCGACTACGGCGATGTGCCAGCGCTCGGCTACCCGGTCACGCTTGACCAGAACGGCGCTCGCCACGCCATCGTGGGCGATAATCCGCTGCGTCTGGGCAACCTGGTCGATGCCGACGCCGACGGCCAACCCTCGCTCGGCGCCAATGGGGACGATACCGAATTCTCGCTCGACCTGACCGGCAGCCCGCTCACCCAAACCCCGCAAGCGCCGTTCATTGTGAGCGTGCCCGCGGGTGGCGGAACGACCATCGGTCACGACGAGCGGTTCACCGTCGATATTGGCCGTGGGCCGGTGACCTTCCGGTTCAACAAGACTGGTGCGCCCCCCGAGGCGGGAGTCATTGACATCGCTGTCGCCGATGGCAATTCGGCCGACACCGTCGCGAACAACATTGTGGCGGCCCTCCTTGACGCCTATATGCAGTTAGGGCTTACGCCGGTAAACCTGGGCGGCGGCCAAGTGCTCATCGGCGGCGACGCCGCGACGACGGTTACGCTCGGTCCCACGTCAACGCTCACCTTCCCAACGAACTTGCCGTCGCTCGTCGCCACGCCCGGCGCGGGGATCTCGCTGCACCTGCCAGAGACGCTCCAGTTGACCGTGCCCGCCAACGGCGGCGCCGACATTGTCGACGGCCGAACGTTCACGATCACCAAAGATGCGGTCAGTGTGACGTTCGAGTTTGACCGGGTAGGCTCGTTCAATCCTGCAAACCGGCGGATTCAGTATTCGGCCACCGATACGGCTGATCAATTGGCCGCCAAGATTTTGGCGGCGTTCCAGGCCCCCGAGGTGGCGGCGCTGGGCCTGGCGCCTTCATACTTGGGAGGCGGCGTCATTCATTTGGGAAGCTCAGCAGGCAATACCGTCAATCCTGGCAACAGCGGCCTGACGGTCAGCGGCCAAGCGAGCAGCGTGGTCGAAGGCGACACTTTCTTCTTCACCACCAACAATGGCGCCAACACCTTCCGCTTTGAGTTCAACAACACGGCGATTGACGGGAACGTTTCGGGCTCGAACATCCGGATCGATTTCTCGCCGGGCCAAACCCGAGACCAAATCGCCCAGTCGATTGTCAACGCCATCAACAGTACGCCCGGATTGGGCCTGACAGCGGCGTACCTGGGCAACGGATCGATTGACATCGACGGCACGCTTCCCGCGCCCGAGATGGGAATCGACGTCACGGGCACGACTGTGTTCGCCGCTCCTGGTGGTTTGCAGGGCGAGTTGGGCGGCGTTTCCGACGGCGACGTCTTCACGCTGCACGCTGGCTCGGAAGTGTTTGTGTTCGAGTTCGACCGCGACGGTCAAGTAGCCCTGGGCAATCGCCCGGTAACGTTCACCGCGGGCGCCACGGCCGAGGAAATAGCGGACGCCCTGGTCGCCGCATTGGAGCAATTGCCACTTGGGTTCCGAGTGAACGCCTCCAGCGCGGGCAACGTGGTGACATTCAACCGCGACGACGAAGACGGCGTCACGCATGGCATTCTGAACGAGAACCTGGACACGCAGTTCACCGTGACCGCGTCGGGCGTCGGCTTCCTCAACGCCTGGATCGACTTCAACCAAGATGGCGACTGGGACGATCCGAACGAGCAGATCTTCACCGACGTACTCTTGGCGCCGGGCGTAAATGCCGGTCCCGAGCTGATAGCGAGAACCCCCGTGGGCGCCAAGCTCGGCCCAACCTACGCTCGCTTCCGCTTCTCGACCGTTGCCGGCCTCGGACCGACGGGGTTGGCCGAAGACGGTGAAGTCGAGGATTACGTGGTGCACATCATCGGCGGCGAGCCGCCAGTGGTGGGCGACGACAACTACGCCACCAACGAAGACACGGCCATTACCATCCCCGCGGCGAACGGTCTGTTGATCAACGACATCGACGACGGTCCACTGGCGAATCTGGTCGTGTTCGAAGTGAACGGCCAGAGGGCGAACGTGGGGCAGTTAATCACGCTTCCTTCGGGCGCTCAACTGCGGGTGGAGGCGGACGGCTCGTTCTTCTATGATCCGAGCACCTCGGACCTATTCCGCTCGCTGTCGGTGGGCGAGTTCGCCGACGACTCCTTCACCTATCGAATTTCCGACCAGTCGACGTTCGATGGCTTGCCGTCGGAAGAAGGCGTCGTGTCCATTCGTGTAGACGGTCGGAACGACGCGCCCACGGCGTTGCCGAACAGCTACGCCACCGATGAAGAGACCGCGGTGGGCGGCAATCTGATTACGGACGACACCGGCGAAGGCGTCGACTTTGACTACGACGTCAACGGCGACGCTCCCGACGACGTATTGTTTGTGAGCCAGATTAACGGCCAGAACCTGACTCAGGCGACGGGCAATGTGTTCACGCTGCCTCCCGTGGCGCCGTCGACTGTAGGCGCCACGGTGACCGTCGATGAAGACGGAACCTTCACTTACGACCCCGCGGGCGCGTTCGATTTCCTGGCGGAAGGGCAGTCGCTTGACACGACCTTCACCTACACCGTAACCGACCGAAACGGCGGCGAGCATACGGCCACGGTCACCATAACGCTAACCGGCCAGAACGACGCCCCGGTAGCAAACGATATGACCGTGTTCGTCTCGGAAGACGGCCCCGCCGTGACCGAGAATTTCGCGGTGTTCGATGTCGATAGCGATTTCAACGCGAACCTCGGATCGTACATCTTCCGCACTCTTTCGTTGCCCAGTGCGGGAATGCTGACGAACAACGGCGACGGCACGTTCACATTCGATCCGGCCGGCGCCTTTGAGGACTTGGCGGTTGGCGAGACGCGCGAAGTTACGTTCACGTTCGAGGTCGAAGATCACTTGGGCGCCGTAAGTAACACGGCTACCGTGCGGATCATTGTCCAGGGCGAGAACGACGATCCCACCGCCCGACGCAACAGCTACGCCACCAACGAAGATTCCACGGTGGCGGGGATGGTAATTCTCGATTTTGAACCCGACGACGGGCAAGACGACGATCCCGACCAAAGCGACACGCTCAACGTCGTCGCGGTCAACGGCGCGCCTTTGACCATGGCGACAGGCAATATGTTCGTGCTCCCTTCGGGAGCCACGGTCACCATGAGCCAGGACGGTGCGTTTATCTACGACCCGCGAACCTCCAGCACGCTCCAATCGCTGCCTGCGGGTCAAAACACCGAGGACTTCTTCACTTACACAATCGACGACGGCCAAGGCGGGCAAGACACGGCCACCGTGACGATCACCGTCGCGGGGATCAACGATCCGCCGATCGCACGCACCAACACCTACACGACCGATGAAGACACAGCGGTTGTCGGCAACGTAATTACCGACGACACGACTGCGGGCGTCGACACGGATCCCGATCAGGGCGACGTGCTGACGGTGGTCGCGGTGAACGGCGTCATGTCGAATGTAGGCTCGCTGGTGCGACTGCCATCGGGCGCGGCGTTGACGATTAACTCCGACGGTTCCTTCACTTACGATCCGGCCGGCGCCTTTGACGATTTGACCGCGAGCGAGTCGGACTTCGACATCTTCACCTACACCATTAGCGACAGCCACGGCGCCACGAGTGTTTCGACGGTGTCGATCACTATCACGGGTGAGAACGACGCCCCGACCGCGGATCCGGTTTCGATCAGCGCCCAGGAAGACGGCGCCCCGGTGCTGCTGCCCTTGAGCGGCGACGACGCTGACAGCGACGACGATCCCTCGTCCATTACCTTCGCTATCCACACCCAACCCAGCGAAGGCGCGGCGATCGACAACGGCAATGGCACGTTCTCGTTTGATCCGCAGGACGACTTTCAGGATCTGTCGGCCGGCGTGACGCGCGTCGTAACCTTCACCTACGTGGCGATCGATCAGCACGGCGTGGAAAGCGAGCCAGCCACCGTCACCGTAACGGTTACGGGCGTGAACGACGATCCGACGGCGCGGCCCAACAGTTACACCACCGACGACAATTCGACCGCCACCGGCAACGTGATTACCGACGACACCGGCGACGGGCCCGATTCGGACCCCGACGCCAGCGATACGCTCATGGTGACGGCGGTTAACGGCGATCCCGCGGCGGTGGGGAACAACTTCGTGCTTCCCTCGGGCGCTACAGTGCGCATCGAAGCCAATGGTGCGATGATTTATGATCCCAGCACGTCGCCCACGTTGAACGGACTCCAAGTGGGCGAAACCGGCCAGGATACCTTCACATACACGGTGAGCGACGGCCAAGGCGGCGTCAGCACGGCGACCATTACGATCACAGTCACCGGGGTCAACGACGATCCTGTCGCCCGGCCCAACACCTACGTTACCGACGATAACACGCCGGTTAACGGCAACGTGATCCTTGATGACACCGACGGCGACGGCAACGTGGAAGATCCCGATTCCGACGCCGATGCAGGCGACACGATCACCGTAGCCGCCGTCAACGGCGACGCCACCGCCGTGGGCGCCGACGTGGTGCTCCCCTCGGGCGCTACGCTGCGGGTGAATGCCGATGGGACCTTTGTTTACGATCCCACCACCTCGGCCGCCTTCAACCTGCTAATCGTCGGTGAGACGGCCCAGGATACCTTCAGCTACAC
>CAYWIS010000045.1:0-9599 GCA_964458385.1 uncultured Pirellulaceae bacterium
TCTGCTGCAGCAAGAAGTTGCATCTCTCTTACGACAAGCCTTCGTCCATACGTTGTGGCTAATTCGCATCGTAGCGTTCCGCATTGGTTGCTAGAACGCAACCTGTCTTTCTCAATGAACGCATGATGACTTTCTGCAACGGGTAGTCCGTCAGTCGAGTTCATGCCCCGCCATACACCAGGTGTACTTCTTGTGGCGGGGGTTACCTAGTAGTCAAATACCGGAAATTGATCAGGCGGTCGTTTTGCGTTTGGTTTGCCGCAAGCTACAGTTCAGCATGCAGTCGATCCCTCCGACCAAAGGAACGCCGTCGATGAGCCGCAATGTTATGCGAATTAAGCTTGAAGATCTTCTCGCTAACGCCCAACTGGCAGCATTACCGCAAAGCGCTATTCGGTTGCTGGAGCTTTCTCAGGACCCGAATAATGGTCCTAACGAGTTTGCGGTGCCCTTGGAGTCGGACCCGGGGTTGACCAGTCAGGTGCTGCGGTTTGTGAACTCGTCGTATTTCGGGTTCTCGCGAGAGATTTCGAGCGTCCGCCTTGCGATCACCTTAGTTGGAGTCCGGACCATCAAAAACTTCGCACTCTGGAGCGCAGTTTTCAATTTGATGCCTAATCCGAAGTGTGGGCCCTTTGACCTCAAGAGCCTGTGGCAAGATTCGTTGCGCCGCGGCCTATTTGCCCGTGCGTTCGGTAAATTCCTCGGCCTGAAAGATACGGAGGATTTGTTTGCCGCCGCCTTGTTGCAGGATATGGCGGTACCCTTGCTCGCCAAGGAAATCGGCGAACCGTATGCGGATTTGTTGAGCCGACGAATTAGAGGAAGCCGGCTTTCAGAGCTTGAACGGGAGCTATTTGGTTGGACGCACGCGGATGTTGGCGCAGCTATGGCGCATTCGTGGCGTTTTCCCGAATCGTTTGTCGAGATGATTCGCGGCCACGTGAACCTTGACTCCGCTATGGCGAACGCTTCGTCCTCACCGGGAACCGTGGCGGTGGCGGTTTCTGCCCTGCTTCCTTCGGCCAGCGATGATGCTTGGAGCGATCGTGACGTTTTCGATCGGGCGTACCAGCAGTTGGCCAAGAATGCGCCGCCCGTGGTCGAATTGCTCGGGCGGCTTGATACCGAATTCGAGAATTTTGCGCCGGTCCTTAAGGTAACACGCCCGGCGCATACATTAGTCGAGCTTTATTCGACCGCCCCTCAGACCTCCACCGAGGGACGGGGCGCGACTATCACTCAGGGCCAGCGCCGCGCACTGGCTAATCGTTAACGTACGTCTCGAGGAAGCGGGCCAAGCGATGGAAATCGCTGTTGGTATCGATGAACCGCACCACGGTGACAAGCGTTTTGGGATCGACCAGTTCTTCAAACGGCACGTAGTGCAGATCAAGTTGCCCTTCGATCGAGACCATTACGCCATTCAGGCCCTGCTCGACTAAGGCGCGATAGGCGCCGACGCCAAGTTGGCTTCCTAGCATGACATCGAATGCGTTGGGCTTAGCACATCGTGCTTCGTAGCCCAACTGAACGCCAGTGACCTTGCGTTTCTTGCCAGTCTTGGCGTGATAGGCCTTAGCGACCAGAGCCGAGAATTGCCGGCCAAGGTTCACGGCCGAGATCGAAATGTGGCCGTGATCGTCGCGGGGGATGCCTTTGAGCATCTCTCCCGGAAGCAATTCCGCTAATCCCTCGGCGAGCACAATGACGCCGTAATCTTTGCCTTCCTCCTCGCGGGCGATCATCGTCCGCACAATGCGGTCGACGACCAGATCCATCTTCATGACCTTCCGTTTGCGCGTTTCGCCGGTCTCGGGATCTGTGTAGTCCTCCTCGCCTAGATAAGGGCCGATAATATCCTCGACGCTGATGACCAAGCTAGCTTCACCAGCAATCGCGGCTCCATAGGCCAACCAGCCGGCGCTGCGGCCCATTGTTTCGGCTAAGAAATAGGCGCCACTGGCCTCGGCATCATGAATCAAGTTGCGGATTTCCGACGCGAGGACGTCCACCGCGGTGAAATAGCCGAACGTAAAGTCGATGCCCCGATAGTCGTTGTCAATCGTTTTGGGTAAGTGGACAACCGGAATCCGATGGGAACCCGGCGGCAACTTGTCCTGATACAACTTGAACTTATTGGCGGTCTTTAGGGTGTCGTCGCCGCCAATCGATACGAGCGCGTCGACGCCTAACGAGCAGAGCGCTTCATAAACACGCTTCAAGGGCGCGACACGCTTGGGATCATCCAAGTGTTCGGGCGCCGAAATGTCGCGGCCGGGATTCGTGCGTGCAGTGCCAATCAAAATGCCTTGCGAATTCCGCGTCCGCTTAAGCACCTGATGGGTAATGTTGATGTAGTCCCGGCCTTCCTGCATAGGATGGTCAGGACCAAACTTCTCCAAGCGTGAATAGCCGTTCTTGATGCCTACAACTTCAATGTCGTTTCGTAAGAACGAAACTGCGCAGGTTGAAATCACGGCGTTGGCTGCCGGCGCCGGACCACCCGAAAAGAGAATTGCGGCTCGCCGAAAGTTGTGCTTCGGCTTAACTGGACCTGAAAGAGGATGTCGCTCCATAGTAACTCCCGCGAACTGAAACTGGCTCACACATCCGAGATTCTAAAGCCGCCTCGCCGCCTCGCCAAGTGAGTCTGTCCCTACGGTGACAGGGATTCGCTACACTCCTGTTTGGTAAAGAAATAAGGGAGATTTCCTTGCCCTTAAATGGCGAGTACCGGTGCGCTCGATAGCGTGGCAAATATCTGTGCGAGTTGGATTCAACTACGTTCCGATCTTTATCGGTGTAACGGGCCGCCAAATTTGAACAAGCAGTTCGTTAAATGCGCGGCGCCGGGTGTAGGTTTGTTCCGCAATTCAGGCGAGCGGTTGGGGTTAATGGATGCAAGGGAGCTTTTCCCCCAAGGCAAAGCCCCGCGTTACGGTCCCAGTTGTGGTAGATGAGGTGGGCTCGAAGACAGCATGAAACTGCGCGATACGTCCGCGCCTTGGGCACGCACATCTTAGATACAGTACTGCATCCCGTCTAAACCTGCCAGTTACGTTCGACGAAGGATGTGTCGACGCGTCCC
Source organism: uncultured Pirellulaceae bacterium (assembly GCA_964458385.1). Lineage (GTDB taxonomy): Bacteria > Planctomycetota > Planctomycetia > Pirellulales > Pirellulaceae > JAHWKS01. The sequence continues at coordinate 3,092 of CAYWIS010000045.1, forward strand.
TCAGCAAATTCTGAGTGGTGGAGAACTTTCTTATGGAAAGGAATCGTTGTGTGGATTCCCTCGACACGCATCTCGTCCAGGGCGCGTAAGAGACAACGGATCGCCTCGGCACGGGTAGGCTGGTGAACGATCAGTTTGCCGATCATGGAGTCGTAATACGGCGGCACAGTGTATCCAGCGTATGCGTGCGAATCGAATCGCACTCCCATACCGCCTGGGGCGAACATCCGATCAATCCGGCCAGGAGACGGCTGGAAATTACGTGCTGGGTTTTCTGCGTTGATGCGGCACTCAATGGCTACGCCACGATGCTCGATGTCCGATTGCTGGAAAGGCAGCGGGTGTCCTGCCGCAATTGCGATCTGGGCGCGAATTAAATCAATCCCCGTGACCATTTCCGTGACGGGGTGCTCAACTTGGATTCGAGCGTTGACTTCGATGAAATAGAAATTGTTGTCCTGATCGACGATGAACTCCACCGTGCCTGCATTGGTATAGTTCGCCTTCTTGACCAACCGCACTGCGGCTTCGCACATCGCTTGGCGCGTTGCTTCTGGGAGGTTGGGAGCAGGACTTTCTTCGATGAGTTTTTGATGCCGCCGTTGAGTCGAGCAGTCTCGCTCCCACAAGTGGACTACGTTGCCGTGTTTGTCCGCAAGGATCTGGACCTCCACGTGGCGTGGACGTTCGATGTACTTTTCCAAATAAACGCCGGGGTTGCCAAATGCGGCTTCTGCTTCAGCCCGGGCCTGCGAGAGAGCGGCTTTCAACGCCAAGTCATTGGCTGCAACGCGCATTCCTTTGCCGCCGCCCCCCGCTGTTGCTTTAATCAGGACTGGAAAACCGATCTCGCGCGCCACGCGGATGGCCTCACCGTCATCTTCGATCAATCCGCCGCTACCGGGCACGACGGGAACATCAGCTTCGCGGGCTAAAGCGCGCGCCCGGTTCTTGTCGCCCAACTGCTCCATTGCTTCCGGCGTAGGGCCGATGAACTCAATCTGACAATCGCGGCAGATACTCGCAAAGTGCGCGTTTTCTGAAAGAAAGCCATAACCCGGGTGGATCGCCTCGACATTGCCCACCTCGGCCGCGCTTATTACGTTGGCGATTTTCAGATAGCTTTGCGAACTCTTGGCCGGACCCACGCAATAGGCTTCGTCCGCCAGTTCCAAATACGAGGCGTCGCGGTCAGCTTGGCTGTAAATGGCGACGGTTTCAATACCTAACTCGCGGCAGGCGCGGATAATGCGAAGGGCGATCTCACCGCGATTGGCAATAAGGATGCGATTGTACATGAGCCGTGGGGCGGAAACTTTGATCGTGCGCTCAGGGAACCGGATCGCGGGAGTCGCGGCGAACTCAGCAGCCGAGGACTAACGGAGGCGGACTCCATCGCTGCGGAATCCACTGCGCCCGAACTATCTACGAAACACGACATACCAGGTGTTGTTGTCCCGGTCACCAACGATGGGTGCTAATCACTTACTGGTGTCAATGCGGAACAAGGGGCGGTCATAGTCGACCGGCTCTTCGTTCTTGGCTAAGATCGCAGTAATGACGCCGCTCACGCCAGCGGGGATCTCATTGAAGGTTTTCATTGCTTCAATAATGCAGACCGTTGTTTCCGGGCCAACTCGGTCGCCTACCTTGACGTAAGGTTCAGCGTCGGGTTTAGGACGCAAGTACAGGGTTCCCACCATCGGGCTCTTAACGTAGGCGATATGCGGGCCGTCTTCGTTCGCGGCTGCCGGAGCCGATGGGGCTGGGGCCGCTGGCGGCGGCTCGGGCGAGGTGGGCGCTGGTGGCGCCGACGCGTAAGACGCGGGCATGATTGCCGGGGCCACTGCCATTTCTGCGGGACGGAATCCCCGTCGAATCCGAAGTCGTGCATCGCCCGAACGCACATCGACCACGTTGATCGAATGCCGTTCCATCATCTCCATGAGGCGGCCGATTTGATCAACGTCGAAAATGGGTTCGTGCGGTTTCGTGTCCGACATATGTTCCTCCGGTGCGTAACGGCCCAATTGCCTGCAAACGCAACAGGGGGCTCATGCCCCCTGACAACCGTGCGTCGATTTCTTACTGCGACGCGTTCTATAAGCGAATACGTTGGCGCCTAAAACTCAACGACACATTGTGACAGTTCCTTGGGCGTGCTGCTTAGCACTTCACAACCGGAACGCGTCACCAGGACATCATCTTCAATGCGCACCCCGCCCCACTGGGGAATGTAGATTCCTGGCTCCACGGTAACGATCATTCCCGGCTTGAGAAGACGTTTCTCGTTTTGCCCCACCCGCGGCGCCTCGTGGATTTGGAGTCCGATGCCGTGACCTAGCCCATGGCTAAATTGACGGCCGTAGCCTGCTGCTTCGATCACTTTGCGGGCAGCCGCATCGACCGCTTCCAAGGCGACGCCTGGCCGAATGGTGTCGATAGCGGCCTGCTGGGCGCGCAACACAACTCTATAAATAGTTTCAAGTTTGGGCGAAATTTTAGCGGTCGCCAAAACCCGCGTCAAGTCGCTGCGGTAAAGGCGGCTTACGGCGCCCCAATCGATGAGCACGAAGGGGCTTTCTTCGATTCGACGGTCGCCGGGACGAGCATGAGGAAGGGCCGCTTGCGGACCCACAGCGACAATCGGCGGAAAAGCGCAGCCGCGACCTCCTAGCAGGCGAATCTGGTGTTCCAGTTCACGGGCGATCTCGCGTTCGGTTTGGTCAGGCCGCATTGCCGCGCGGATGACGGCAAACGCACGTTCAGCCAAGCGAACCGCATGACGCGTTTCAGCAATTTCGTCTTTGTCCTTAATTTCCCGTAGCTGTTCAACTAACCCCGACGTTTTGACAAGATTGACATTGGGAAGCGACGTCGCGAATTGGTCGAATTGGGTGAGCGTCAGCGAATCCGCCTCGATCGCCAGCGCTTTGGGTTTAACGCTGGAGACGACGCGCTCCACCCATTCTCCCATTTTTGTTGGCGGGCGGCGTATCTCAGCGGTGACGTCAGGGCACTCGGCGCGCAAGTCTTCTTCGTACCGTGCATCGCTTAGAATAATCTCCCGGTCACGCGTCAAAAGCAAATAGCTCGAATCGCCGGTGAAGCCGGTCAGATACGTCACGTTCAGTTCGTTCGTGACCAGCATGGCGTCGGCCTGGGCGCTGCGCATGAGGCTGCGTAGCTTGTCACGGCGTTGGGCGTGTCGCTCCATAAGAAATCCATGAAGCAGAGTGTTGAATGATGTGGGGGATCGTTTGCTATCAGTTTTTCGGTCGCTTGGCAAGCCGCCGAAAATGACAACAAAAAAGGCGGGCTAAACGCCCGCCAATCACGCGATACGAATACCGGTTAAACGCCGGAGGTGTCCCACCACTTCATGAAATCGCCATACGGCTTCAGCTCCAAGTAGAGCAGAATACAGGCCGTAATGATCGCCATAAGCGACAGGATCAGCATCATCGTGTAGATGTTAAACGCTGGTTTTTGATAATCAGTCGACCTTTGTGCGGACACTGTCACCTCGCTTGATCGGGCCTTTTTGATACGGTTTGAGGATACGCGCGACCGACACGTCGGGCTTTGTGGACACCACTTCCACCCGGCCTAGGTACTGTGTGCCGCGGGTAACTTCCAAGAGATGCCCCTTTTTGAGTCCGTCATCGGAACCCAAGGAGATTTCAATCAAGTCCGCGCTGGTGGCTTCCGTTACCAATCCATCCAATCGCGGTGGAATGTGCGATACGGGGGTTTCGGCCGTGAGACCATTCCGCTCAAGTACACGCGACATCGTCGCGTTTTGGGCGATCAATTGCTGATTGCGCTCGGCGAGCCGTGCTTGCTCGCCCCGGGCTTGGTTTAACTGATCGGTCAACGCCACGACCGCCGCGAATTGCTCGTCGCGATCCTGTTGCGCTGTACGGATCTCGTCTCGCAGTGTTTTGACCTCATTGGTCAACGCGGTGAGCATATCTTGGGTGTTGTCGTTCGTTTCGACCAATTGCTGGTGTGCAGTTTCCAGCTTGCTCAACTCATCTTCCTTTTGAACCAGTTGTTGGTTGAGTTGCAGCAATTTGGCTTCCAAGGCCGCCAATACATTTACGCGGGCTGCCCGCTCCTTGGCTAAAGCGTTGTTGAGTTGCTCGATCCGGGCTTGGAGCTCGCGGTTCAGCTCTTTTTGTTGATCCAATTGAGGCTTAACGCCAAGCTGTTTTCCACCAGTGGTATCGGTGTTGAGCAGCTTTTCTTTCCAATTCGTATGGGTTGCGTAAACGGCAACCGCAAACGACATAAACACCAAGCTCATAATAAAGATGAGCACGGTAAAAATTTTTCCGAGCAGATTCATTTCGAAAACCCGTGAAGGGGAGGTGGAAGAAGTGCCAATCTTCCGCCAACGCGAATTTGCGGGGCGACGAGAATGCCCCCTGGAAAAGGACGAAGAAGCGGCCGGACCTTGCCAGGGTGACCAGAAAAACTCCCCACTTTCACATTCGAGTATAATTCGGACAAAAAGCAGTTGTCAAACTAATCGCCCAAAATCCAGACGCCATCGGAATTTTGTTCGATATCCCCACAATTGTTTATTCCTGTTTTGCTACATCAAATAGGCAAACTTACACTTTAGTTTTCTAAAAGGGGGGATTGAGCGGGCTCCTAATCCTTTGGGCGCGCAATTACACAAAAAAAGCGGCGCAAAAAAGCGCCGCTTGTTCGTCGGGGTTAGGAAGAAGCTATTGAGAATTACGCACAGATACCGACTTCTCGCACCATTTCGCCCACCAAATATTCAGGATCAAGGGGCTTCTGGAACCAGCGGTCAACCCCTTGTGGTCCAGTTTCTAGTCCCAGATTTTGGGGTGACGAGCCGCTCACCGCATAGATCTTAATGCCCTGGTGGCGAGGGTTGCTGCGGATCGTCCTCACGGTTTGCGGGCCATCAATCCTTGGCATGAGCATATCGAGCAAGACGATATCGGGCTTTTCGTGGGCGGCCAAATATTCAATGGCCTCCGCTCCGTCTTCCGCCTGATCGACCTCAAATCCCGAGCTGCGGAGAAAACCAGCCAACAAGCAACGCTCATTTGCGTCGTCCTCCACCAGCAAGGCCCGCGGAATCCGGCGGAGTGCGCGTTCGGCTTCGATTTCTGCTTTGGCCAGTTGATGAGCCTTCTCGGCTTCCGAAATCGAAGACAACACCATCTGGAGTGTCGTCTGAGCATCGGCCGGTTTGCCTGCCTCTAGCTGACGCCGCAGCAAACTCAAGCCGATCGTTACGCTATTGAGAAGGTTTCTCGCCGCGTGCGAGAGGACAGGACCTTCGCGTTCCAGCTTTTGGAGTCGGGCAAGCCGACGATGGCATTCTTCCACCAACTCCCCTCGTAAAACGGGAACATCTTTTGGGGCGATAACCCCTACACGGGCAGTTTTCCCTTTCAGTTGCACCAGTTTGACGGTGGCGTCAATGGTGGGGAAGTAGATGGTATCTTCTTCGCGGCGCGAGAGTACGAGCATGGGCGGTCTCCTTTCCAGCGAAAGGCTCAATCCCTTAAAAGCGGGCGTTTTCCCCCAGTGCCCACTTTTGAGGGACGGGAGAAAACCGGCCTCCATGCCGCCCGCCGCAATGTGGGTGTCCGTTCCCACGGAGGATATGTCGAAATGCAATTATGGCGTACAAGCGGCAAACCCGACAAGATCGATTTCTCTCTTCTGTCACGGTGTGAGGTGAAAAAAATCACAGCGACATGCTGTTTAGGACGATGAAACCCACGCGATGGACGCCAAGGAGATGACGACGGATCGCTCAAAGTTCCTTCAAACGGGAGCTTTCAGAGCATGGCCGTGAAGCGAACCTTCCGCGTTGTGACTCGCGGAGCGGATAATCAATTGCGGATTCGGGAGTACACGGACAAAGAGAACTTGCTTCGTTTCCATACTCAGATCGGGGTTGACGATTGCAGCACCGACCTGAGTCTGCGCGGCTTGCCGGTTTTCCGTGGACTCATCGGTCCCATGTCGGAAGGCAAAGAGATTATCCGTTACGAATCGCCGGAAGTATTTGAGTCGCTCACTAAGGAATGGAGTGCGACGCGCCCGAAGCGCCGGCGCCGCCGAAACGCTAGCGATACTGCGGTTAACGAATCGACCGAGGCCTAGTCTTGGCGACACCCGTTACATTTGGCTTTTCGACCACTTGCGCCCGGGGATCGCCTCGGGCGCACCGAGGTCAAGCTCCACGTCGTGGTGCATTGACTTCTTGAAGGCTGCTTATTCCACGGTGGGCAGGCCAAGAAAACGTTTCGAGACGGCTGTCTTTACCTCGCCGTTGTCAAGCCAAACGAAAATTGCCGCGGCGCCCGGAGTCGCCTCAATTAGGTCCATGCCTTTCTCAGGCCCCAGTATGCTTGCCGCTGTTGCTAACCCATCGGCGAGCATTCCGGTTGGCGCCACAACCGTCACGCTGCTGCGAGTCGTCAGTCCGAGACTGGTGCGCGGGTCAATGATA
>CAYWIS010000045.1:9609-12622 GCA_964458385.1 uncultured Pirellulaceae bacterium
AATAGCGCGTCCCCTCGATTTCAACGTACTGCCACGCATCGCCCGATGTGGCGACCCCGCAATTGGCAAGAAGCAACACGCGGCTTGGTTCGGCTTCCGGGTCGAGCGGCGCGACCCCCACTTTCCAGCCCTTCTGGCCTGGCGGCGGATCCGCGATCGATAGTCCGCCACTTGCGTTTACCAAGGCTTGGGTGACGCCTAGCTTGTTCATGGCCTTGATCGCTTCGTCACTGGCGTAACCCTTTGCAATTCCACCCAAGTCTAAACGCATTCTCGGACGCAGTAATTCGACTGCTTGCCGATCAGGGTGTAAACGCAAATGCTGGTAACCCACTGCGGCGCGGGCCTGCTCTAGCCGTTCTTGACTGGGCAATTCTCTTTGCCGGCGCGTACGGCGCCACAACAACGTCAGAGGGCCAACGGTTACGTCAAAGGCGCCATTACTGCGCTGGCTTAATTCCTGAGCGGCCACGAGAACCCGCCAGAGATCGTCACTTACCGCAATCGGAGCCGATGTGGGCGACGATTGGCTCAGCCGGCTTAGCTCGCTCGTGGCATCGTAGTCACTCATCCGATCATCCAGTTCCTGAATGCGGGCAAACGCCACTTCAAACGCTTTTTGCGCAGTCGCTTCGTCGGGCGCATATAGGGCAATGTTAAACTGTGTGCCCATATGCGGCTGTGTTTGCTCGAACCTTTGAAGCGCCGGTTCATCGGCCTCTAAGGGGCGGCTTGTTGCGATCGCTAACGTAGCAATAACGAAGACGGGAAGCTGGTGAAGCTTGGTCATTGGAGGATTTCAGAGCTATGGGTGACTTGTCTTGATTGGAGTCGTTTTGAGGGGCGAACGCAAGTTTGCGTTTGGCGCCCAATAGGAATATGATGTTCGGCAACGTCCGTTGATTCGCCCGCCCCAGTAACGAGGTGAATACCATGGATTTGCAATCCACCACGTGGCGTCATCCTCAAATTAGCCGCCGTACGGCGATTCAAGCAGGAGCCATCGGGCTCCTGGGACTGGGAATGAATCATGTCGAGGCGTTGCGGGCCGCGACGGTGGATCAACGCGTTCCCCGTGCTAAAGCCGTAATCTTTATTTTCCTTTCGGGCGGGCTCGCACAACAGGATAGCTTTGACCCCAAGCCCGACGCGCCTGACGCCGTGCGCGGCGAGTTTCAAGCTATTGCTACTCGTACTCCCGGCGTGTTCGTTTGTGAACATCTTCCGCTGCTTGCAGCGCGTAGCGACAAGTGGGCGCTGGTGCGCTCTTTGACGCACCCTTACAACGAGCACTCGCAAGGGCATATGGTTATGTTGAGTGGGCGGACTCCGCTGCCGCCGGGATTCAGTCCGCAAACACCCAAACCCACCGATTGGCCGTCGATCGCGGCCATTGCTGGCGCCATGATGCGCGGCGTGAACAATCTTCCGCCCGCTATTGTCCTTCCCGAGAAGTTGATTCATCGCAGCGGTCGCGTAATCCCGGGGCAGTTTGCAGGTCTCATGGGGCGGGCGAACGATCCCTGGTTCGCACAGGCAACGCCGTTTAACGCCAATACGTATGGTGCGTACCCGGACTTTGAATTTCACCACGAACGTGGAAAAGAGCGTCGGCCGGAGAATGTATTTCAGACGCCGAATTTGTCTCTTCCGCACGAAATGACACAGGTGCGTCTCGCGAAGCGGATGTTGCTTGTGCGTCAACTCGATGCGCAGCGGAGATTCCTGGAAAACTCCGCCGCTGTAGAAGGGTTGGACCGTTATCGCCAGTCAGCTATTTCGTTACTGGCGGACCCCAACACGCAAAAAGCCTTTGATATTACTCAGGCAGACGAAAAGACACAGGAACGCTACGGTCGGCATTCGTTCGGTCAGTCGTTGTTAATGGCGCGCCAGCTTGTGGAAGCAGGAGTTAGCTTGGTCCAGGTTAACCTTGGAAATAATGAAACTTGGGACACACACCAGGCGGCGTTTCCTAACCTGAAGAATTTTCTGTTGCCTCCGACGGACCAGGCGGTATCCGCCCTGATCGACGATTTGGACGATCGCGGGATGTTGGATGAAACGCTTATCGTGATGGCTGGCGAGTTTGGCCGCACGCCGCGCATTTTCACCATTCCGAACGCCAAACTCCCGGGGCGCGATCATTGGGGGCCAGTACAAACCGTTTTTCTCGCCGGCGGCGGCGTGCAAGGTGGGGTGGTTGTTGGCGCCTCAGACAAGATTGGCGGATACCCGGCCGCCGATCCGCAAAAGCCAGAAAATCTTGCTGCTACTATCTACCAGGCGCTCGGGTTGCCTCCCACGGCTGCATGGCGGGACGAGGCGGATCGGCCGCATCACATTTACCACGCGGATCCGATTCCAGGGCTCATGTAGATCTACGAGCCCGCCACGCACGTTTGACGTTTGCCACATGCCGTATCGCGGAAGAGGTTCGGAGAACTGATAGATTCTGACAACCGCGGGCAGTGGCTGCAAAAACTTCCTGCATTACCTTTCCGCGTGATCGATAATTTGTCTGCGGCGCAGCGCGGCTTCATCCTTATGGAAAGAGTAATACCTTCGACGGCTTGTCCCAGCCGGAGCCTTCTTTGAACGATTAACGGCTAACGCACGCTGCGTTTCCCGAAAAGTCGCCTCCAATAGCGAGCTAAACGTTGGCGCCAAGGAACCTTCCGACCAGGGTCGTTAGGCATATAGCCCGCATCAAGCATGGCGTCCCAAAATAACGGTCGAGCGTGCGAATTACGAGCGGCCAGCGCCAGTGCTTTTCGGACTGAGGGCTCGTTTGCAATCTGAATGATTTCCACCACGCGCCGCCGATGGCGGTCGTAATGAGTACTCCAATCAGTGTATAGGGCTGTCCTGTCGAGGATCGAAGGGGCGCTAATATCGTTCGCCCAATAGGCGGCGTCTGCGGTCACTGCACTCCAAACGGCGTCGAGCGCCACGCGGTGGGAAACCGAGTGTTGGTAATCCTCGTCGAGTATTACGAGCCAAATTTGCTCCC
>CAYWIS010000045.1:12632-32527 GCA_964458385.1 uncultured Pirellulaceae bacterium
TAGCGCGTAGGTCGCTTTCTTCGGCTTGGCCCGCCAGCCACAATCGAACCGTTTCCAGCGCCTTCAGCCCTAGGGCGCCATGCGGTGTATATGCCGCCAAATCACAGGCAATCAGTACCACCAACGGCTTGGGTAGTAGCGCGAAGAACTCGGCACGGGCCTCGGGATTGCCCCAGTTTTCGGGAACCGGCGGAAGCGGAGGAATCATGAAACGCGCGGCCCGCATCGAGCCTACGAACTACAGCCACGCAATAAGGGAAACAAGGAACCGAGAACAAAACGCATCGGGCGCCCAGCGGTTCCTTGAATTGCGAGCGTTCGCGCAGCCGGCATCAACATGCGATCGCGTATCGTCATATGAAGCAGCAAGCTCCGCGGGACTTCGCCCGATCAAAGATTACCGGGGCGATCTGCCGCACGCTGCACTTGCCGCAATTGCCAATGGACAAAGTTGTCGTTGTTGGACGCCATGCGGCGCACCGTCAGCAAGATGAGATCGGTGCGCGGCTTACCGTCTTTCTCCGCAACGACCTCGTACCGATGCACAATCACATACTCGTTGAGCATGTCGGCGTACGTGATATTGTCATTTCCGACATATCGAAAGCTACGGAGCGACGAGCCGTCCATCGTGGCGTCAAACGGCAGGGTGGCAAGGAAGGAATTGAGTTCCTCGCGTGCTGACTCAGTTTGCTCATAAATGAGCCGATAGTCGGCGGTTGCGCCAAACCGATCTTCCGGCGCACGCACCCATTGATGGGCTTCGCATACTTTGCCGTCCTGCATCAACTGGAGCCAACCGTCGCAGAACTGTCGTGCTTGCCAAGCCAGCACCCATCGCCGCCCCAAATCCTGAGTCGTCGCCCAAACGCCGAAGAAAACCGCCAATGCCAATCCGAACAGCGCCAAACGACGTCCAGAAAGTTCGCCCGCTGAGCTTCGAATGCGCGCCAAAGCCGCCAGGGCGAACAGGATGCCCCCAACGGGAATGACAAGCAAAAATGGAGCTGCAATTCCTAGGGGGGAAAGGAGGCCGAGCAATGCCGCTGTGACGGCCAAACCGCTCAAGGGGCGGTATTCTTCGGCCTGCGGCTCTTGGGCTGCGGCGAAATGAAGTTCAGGTTCCGACATGGGAAACGAGAGGGGCTTTGGTCGTAGTTCACGCCAAGATCATCGCAGCGTGTCAACTGACGCCGCGCGGTCGCGCCTTGGTCAGTTGCCTACCCGGAATCCTTCCAAGGTTTCTAGGTTCTGCCGCCGCTGCCGATACAGTCCTGAAAAACCATCGGAAGGGAATTGGTTTCCCCCGGTCATGGAGCCGCCCGAAGACAAGCTCATTGCACTGCTCCAAAGCCGTGCGGGAATTGACGACGTAATATCGGTTCCTCGGAAGGGCATGGCGGCCAACGGCGCCATGTGAAGCGTCCACCCAGTGAACGCCACGAGGGTCAGGCCTACCAATACGGACATCACCGCGTTGCCGATCGATTCCATCAGCTTGTGGAACCGGACCTTGTACTTGGAAAGATAACTTGTGATTTCTCGTAGAATGCCCATGGTTAATGCGAACACGCCCCATACCGCGAGCAGGTCGAGCACGTACGTAAAGGACGGCATTTGCTTTTCTAGGGCGTTGGCCGTCGCTTGCCAGAAGGTTACTGCGACCATGCCCGAGATAATCACGTTGACCCAAGTTATGGCGTTCCCCCAGAACCCTTCGGTCCAGAGCATCGCCATGCAAATGAAGAACACGCCGAAGTAGAAGAGGATTAGAGTCATGGTGTATGGATTGCGTTTGAAAGCTCGTTGGTCACGCATCGGCGGCGATTCTCATTTTAGAGATCAAGCCGCTAACTTCGCTATTCGGCAAGATACAGGGAGCAACAGGGAACATCGTTGGGGAGGTCCCTCGACTCACCAGAAACACAACTACTGTTTAAGAACGCGCTGTAACTCCTCCAACGAGGTCACGCCCTGGGCGACCAAAAGAATTCCTTCTTCCTGCAGGCTTCGGTTGCCCGTTGCGCGGGCAACCTTCTTCAGGACTTCGATTTTTGGTTGCTTGATGATTGCTTCCCTGAGCTGATCGGTCACTTCCAACAGTTCGAAGATTGCCGTGCGTCCCAAGTAGCCTATACCGCTACACTTGGAACAGGGAATCGATTTTTCCTTTTTCTCCTTTTCGGTGGCGTCGGGGCCGGGCGGCTGCCGCTCGCGGAAAAGCTCCGGTACCCGATCCGGCGGTAAACCCAGCCTCTGAAGAAGCTGCGGGGACGGCGTGTACGACTCCTTGCATTTTGGACACAACTTCCGGATCAGCCGGGTATTGAGCACGCCGATTAGGATGGGCGCCACTTCCTGCGGCGGAACTTTGTAGTTCGCCAATAATCGCAGAATCGCCTCGGGCGCCTCTTTGGCATGAATCCCTGTGAAGAAGATCAGGTCATCTTTTTTGACCTGTTCAACAATGAACTCAAGCGTTTCCTTCTCCACCAGATCCATGATTACCACCGCGTCGGGTTCGCGACGCAGGATCGACGGAAGCTTGCTCATGGGCTTCTCGCCCTCCGCCGCGCTGTAGGTATTCGGATCGACGTTCTCGATCTCGGGTTCGCGGTGGTCGACCTCTTCGACCGAGACGAAGTCGCGCAAGAGGCGGTCTGTTGACCCCAACGCAATGGAACTGGTCGTGGTTAATCCGCCGCCAGGAAGCGACGTGAAAATAAACAACCCGCGTTTGCTGAGCATCAGCTCCTTGAGCTTTTCGCGCATCTTGTCGCGCATGCCCAAGTCTTCGAGCGTTTTGAATTTCTTCTCTTTGGGAACGGTGAATTGGACCTGAACACGTTCACCCGCCTGTACGCCTACGCTCGTCAACAAGCAAACGTATTTCTTGTCCTTATAATTGGCCCCGAACTTGCCCTCTTGCTTGGAACGGCGGTCTTTCTCGTTCAGGTTGGAGATCTTTTTCATGACCTCCAACATTTGGTCGCTAACAGCGCGTTCGCGGGTATCGGAGTTGTGCCACACCCCGTCAATCAGATACCGCACCTTCACATCCTGCGGGGTGTAGTCGAGCATGATTTTCTCGGCCCGGCGACCGGACGCGTCGGCAAGTAGATTCTTCGCCGCCACGTAGCCCTCAACCCATTGCCGCGCAACAAGGATGTTCGCTTGATTTTGTTGTTCCTCGCTGGCGCCCATCGCCCGAAGCTCCACTGGCGCACCGGCTTCGTAGGGCTTTTCCTTTTCGGCTTTCACGCCAAGGTTGGTTTTCGTCGCCAATACGTGGCGAATGTGGTCAGGAGTCATGACCCGCTCATCAATCGTTACATACTCATTGCGGTGACGTATGTACAACGTAAGCGGGACGGCTACGCAGGCGATCAACAGTGGCAAGTTGACAAAATAAAAGATGATCCCCGGGCCGGGAAGAAAGATCGACACCAGGAACCCGCCCATGAATGGGAAAAACAGGATGGGCATCCACTTGGTGTGATCTAGCGCCAACGTCTGGCAATCGACGCTGGCCCAATCGGTGGTCTTCACCCAGAGCCAGAACACGACCAGGATCAGCGCCAACTTGATGATGCTAAAGTAGCCGCCAGGGCCGCGTTGGAGGGCGTGCGACACCGGCTGTTGCGCCAAGGCAAGTTCGGCTTGAAACAACACCGCCGGCAAAACGGCGGCAAAGGAGATCAAGATGCGAGGCATAGAGGCGTTGAGAATGCCGGCGATCCGAAACGCGTCCTCTCGGGCCCCTTATTGACGTGGGCCCGGAGAGGCCGATTCCTCGCGCTTCGGTTAGGAGGGAGGATGAGTGACGATCGCTTCGTGCGTTAGATCATACCCGGTTGCGAGACGTTGATGCCCTTGAGGGCCATTTGCAAGGCGTCCTTGTTGGGCGCAACCTCAAAGGCGGTCTGCCGGTCAATCAGTTCGTCTTCAACCAATTGCTTGAGGCTCATCGTAAAGTCTTGCATCCCCTCTTCAGCGCCCATACGAATGGCGTCGGGCAGTTTGCTGTCTTGCCCTTCCAACACCAGCTTTTGAATGGTGGGGTTGAAGGTCATGATCTCGACCGTAGGAACGCGACCCACGCCCGGCTTGATCGACTTGAGCAACTTCTGCGCGATAATCGCCTTCATGTTAAAGGCGATGGCGCTGCGGATCGCCTTGTGCATGGCTTCGGGGAAGAGGTCGAGAATACGACCGATCGTCGAGGGGGCGCTCGAGGCGTGAATCGTACCAAACACCAAGTGGCCCGTTTCCGCTGCGTGGATTGCGGTGAGGAAGGTTTCCTCGTCACGCATTTCGCCGACCAACATCACGTCGGGGTCTTCGCGCACGGCGTGTTTCATTGCCACCGCGAAGTCGATTACGTCCATGCCGATTTCGCGCTGGTTAATCAGCGCCTTGTCTTCCGTGTAGACAAATTCAATCGGATCCTCCAGCGTTAGAATATGGACTCGCTCGTGGCGGTTGATGTAGTTGAGCATCGAGGCGATCGTGGTGCTCTTTCCCGACCCCGTTACGCCTGCCAGAAGTATCATGCCTTGATCGAAGAAGCACAGCTTCTCCATCACGGGAGGCAGATAGAGACCTTTGAAGTCGGGAATGAAGGCGTTTACGCGCCGGGCGACCATGCCCACGTGCCCCATTTGCTGGAGGAGGTTAACGCGGAACCGCCAGTTGGTGACCTTCCCGTTGTCGTCGGCCACATCGACGGTGTACGAGAAGTCGGCGCCCCCTTCCTTCTCAAAGATCTTGCGGTTCCGTTCGTCCATCAGCGGAAAGATCAACCGCACCATCTCTTCGTCGTCGATGGGGCCGCGGTTTAATTCTCGCAGCGTTCCGTTAACGCGGACAATAGGCGGCCGGCCGACCTTCAAGTGCAAGTCGCTCCCTTGAAGCTTGACCACCGCGCGAAATATCTTATCAATCTCCAGCGGCTCTCGTTTGGCCGCGTACTTTTTGAGCATTTGCTCCTGGGTTGACACGCCGCCACCGGCCATAGATTCTCTCCTCTCATTCTCGAAAAGGCAGGCCTGTCTGCCGAAGCTATTTAATTATTCTCTGGACTCATCCATAAAGCGACTTATAGTCTTACCGGCACGCCACGGGCCGCCATGACCTCTTTGGTTTGACGGATAGTGAACTCACCAAAGTGGAAGATGCTCGCCGCGAGCGCCGCATCGGCTTTCCCTACAAGCACCGCATCGGCTAGGTGCTCCGGTTTCCCGGCGCCGCCGCTGGCAACGACGGGAATCGAAACAGCCTCGCTTACGGCCGCGGTCATTTCCAAGTCATAGCCGTCCTTGGTGCCGTCGGCGTCCATGCTGGTTAACACAATTTCCCCGGCGCCGAGTTCTTCGACCTGCTTGGCCCAAGCGACGGCCTCTAGCCCGGTCGGAACGCGGCCTCCGTTAATATGCACTTCCCAAACTGTTCGCCCGTTCTTCTGTACGCGCTTAGGATCAATGTTCACCACAATGCACTGGCTGCCAAATCGCCGGGCTGCATCGCGCACAAATTGAGGATTCCGACAAGCGGCCGAATTGATGGACACCTTGTCGCAGCCAGCGTTAAGCAAGGCCCGAATATCGTCGATCGTACGAATTCCACCGCCTACGGTGAGCGGCATGAACACTTGCTCTGCGGTACGCCGCACAACATCAATCATGATGCTGCGAGCTTCGTGGCTGGCGGTAATGTCGAGGAATACCAACTCGTCGGCGCCTTCGCGCTCATAGCGAGCCGCCACCTCAACGGGGTCACCCGCATCGCGCAGCTGTAGAAAGTTGACCCCTTTCACAACCCGGCCGCGGTCCACGTCCAGGCAGGGAATGACCCGTTTGGCGAGCATAAATCCCAAGACACGACGAGCAGACTAGGCGAGGAAACCCGCCCCTAAGAACAAGCCAATTCCTACTTTAAGCCGGGATTCGGCACGGGTCAACCGACCCAAGCTCTCGGGCTTTCGGGGCGTTGCCGCGATAATCTGTGGACGAGAAGGCTCAAACAATCCGTAATCTTCGTGGCAAAACTCCGCCAGATGGCCTCCGGGCGGCTCGGCGGGGGATTCGAAACTTTGTCCTCGCCGTCAGAGAGTTCGACTGCTAATTCGTCCACTATTTTGCTTGTTAGCAAGAAAGAGGTCGTGCCGCACAATGGCGAGAGCTAAGGACTCAATCGTGTCCTGCGACGGCTTCAGACAATAGGCTCAATTGGCTACGACTTTGGAAACTCTGCATCACGTTTACTTTGCGACACCTCCCACAATTCATCCCGCTGGACGGCGGCCAGCAGCTTCGGCAAACCTGCTTCTAAGGCCTCGCGGTGCGAAGGCTCCAACTGGCCGGCAAGGGGCTCCAGCGGACTTGTTGCATTGTGCCGGAAAGATCCGTTCGTCACGACAAAGGCGACGGGCGGATTGACCATCCATTGCACGAAATGATCCGCCACGTGCTGCGTCAACTCCAGAGGGGCCTGGGGAAAGAAATGATCAGCAACGATGACGATTTGACAAGGCTTCTTCTGATGGCCCCAGAGACGGTCACAACCACGCTGAAGAACGCCCGCCAAACGATGCCGTAGAAAACTTACTTGCTCGTCAAACGCTACGTCGATATATGCACCTAAACTGCCCGTTTCGGAGCGCATCAGCGGCAGCGGGTGGCCCGCGAGGGAAACGCCCGCCACGTACCAACGCAGGGCGCCGGTTTCGATCAACACCACGAGCAGAACAGGTTCTTTTGCATTCAAGGGCAAATTCCTGGCGTAGGGTCAGGGATTCAAAGCGTCGGTCAACCGTTCAATCAGCCGATCGGCCTCGCGTTGGAACTGATCTAGCGCGGCGTTGTCTACATTCTCGGGGTGCGTCGTGAATTGCTCAACCAATTGCCGGCCGCGCGCCACATGGTCGCGGGAATCACTCAAAATGCGGCGGCGCTCGACAAGTCGATCGTGTTGTTCGGCAGCTTGGCGGAGGGTATCAAGTAGTTCGTCGGGGTCCCAGGGCTTGGTTATGTAACGGAACAACCCACCGTTGTTGATTGCTTCGATTACGGCTTTGATGTCGGCGTAGCCAGTGAAGATGATACGAATCGCGTCGGGATACTCATTTCGCACGCGCCCCATCAGTTCGACGCCGGTCATTTGCGGCATGCGCTGATCGGTCATGACCACGTGGATGGGATGCCTCTTGAGAATCTCCAACGCCTCGTGAGCGCTTTCGGCGGTGTAGAGCTCGAATTCGCGCCGCAACAAACCCTTCAGTGAGTAAAGGATTTCCGGTTCGTCATCCACCAGCAGGATGGCGTGCTTGCGCGGCAAACGCATTTCTTCAGTCATGGCTCGCTTCCAGGCATGGCGGTCGAAGTCACGGAAAGTTCAACAGGATGGCTCTTGGCGAGGTCTGGCGGTTGTTCGCCTGTGCGTTTTTTTCGGCCAGGCGGTGGAGGTTGTAATGGGAGCCGAATGCGGAAACAACTTCCTACGCCGGGGCGGCTTGTGACATCGATCGAACCCCCATGATTACGCACGATGCCATAGCTGATCGCTAGTCCCAAGCCGGCGCCGCGGCCAATGGGACGGGTCGTGAAGAAAGGCTCAAAGATGCGAGGCAAATGCTGCGGATCGATGCCGCTTCCCTCGTCTTCAATTTCAACGATGACGTTACCCTCGTCCTGGCGCGATCGAAGCCAAATTCGGCGATGCGGCTCGCTGGCTTGGATGGCGTTTAACAACACGTTGTAGATGACCTGATTGATTTTTTGGGGGCGACACACCACTTGAGGCATTGGGTTCAGTTCGAACTCGATCACCAACTCTTTGCTGGCGATTTCGTGCTGCAGGACTTTTACCGTGGATTCCAACGCCGTATTCAGGTCAATTGCGTCCCGTTCCGCTTCGTCAAGGCGGGCGAAATCACGGAGGTTGTTAACAATTTCTCGCACGCGACCCAAACCTTCCAACGATGCTTGGAAAAGTCGTGGCAGGTTCTCCTGAATCCAATCCAAATCTGCATCGCGCTCAAGTTCCGCTGCTTCGGCGGCCAAGTCCGGATCGATCTGGGCCAATCGATCATGCCCCCTACGATAGAGATCCAGGATCTGCATGACCGACATGATGTCGCGCCGGAGGACCGTCAGGTTATTGGCGACATAGGCCACCGGGTTATTAATCTCGTGCGCCATTCCAGCAGCCAATTGCCCTAAACTGGCCAACTTTTCACTCTGTACCAGCGCTGCCTGCGTCTCGCGCAACCGCCGGTTTTGCTCTTTGAGGGCTTGCTCCAAGAGAATGATCCGCTCTCCCTCGCGGACTCGAACTCGCAACTCTTCTTGGTCAAAAGGCTTCGAAAGAAAATCGTCGGCGCCAGCGTCCATGGCGACCACCAAGTCTTGCTTTTCTGATTTGGCGGTCAGAAGGATAATGTAGACGTAGCCAGACCGTTCTCTGGCCCGAATCCGCCGGATAAGTTCCAGACCGTCGAGGCGGGGCATCATCCAGTCGGTCAGCACCAAAGGGTAGGTGTCGCGCTGGAAAAGTTCCCACGCTTCGGCCCCGTCGCTCGCTACCGTGACCTGGTAGTGCCACTTCTCCAGGGACCGTAGCAGCAGCCGCTGCATAACCGCGCTATCATCGGCGACTAGGATCTTCATCGCGAGCCGGGAAATGGAAAAGGCCGCGCCGGGGTACATGCTCCGTTGGGGCTTACGCTGGCGGCGCTGTCGCATCGTCGCCCTTGAACACAATTAGTAGCCTGACGAAAATCACAGCGCATCGCAAGACGCACACCGCGCGCCATGACGCAAGAAACGCATCAGCGCCGTCTTACAATCGGTGGTTAGTAAGATTCAACGCCGGACGCTTGTCGTAATTAAAGGTCAGCCACGTGGCAAAGAAGCGACACAATCGCTCAGACGCCAAAGATCGTAACCAGGAACGGCGCCGCGAGCGGGAATTCGGTGTCCCGATTGCAGGTGAAATCTTGCCGCCCGAGAAATGGACGCAAACGGCAATCAAACGGTTGCCGGAAGGTTGGTTGGATTGGACTGCAATTTTTGGGCGCCAAGCACCTCGCGTTCTGGATTTGGGATGCGGAAACGGACGATTTCTGATTGGTAGTAGTGTGTGGCGCCCCGATTACGACCATGTAGGGGTCGACATCTTACCTGTGGTCATTCGGTACGCAACGCGCCGCGCTAATCAGCGGGGACTAACGAACGTACGGTTCGCTGTGTGCGGTGGCCTGGAAATGCTCGAGCGCCACACGGCGCCTGGAAGCCTGGCCGAACTACATTGCTATCACCCTCAGCCCTACTATGACCCAGCGCAGGTCCACCGGCGTTTAGTTACTCCGGCCTTTCTTGCGCTTTGTCACCGTGCGCTGGCGCCAGGAGGTCGGTTCTTTCTGCAAACCGACAATCCGGGGTACTGGACGTATATCCAACAGGTTGTTCCTTACTTCTTCGATTTTACAGAACATCCGGGGCCGTGGCCCGATGCCCCAAAAGGACGGACGCGCCGGGAGATTATCGCCTTGCGCCGTGGCCTGCCTGTTTTCCGCGGTAGTGGACAACCACGCCCCGGATTGTCGGAGGCTGAGGCTATCCAATTGGCGGAATCGCTACCGCCGCCAGTCTTTGACGCCGATCGTCGATTGCGGGAATTGGACGATATCGAAGCCTCTTAAGAGCTTCAAAATCGCGGTGGTATACCACGCCATTACGGTGGAGCGACCACTAAGCTCGCTCCTGCACCCCGTGTGGGTTCAATGACGATGCCTTCCCCGCGATTAGGGCCGGCATGTTACCAGATGCGATGCTCTTAACCGTGTTAGCACGCTCCACAAGGAATTGGAGACGATATGGCGAAAACACGCACGCCTTTACCTTCGAATTAGATTCTCCACCGGTTCGAGGATTATCGGCCGCGATCGAGTCCTACCGCACAACGACGGGGCGATACGAAGATGTAGAGGAGCGGCTGCCTTCGCAGTCGTAGGTGAACAGATCACCAGCAGTTAGAACTTCGTCGAACGCCGCATCGGGATCTTTAGTGGAATCGCTTGCGAGTTGGACCCACCATCCCCTAGAAAGCGTTCGTTAGGATGGTCTTGGAATTGTGGCGGCCACAGGACGATCCGATGTTTCCTTTTGCCCTTTCAAGCAGCGAGTTGTCGTCTTGTGAAGGTGACGCTTCTCAACTGCAATCGACGTGGATTAATCATTCGTCGCGTGTGACGCCTTCATGGCAATTCGGCGTTGACGGTGAATGACGGTTCTTTACCAACCGCAGGAAGGACCCGGCGGTATGGTGGAAACCGTATTTGGGCCGGCGCATAATCGTACGCATCGCGGCTTTGGTCGGCTGCGGCTTCTAGCCTCCTCTCGGGAAAGTTGCAAATGCGTATGCAAACCTATAGCCTTGCGGCGATACGACGGCTTGCCCTTTTCTCGCTCGTCCTACCGATCGCTACCTGCGGATTGGGGGGACGCTCGGAAGTGATGGCTGACGACGGCGTTCCAGCTGCCGCCGCCGAAGTTGGCGACGAGTCGGTTCCGGCCGAACCGCCGCTTCGATGGTGGAAGGGCAACATTCATACGCACTCGTTGTGGAGCGACGGCAACGATTTTCCGGAGATGATCGCCGAGTGGTATCGCACGAACGGCTACAACTTCCTCGCGCTCTCGGACCATAACATTCTGAGCGAAGGCGTGCGCTGGATAAAACATGACGAGATCGTACGACGTGGCGGAAAGGACGCCCTCGCCAAGTACCGCCGCCGTTTCGGGGGTGGCTGGGTTGAAACGCGTGGAACCGAAGGGACGCCCGACTTTGAAGTCCGTTTGAAGCCGCTAGAAGAGTTTCGTCCCCTGGTTGAGGAGCGGGGACGCTTTCTGATGATTCAGGGGGAAGAGATCAGCGATCGTGTGGAAGGCAAACCGATTCACATGAACGCCACGAACATCAAAGAGTTGGTTCTCCCCTTGGGTGGCGTTACGGTGAGCGAAGCGATCGAAAATAACTTACGCGCTGTCGAAGAACAGGCGCAGCGCACCGGCCGTGAAATCTTGGTCCATCTGAACCATCCTAATTTTCATTATGCCGTGACGGCGCAGGATCTCGCGGCGGCGGTTTCGGAGCGGTTCTTCGAAGTTTACAACGGCCACCCCGAGGTGAATCAACTAGGCGACGCGCAACACCCCAGTATCGAGCGGATTTGGGATATCGCCAACACAATTCGGTTGGCGCAACTCGATGCCCCTCCCTTGTTCGGTGTAGCAACCGATGATAGCCATAGCTACCACGGCAGACCCGGCGCACGTCCGGGGCGCGGGTGGATTATGGTTCGATCTCGGTATTTGACTCCCGAACATCTGATCCGCGCTATCAAGGCTGGCGATTTCTACGCTTCAAGCGGCGTTGCCTTGGTGGATGTCAAGTACGATTCCACGTCGCGGATCCTGAGCTTGGAGATTGAACCCGATGGCGACGCGACTTATACCACGCAGTTCATCGGCACACCCAAGTCGGTGGACGCCAAAGCCGCCAGCGCCGCGGGAGCGAAGGCTACCGAATCGACGAGTGAGATCGGCGCCGTGTTTGCAACTGTGACCGGATTGCGACCACGGTACCAGCTAACCGGCGCCGAATTGTATGTGCGCGCCGTCGTCACTTCCAGCAAACCCCCTCGTGATCCTGTATATAAGGATCAAAAACAGCAGGCCTGGACTCAACCGGTCGGCTGGGAGCCTTGATGCGAAAAGTCCGCGTTGCCGAAGCGAAGACGTGTGGCGTTCCTTGTTACTGGCGCCACAGCAACGACGGGCCTTAGTTCATCAGAAAGGAAGCCAACGCTTGGTTTCCTGATCGCGGCTGAGAATCTGTTGGAATTCGTCGCTCATAACGTATCCGTAGTCGGGCCGATTGATCTCAAGCTTAAGGCGGTAGCGTTCGTGAGGGGCGTCGGCTCGCACGACGGGCGCGTAATCAATACGCAATCCGCTCATGGGCTTGGCATTCCACCGCACCAAGTACATTCCAGCGCCAAGGTTCGGTTCGGCTTGGAAGCCATAGTTTTGCGTGAGAAACGCGGTCAAGCGTCGTGTATCTCCCGTGCGGCCTTCGAAGGTGAGACGCTGCAACGCGCCGTGTCTTCCAAAGTAATAGGTGGCCACGCCGGCAAGATCATCGACTCGGGCGCCTGTCACCATGGCCACACGGAACCCCTTAAGCGACTGGTCTGCGGTGACCGTAGAAACGCGCGACCAGCGCGTGAAGATCCATTCCGGGGTTATATCAAACCGAAAGACCTCCGAAAAATCGGACACAGGAATTCCGGCAAACTGCGCGCGGCTCGCGTCAAATGGTGGAAGCCCCCCGTTGGTATCTGGCGTTGCATGCGGAGTGGGGTTCTCCGGTATTGTCAGTGTGTCGGGCAATAAGGGCGCCGCGGGGAAGGTTGGGGCGGCGCTAAGGCTTGACGGATCGGCGGGAGGAGACGACTCGCCATCTTGTGTCAAATAGGGGCCGGCAACCGCCGCGGCCAACAGGGGCGCCGCTATAAGATGTCGCGCGTCCATACGACCGCTACCTTGAGAAAAGTCACATCCAAGGCCCACGAGGGCACTTCGATTTCATCGGCGTCCTAGCTGAGCGTCTACCGTGTACTGCGATTGCTGTGAACAATCGCGCTAAACGTCGCCGACGTTTCGATCCGCAATCGGACTTGAGAAAAACTCAACCAATGTGCATGGAGAGTGCGAGTCGAGCTACTCGGCTGCCTTATGGAACAGAGATCGGTAAACCGGTTCGCCGTGGAGCCGCATCCGGCGTTCAAAGTGCGTACGGTAGTCCAGGTCATGCTCGGCAGGCGCTTCCGGCGGCTCCACGGGGCCTTTCAGGGTGGTGCATGCGGCTAGCAGGTCGAGCGTTTCGCGGAAGTACTCCTCTACGTCGGTCCAGAAGTGCAACTCGCCGCCGGGCTTGAGAGTTCGCTCGATATCGCGCAAAAACTCTTCGCGCATGACTCGCCGCTTGCGGTGTCGTTTCTTCCACCAAGGATCGGGGAAGTAAACATGCACTGCATCGAGTAACGATTCGCCGAGCCATTCCCGGAAGAAACGCAGTGCGTCTCCTTGAATCATGATCGCGTTGGTTCGACCATGTCGCGCCAAACGTGCGGCCGAGTAGCGTGCATACTTGCTTGCTATCTCAATGCCGACGAAGTTGCGGTCGGGAAACGCGCCCGAGACGCGCTCCATGAACAATCCTTTACCGCTTCCAACCTCTACTTCCAGTGGCCCTGGTTTCGGGAACGCCGCCTGCGGATCAAACGGCGCCGGAAGATCTTCGAGCGTCCGGTAATGAAATGAAAGGTCAATGTTCGGATTGATTTTGCGGAGTGCTCGGCGTCCCATGGTGAAAAGACAGTAGGCAGAGAGAAAAACTTCGAGGCAGAGGGCGAAATGAAATAGCCAAAGGCCGGCGGAGGGAGGCGGGGCAACGTGCTTCGATATTTGTCGCGCAGATTATCGAGTTAGGGAACCGAACGCAGGGCGAGGCAAGTTGCACACGCTAAAGCGAACTACGCGTTACGAATCCCAGGAATCGTGTACAACTTCATCCCGGAGTGGAGGCCCCACGCCATATTTGAGGAGAGGCATCAAGGCGAGTCCAGTTACGAACCCGCCAATATGCGCCCAATAGGCAACCGGCACATCGGGGCTTAACTTCATCTCAAGGAATTGCCCACCGAACCAGAACGCCAACACGATCCAGGCGGGCAAATCAATTAGAGTGACAAACACAAACAGGAACAATAGGCACCGCACTCGTGCGTGCGGGTACGTCACAATGTACGCCCCAAGCAATACAGCCACCGCGCCGCTAGCGCCAATCAGTGGTCGGTCGCCTAAGTTAGCGGCGCTCGTGGCCAACCAATGAGCCAGCGACGCCACAATTCCCCCCAGCCCGTAGAATATGGGGAACAACCAATGGCCCAAGCGGTCCTCTATGTTGTTCCCAAAGATCATCAGGAACCACATATTGCCGGCGAGGTGCAGCAGGTCGGCATGCAGAAACATGGCTGTTATTAGCGACCGCAGCACGCCGGGAGGATTCGGGGGGAATGTGAGATGCCGCCACTCGTCATCGCCAACACCTCCTGCCGCCGCGCCCTCGGGATAGAGATTGACGCGCACGATTAAAGAGTCGTCAACCAATTGTTTCATCCGGTCCGGGATAAAACCATAGGTCGCAGCAATGACCCGCTGCTGGTGGTCATCCCGCGTGGCGGTGTACAAGAACGTAATGACGTTCGCCACGACAAGCGCCGCTGTGACCACCGGCCAGCGCCGGGTGGGATTGTCGTCATAGAGCGGCAGCAGCATGACACGGCACGGCGGAGTTTCCTAGGCGTTACCCTTCGCGGAGGTTAACGCGTCGACCGGAATGGGAACGCCCTTGATAACGCCTTCTACAGCAATATTGCCCCGAACCATGCCTTGAAATTGGCTGATCAGGATTCGGCCACGCCGAACCTTGAGCAGCTTGCACATCACATAGAAACGCTCGCCGGGTAAGACGGGATCCCGGAAACGCACATCCTCCAGGCCGCCAAATCCAATCATCTTGGCGCCAAGCAAATCGTGCTTTTGGGCGAAATAGCTGCACAACTGCGCTGCCGACTCGAGCATAATCACCCCCGGCATCAAGGCCAGAAAGGGTACATGCCCGCGCACCCAGAACTCCTGGTCGGTGATGTCTTTATAACCGACGCATGTGCAATCGTCGGCATTCTCATAGACAATCGCCGTCAACTGCTCCATCTCGTACCGCTGTGGATTATAGCGGCGAATCTCCTCGATATCGGCGACGACGCGGTTCAGGTCGATTGTCGACAAATCGACGAGAAAATCTTTGCCGGCCAAGGTTTCGCTCCTGCGACAGGTGAACTCAAAAGGGTGCGCATGCCACGCGGAATGAAAACAAAGCGGGCGCCGCCAAGAACTTGCGACGCCCGACTCCGTTCGCTCAAGGGACTACGTGCGGACCTTTCGGCGCTTTGCACGCCGAGCGCGGGCGTTTGCGGGACGCCGGCCGTGGTTGGCTTTCTTCAGTCTACGATGCGGTTTGGCCATGGAAAATCGACTCCCAACGAGGTTCAATTGGCAGGGAATAGGGTAGTTTACCGGCTAAGCGGCCAGCTGAGAAGCGGCGATGAACCCGGTCGGGAGATCGGTCCCGCTTTCAGAACCCTGAGGTACAGAAATTCGTCCGCTAGGTCGCCCCAACCCTGCCTCTGGGTCGGGGGAAACTTGCTATGCTCCGCAAGTCGGCTTTTCAAAACGTCAGTGTTGCGGAGCGACGGAAACGGTCCAATCACTCTTCAGCGGCAGGTGCATCTCGGTAGACGGCGCCTTCGTCCGCGCCGTCGCCGTCCCAGTCGCCGACAACC
Source organism: uncultured Pirellulaceae bacterium (assembly GCA_964458385.1). Taxonomy (GTDB): domain Bacteria; phylum Planctomycetota; class Planctomycetia; order Pirellulales; family Pirellulaceae; genus JAHWKS01. The sequence continues at coordinate 28,102 of CAYWIS010000045.1, forward strand.
GGGTGGTCACCTGCGCCGCCCAGGTAGAACACGCGGTCATGGGCGTCTAATTCGCGGTTGCCATTGGAATCAATCTGCCAACGACCGTCGCGGAACACGCCTACGTCGTCGATTCCGTCGCCATTCCAGTCGCCGACAACGGGGATATCGCCCGGTTCTCCAAAGGTGACCCGCGTGTCGGCCGGAGTGAGGACGCCGTCGCCGTCGGTATCGAGGATCCAAGCGCCGTCGCGGAAGACGCCAATTGTGCTGATTCCGTCGCCGTTCCAGTCGCCGGTGACCGGAATGTCGCGTCCCGTGCCGTACTGGAATACGTGGTCGATTAGATCTTCGCGCAAACGCCCTTGCGCGCTCCGTTGGAGTGACCGTTGTCCGTCGGTAGCCTTTTCGGGCGGCGGCGGCACGTTTTTCGGCATGTTGGCCGGCGGGGTGACAACCGGCCGGTTCTGTGCGTCGGGAACGCCAGGTTCATGACGAATGGCCCGCGGGTCTCCCGCCCACATGGGGCCGAAAATGCCAATATCGTCTTTGCCGTCACCATCCCAGTCGCCGACGACGGGAGTATCCGACGCATCGCCCAAGACAGCCCAGAGGTCTTCGGGATCCCACTCGCCATTGCCGTTCAAATCGAGGAACCACTGGCCGCGATAGAACACGCCCAGTTCGCTCACGCCGTCACCGTTCCAATCGCCTGCCACGGGTATGGCGCCGCGGAGTCCAAATATACGATGGAACGCGCCGCTGTTCGAACGGCTCTCATGGAGCGCCACGCGTTCGTCGTCGCGAGGCTCGAAGGTCCACGTGCCGCTTCGGAGCAGCGCCGGATCCCACGGGGATCCTTGTTGGTATCCGGCTTGGCGCCACGGCGAATCGGCCGCCGAGCGTAACCAGGTTTCGCCACGGGGGGCGCCGGCGTTTACCACGCTGAGGTGCCAGGTGTACCCTTCGCCGCCCCCGTGCACGCCTTCCACTTCACGGGGAGGAATGGCCGGGGGAGGAAGCACCGGTGGTTGCGCAATGACGGGCGGCGGCGTCAATGGCGGAGGCAGCGGCGTGGGGGGAACGGGCCGCGGCGTCAGTGGCGGATCGGTCGGCGTCACCACACGCACTTCGCTGAAGTTGTTATTCTGCGAGTTGGCGCCTGCCGGAAGAATGATCCGCACGATCGCGTCGTTGTTGGGGTTAACCGACAGGGCGTTGATCACAAATTCGGGAATTGTAGCGCCTGGATTGAACGCCAAACCAGAAAAGGTGCCTGGCGTATCAATGCTGTCCACGAATCCCTCAGGGTGGATTTGGAATACCGCATAGTTACCCGGCGCCAAGCCCTTGAATTCGTAGAAACCATTCGCGTCCGTGACAACGCGAATCGGCCCGGGGCCGTAGTAGCCCGGAAGAGCCGCTGTTGCGTCAATCGGCTCGCCGTTAATGCCGTTTCGTAATTCCAGAATCACGCCTGCCAGCGGCGTATCGTCAGAAGTGAACTGACCATCGCGTAGTTCATGAATATTTTCGGGAACCTCGCCATCTTCTGCGATAATCGCCTCTCCGTCTTGGAATACATACCCCGAGAGCCGTGCTGGGGGAATTTCGCAGAAGTTGTTGTTCTCTGAGCGCTCGCCGCTGCCCACCTCAACCTGCGATATGACGTTTTCTACGCTGGCGTCGCCGCCGGTGGTGCCAGCCACCTGACCGCCACTGAAGTATCCGGTTGGCTGTTCCTCAACGATTGTGTAGACGCCCGGCCGCAAGTTTTCAAATCGATATCGACCATGAGCGTCGGTCGTGGTTTCCGCGACCACGGCGCCGCTGGCGTTACGTAATGTGATCCGGACGCCCGCCAGCGGTGTTTCGTCTTCGTCAAAGACGCGGTCCTGGTCTGGGTCGGCGTGGACGAAACCCTCGATTGCTGCTGCGCGCAGTTCACCGAAGTTGTAGTCCACCCCGTCGTCGCCCCACTTCAGGGCGATTTGCCGAATGGCGTCGCCGTTGCGATCTGCGACGCCTACGCGCACGCCATCGATGGTTCCCGCCAAGTCCTTGCCGTCCAGCCATCCGTTGGGGTGCACCTCGGTTACGGTGTATACACCGGCCCGCAAGTTGGTAAAGCGATACGCCCCAGCGGCGTTCGTGCGTTGGCGGGCTACTTCGTTGCCCTCGGCGTCGCGAAGGATCACCGTCACGCCACTGATGCCTTCTTCTCCCGCATCTCGTCGGCCGTCATCGTCGCGATCGTGGTAGACAAAGCCAGACAGTGAGGACGGCTCATGTTCGCAGAAGTCGTAACCGACCAGTAACTGCCCCGAGCCAAGAACAATGTCGGTAATGCGGTCGTTGCCGTCCAAGCGGCCGATGATTATCTCGCCCAAACCGCCAACGTGTTCATCACCATCGATCAAGCCGGCGGGCGTCTCTTCCTCGACGGTGTATTTGCCGGGGAGCAGGTTTTCAAAGCGGTACCGGCCGTCGGAGTCGGTTTGCGTGGTCTCTAATAAGTTGCCGTGTTCGTCGTACAAGCGTACGGTCGCACCGGACACGGGGCGGGCCAGCTCCTCGTCTTCTTCGCAGTCGCCATCGGGGCGCGCTAGCGTGACACGGCCAGAAATCGCCCCACGGCGATATTCGCCGAAGTTATACTCGATGCCCGATTGTCCCGAAGAAAGTGTGACTCCTTCGATTCGATCGCCAGGGTTGACTGCAGCGCCGCGCACCTGTCCGTTGACTGTACCCGGCGTGTCGATACCGTCTTCGTAACCCTCGGGCTGCACCACTTCCACGATACGATACCGGCCCGGCGCCAAACCCGTGACCCGGTAGGAGCCATCGCTATTGGTGGTAACGGTAATCGCCGACTGGGGCGTTGGCACGTTTACGGGCACAACGCGAATTTGGACCCCGGCAATACCTTCCTCGCCGGGATCACGTACGCCATCGTTGTTGCGGTCGTGGTAAACATAACCACTGATCGAAACAGGGCGGAGTTCGCCAAAGTCGTAGTTCTCGCCTTGGTCGCCCCATTTCAAGGTAATGTCGGTGATGGCGTCGCCAGGATTGGTTGCTACGCCAACCACTTCGCCACGCACGGTGCCAGCCGTGTCGCGTCCATCCAACCATCCTTGGGGTTGGGATTCACGGAGCGTGTACTTGCCGGCTCGCAAGCCTGTGAACTGGTAGTAGCCATCGGCGTTCGTGGTGGTTTCGGCGACGACTTGCCCGTTCTCGTCAATCAATGACAGAGACACGCCCGCGATGGGCTGCTCATTCGGTTGACGCGCGCCGTCATTATTTTGATCGTGATAGACATGTCCCGAGATAGCGGCGGGCTCATGTTCACAGAAATCGTAATGTTCGCCAATCTGACCCGAGGTCAGTCGGATATTGCTGATTGTGTCATTCGCCGTAACCACGCCGCCGCGCGTGCCGACGTGTTCACCGCCATCAATCAGGCCATCGGGTGTTTCTTCAACAACGGTGTAGGTCCCAGGCAGGAGGTTGGTAAAGCGATACTCGCCGTTGGCGTCCGTCGTGGTTTGTGCAATCTGGGCGCCTGCCGCGTTGAAAAGGCGAACGACAGCCCCTTGCACTGGGCGCAGACTGCTCTCGTCTCCTTCACAATCGCCGTCAGGAGTGGTTAAGTGGACGCGTCCCCGAATCTCCGCGGGGCGGAACTCGCCGAAGTTGTACTCGATACCTTGGTCGCCGGTTTTCAGGACGATGTTTTCAATGTTGTCGCCCGGATTCACCGCCGTGCCGCGTACTTCGCCATTCACCGTTCCTGCGGTATCACGGCCGTCAATAAAATTCGCTGGCTGGGCGCCCTGCACCACACGATAGGTTCCCGGCAACAGCCGGTCGACGTGGTAATAACCCTGGGCGTCGGTGGTGACGACCACTTCACCCTGCGGCGCTAATGCATTAACCGGGATGACGCGTATCTCCACGCCGGCCAAGCCTTCTTCGCCCGCCTCGCGACGGCCGTCGTTGTCGCGGTCATGGTACACATAACCCGAGATCGAAGCCGGCTCATGTTCGCAGAAGTCGTAATGCTCGCCGCGCTGTCCCGACGTAAGCACAATGTTTCCGATGTGGTCATTGCCGAGAATTTCGCCCACCGCGACGCCGTTGATTTTTCCAACGTGCTCATCGCCGTCGATTAAATGGGCAGGCGTTTCCTCGAGAACTGAGTAAGTCCCCGCAAGCAAACCGCTGAAGACGTACTCACCATTTGCGTCGGTGGTGGTTTGGGCAATTTGTTTTCCGGTGGCGTCGAATAGGCGGATGACGGCCCCTTCGACGGGACGGAGGCTGCTTTCGTCACCCTCACAGTCGCCATCCGCGTTGGTCAGGTGGACCCGGCCGCGGATTTCAGCGAACTGAATCTCGCCGAAGTTATACTCGATGCCGCGTTCGCCGGTGTTGAGGGTGA
>CAYWIS010000046.1:0-32465 GCA_964458385.1 uncultured Pirellulaceae bacterium
AGACGGAGTACACTGCGTTCAAGCTCGGCAACACTTGGGTCAGCGCCAAGGACGTAAGCGAAGACGAAGAAGGCCGCCCGGTCCTCAAGAAGACGGGCGAAGTGCTTACGCCGGTGAAACTGTCGCCCGACGCGGTCGAAAAGCTAGGCGACTTCTTTGTGCTCAAGGAGGATCCGACGATCCGTGTGGACAGCCGTGCTCATAAAATGGCCAAGAGCCGCGGTAATGTTGTTAATCCTGACGATATTGTGCGCGATTACGGCGCCGACGCGCTCCGCCTTTACGAAATGTTCATGGGACCGTTGGAGGCGACCAAGCCGTGGAGTATGGCGGGCGTCGATGGTGTGGCGAATTTCTTGGGCCGTGTGTGGCGCATGATTGTTGACGAACGGGCCGAAGAAATGCGACTGAATGCCGCTGTCCAGGATGTCGCCCCGACCGATGAACAAAATCGCGTGCTGCACAAGACGATCGCCGCGATTACCAAAGATACTGAGGCGATGAAGTTCAATACGGCCATCGCGCGGATGATGGAGTTCGTCAACTACTTCACCAACCAGTCGGTGCGGCCCAAGTCGTGTATGGAGGCATTCGTGCTGATGATCTCCCCCTATGCGCCGCATATTGCGGAGGAGCTGTGGCGCCTCTTAGGGCACGACAACACTTTGGCCTACGAGCCGTGGCCCAAGTACGACGAAAACTTGGCCCGTGACGCCGCAGTCGAAGTGCCTGTACAGATCAAGGGCAAAGTGCGCGCGAAGATCCTGGCGCCGCCCGACATTAGCAAAGAGGAACTGGAGCAGTTGGCGCTGGCCGACAAACGGGTACAGGAATTGCTTGCCGGCCAGCAAGTGGTTAAGACGATTGTTGTGCCCGGGCGTTTGGTGAACTTTGTCACCAAGTAAGAACCAGCGCTGTGCCGGCCAACGAGAACGGCTTGGCAACGCCCGGGGTTATTCGTCCTGGCGCCACACGGGCGCGGCGCCGGGACGCATCGTGCGTAGCTTGTAAACGCTTGTCGACGCGGTCAAATACAGATCGCGTCCATCAGCGCCGCCAAAGGCAAGGTTTGTCGAAAACTCGGGCATGGGCCGATGGAGAAGCAAGCGGCCTTCTGGGCTGAGGACGAATAAGCCGGTCGTGGCGCCTTGCCCTGCGGCGCCGTAGATCTTGCCGTCCACATCAAGACGCATGCCGTCAATTCCCCGGTCGGGCGAGAAATCGTACACGACGCCCGCTGGCTCTAGGCTTCCGTCTTTCTGCACAGCGTAGCGGTGGAGTTTCTGCGTTCCACGGTCGGAGATGTAGAGTGTGCGGTTGTCGGGGGTAATCACAATTCCATTGGGACGCTGAAGGTCGGAAACCACAAGGGTCACCTGGCCAGGAGCGTCGATCCGATAGACGCCACTGTGGGGTTGCGATTTCTCGATGTCGCCGCCGTAGTAGGGGTCGGGAAAGTAGATGCGCCCGCGCGCATCAACACAGAGATCGTTCGGCGCGATGAAGGGCCGCCCTTCGTAGTTTGCCGCCAGGGGCGTAATGGTCCCATCGTGCTCACGCCGGGCAACCTGCCGGCCACCGCCAGGCCCCGCCGACTGGCACATGAGCAGCCGACCCTCCCGATCGAACGCCAAACCGTTGGCGCGTCCGCTGGGTTGAAGAAATACCGTTAGGTTTCCATCGGTTGTTAACCGCATGATTCGGTCATTGGGGCCGTCAGAAAAATACAACGCGCCATCTTTGCCAATCGCCGGGCCTTCGGTGAACTTGCAGCCTGACGCGACCTTTTGCACACCAAACGCGGAATCGAGGATTTCCTCGGCGCCCGCCGAAACAAAGGTCACGATGCTAAACAGTATCGCCGCAGCAAAAAGAAGGTGGTTAGCACGCATAGGTTACCCTCGGGTAAAGTAAGACATCGGGCTGGCGCATCGCCACTTTCGAGAACTTCGGGAATAGGTAACGCAGCAGCCAAGCCGCCAGAACGCTGCTCGGCTAGGGTGACTCTTCCCCATTCGAATGGGCTCATGGTAGCGGCTGCGTGGAACGCAGGTAGGCGAACAGATCGCGAATTTCTTGATCGGTTAGCTTATCGAGGGCGCCTTCGGGCATGACCGATCGTGGAATCGCTCGCATATCTTCGATTTCATCTTGAGGCACCGTAATGCTTTGTCCATCGACGCCGCGGAGCACGAGCACACGGTTATCCCGGTCAGCGATAAAGCCCGACAATTGCCGACCGTCGGCCGTCAGGACCAAGTAGTTCTCGTAACCTTCACGGATTTCGGCACTGGGATTGATGACGTTGACCAGCATCGTTTGCAGATCGTCGCGCTTATAGCTGGTCAAATCGGGGCCGACTTGGCCTCCTTGGCCGAATAAGAGATGGCACTTTCCGCAGTGTTGCAGGAATAACTCTTTGCCCGCATAAGGATTCCCCGGCGCTTCTTGCAACACCGCTGCTACTTGGCGGATACGTTCGCGCACTTCGGCGGTGCTGGCGCCTTCTACATTGCCGAAAATCTTCTGCACTAGCGCCGCCGTCTGTTCCTCGTTGTGCAAAAGGAACTTGCGCACTAATGGTAAAGGCACTAATTCCTTGTTGATCTTGCCGGCCTCAACAGCTCGTAGGAACTCCTGCGACCAGGCCAAGCGACTTGCCAATAGGGATTGGGCCGTTTCACGCACTTCGGCGGGCAATGTGTCATGCAGACGAACAACGTGCTCCGCAATCACTGGGTCCGAATAGCTTTGCAATGCCGTGAGCGCCGCAAGACGCAAGCCGTTATCCTTGGAGGATTGCAAGAGCGAAAGTAGGACCGGCACGCATGCCGGCTGACGCACTTGCCCGAACACGTGAATGAGCGCGGTTCGCCGGCGAACGTCCGTTTTTTCATTGCCGATTAAACGCAAGGCTTCGGCGATGGCGTCTTCTTCTCCTTTTCGCAACCGCAGCTCCAACGACACGCCGCCAACCTTGGCGATTGCTTCCACCAACTCTGGCGGCAAGTTCGCCAAGGTGCGGCCTTCGAACGCCTGCTCAAAGCCCGCCATCAGGCGTTTGCTGTCTTCGGTGGTGGGAGCCATTTCCAGTAGCTGGGCGCAGATGAGAAGATCGCGCCGAGAGTCTGCTTGAGCGTATCGCCGCATCACCCGTTCCAATAGATGTTGCTGGACGATGGCCTCCCGCCATACTTCGTGGTCGGCAAAAAACTCCAGTACCGCATCGCGGTCAGAATCTGCTTTCGCTTCAATGGCCCACCATAGGAGCAACGGTAGGTGTGGGTCGGTTGCATCTTCGCTTCGGCGCACTAACTGCCGGACAATGGCTAAGCCGTGTTTGGCGGGAAGCCGCTTCGCCGAACACGCTAATTGGCTGCGCACCTCGACATTCGGTTCTCGGTACGCCAGGTCTTCTAAACACTTTGCGAATGCATCTGAGACTTGCCGAGCGTCGCACATAAGGCGAACGGTCCACAACCGCACAAAGGGATTGGTATGGCCCAACAATTGGGCCGCGGTTTGATCGTCCAGCCCGCCCGTCACGTACAAGGCCCATAGGCTCTCGAGGGCGACTTGCCCTTCTTCCTGACCAATCAGCTTCTTGAATTGTGGAATTAGTGCGGGATCGCGCCGATCGGCGATGATCCGCAGTGCCTCTTGGCGATACCATTTGTTATCGTGGCGTAACACTTCGATCAACTCTTCAGCCGAGAGCTTCGCCAGATCGAAGGGCGCCAGTTTGATAGCGTTTTGATTACGGATGCGGTAGATCCGCCCGCTCTCTCGGTCGACACGTCCCTGGTAGTGGCTCGCGTGGTCGATGCGCTGTTCGTAAAAGTCGGCAACGTAAAGAGCGCCATCGGGGCCAACTTGAATATCCACAGGGCGGAACCACGTGTCGGTGGTGGTCAGCACATGGCCCAAATCACGCGTGCGAAAGGTCGAACCATGCGGTTCGATTGCACTTTGCACTACACGTCCTTGTAACGGCTCAACGCCGAACAGTCGCCCTGAATATTGCGAGGGGAGGCTGCCTCCTTCGTAAATTACAAACGTGTGCGTAAAGCGCGGAACGGCGTGATGCTCCATGTCGGGGAAGTACCCAAAGGCGTACGGATTGGAGAGATCGCCGTGTTTGCCGAACGATTTCTGGAAGTAGCCTCCTTGGACATAATGAAACCCACGGCTATCGCCGCCATTGGTGCCCGAGTAAAGGCGGCCTTTTGAGTCAAACTCGACGCCGAAGGTGTTGCCGCCGCCTTCCGCGAAGATTTCGTAACGCCGCGTCTCGGGGTGATACCGCCAGATTAGTTGCCCCATGGAGAACACCGGCGGATCGTCGCTTCCTGGCCGCTTGATGTTCCCCGTCACTGTGCTGCCTTGCGCTGCGTAGAGCCAACCGTCGGGACCCCATCGCAAATTGTTGGCGACCGAGTGCGAATCTTCGATTCCAAAACCTTCCAGGTGCACCTCGGGGTCGCCATCAGGAACATCGTCCCCATTGCGATCAGGGTAGAACAGTAGGTACGGAGGATTTAAGACCCAAACACCGCCGCGTCCCAAAGCGAACGACGAAGCCAGGCTCAACCCATCGACAAAGATCCGGTGTTTATCGTAAACGCCGTCGCCGTCGGTATCCTCATGAATGGAGATGCGGTCCTCTCCGCGGAAGTGGTTCGGCGGGGCTGGCGGCGTCTTGTCGTAGACGGTGCGAAGGAATTTGTCGCGGCTAACCATTTTCAGACCGGCAGGATGGGGATACTGCCGGTACTCAACCAACCACAAGCGGCCGCGATGGTCCCACTTCATCGACAACGGTTGGCCGATTACGGGATCCGACAGCGCAAGTTCGACCACCAAGTCATCGGCTGTGCGCATTGTGGCAATCGCTTGTTCGGGCGTGAGGGGCCCATGCTCGCCTTCCAATTGCTTGAGCGTTCGTGCTACATCGGCGGCGTTCTCCGTTTGATGGAACGTCGGCGTCTGTGTTGGCGTATCGCTTTGGGCCCAGGCAAGCGAGTCGCCAATGCGCATCTCCCATTCACCTTGGAGCCGAATCGCCTCGCCGGGACCGAACAGGACGGGAGCTGCCACGTTGAACCCGGTTCGGCCTGTGCTCTGGTACACCCGGATCGCAACGCTGTTGGGCGAGCCAAAACGCACGCGCCCCGCAGGCACAGTAAAACGAGTCCTCCCGTTGAGTCCGCTTTCATAGGTCGGTGGAAAGCGGCCGACTTGTCCGACCGATTGGCCATTGACGAAGATTTCGCGAGCGTCATCGACCGGCTCCACGAAAAGTTCAAGATCATGCCCTTTCCATGATTCGGGTGGTATGACCTGGCAACGGAACCACACATAGCCTTGTTGGACCGCTGCCGATTTCCAGACTTGGGGGACGGAAACCTTCTTCCAGGTTGTTGCTTCACCGTCGTTGGCAAGAGTGAAGCCAAGTGGTGGCAGTGGCAAGGCAAGAGCACCGAGAATCGCGATCAGGCCGAGTCGCGCAAGAAGGCGGGAGTACTTCATGGTTCGGTGGGTAGGAGAGCCGTAAGGTCAAGTGGTTTGGGTGGTAGTTTAGCATCGCGGCGGCGTCAACGATAGTTTTTGCTCGTACGGGTCGAGAATGGTGTCGCTCGCCGCCGCTGGTTGTGCAAGGGATGGTGCGGTATGCTTGGCTCGTATTCCAATCGCCACCTTGAAATTGCGTTCATTCATGATGCGTCTGACAGCAAAACGCTACGATACTGCCGAAGCGGTCGCGATTGACATTGTCCGTGGAGTGGTAGAGCAGGTTCGCCCGCTAAAGGACTCCGAAGCGCCGACGGATTCGCTCCCATGGATCGCGCCGGGGTTTTTGGACCTTCAGATTAACGGGTATCGCGGCCAAGAGTTGGCCGACCCGGCGTTACGCGTGGAGCAGGTCGAAAAAATTTGCTTGGACCTCGACGCCGATGGGATCACGCAGTTCTGTCCAACGGTAACCACCCAAAGTTTTGAAGTGCTTTCGCATGCGCTGCGCACCATCCGCGAAGCGATTGAATCGCGCCCTGCGGTGGCTGCACGCGTGGCGGGGATTCATTTGGAAGGGCCGTACATTTCGACTGAGGATGGCCCACGTGGGGCGCATCCCCGGCCCCACTGCCGACCGCCCGACTGGGATGAGTTCCAACGCTTGCAGGAGGCGGCAAGTGGGTGGATTCGCATTTTGACGCTCTCGCCCGAGTACGACAACGCACCGGAATTCATTGCCAAAGCGGCGACAAGCGGCGTTGTGGTGGCGATTGGCCACACCGCGGCTACGCCCGAACAGATCACTGCGGCTGTCGATGCCGGGGCGCGTATGAGCACCCATTTGGGCAATGGCGCCCACGGGCAATTACGTCGCCATCCCAATTACATTTGGACTCAATTGGCTGACGATCGTTTGACAGCAAGCTTGATTGCCGACGGCCATCATTTACCGCCCGAGGTGGTCAAGGTCTTCCTGCGCGCAAAAACGCCCGCTCGATGCGTTTTGGTAAGCGACATCACTGGCATGGCGGGCATGCCCCCAGGACGCTACGAAACGAGTCTGGGGGCTGTCGAAGTGCTGGACGATGGGCACATGGTGGTCGCCGGGCAGCGTCAGTTTCTGGCCGGCGCTGCGCTGCCCATGTGCGTTGGCGTGGTGAATGTGATGCGGTTCGCCGACGTCGACTTGAAGACGGCCATCGACATGGCGTCGACGCAGCCAGCGGCGATCGTCCATGCTCGGTGCGGCGGGTTGGCGCCAGGTGCGCCGGCCGATCTGGTGCTGTTTGATTTGCAAGACGGAGATGATGGACGTCCTGGCCGTCTTCGCGTCCGCAAAACCGTCCTCCAAGGTGAGACGGTGTACGATGCGTCGTCCAACTGAACTTGCAATGTCGAGTGCTTCAAACGTGTTCGCCGATAACCAAGGGGATGGGCGAATCTCGATTGCCGCGAGATGAGTCGCGTTTGCGCAAGAGCGTAGACTCGAAATGCGGCGATTGCTACTGCTCATGGGTTTTTACCTGATTTGAAGAAGGTTACCCGTACACTGCCTGCCTTGCGCACTACAAAGCTGGTAGAACACAGAAAGGGCGTTGGCCCGTGAGGACTACATTGGCATGAACGAGCCGCAAACATCGCATGAGAAACTGCCGATCCTTGTCAGCGAGAATCGGCGGCTGCGCGCGGTATTGATTGGCGCTGGCGATCGACCGCATGTATTTGACGCGGCCGAGAAACTGCGTCCGATCGTCGAAGGAAGTGTGGAAGTCCTTCTGTGCGACTTTACGTTTCAGGCCGACCTGTCCGGCATCGACGCCGACTTGGCCATTGTGTTAGGAGGTGATGGCTCGATTCTTCGCGCTGCCCGCATGATGGGGTCGAATCAGATTCCCATTCTAGGCGTGAATTTGGGGAAGTTGGGATTCTTGGCCGACTTGCGCCCCGAAGAGGTGGCCGCGGCCCTTCTCGATGTAAATTCCGGCGATTGTCGCATTATCGAGCATCTGATGCTCCAGTGTCGGGTGTTTATCAATGGCGATGTCGTGGCTGAGGATGTAGGGATCAACGAAATGGCGATCCTGGGCGGTCCTCCCTACTCGATGCTCGATGTTGAGTTGTACGTCGATGGTGAACCGGCTACCACCTATAGTTGCGACGGGTTGATAATCAGCACCCCTGTTGGTTCAACGGCGCATAACCTCTCGGCGGGTGGGCCCATTTTGCGCAAAGACCTGCAGGCATTTGTTATTTCGCCGCTCAGCCCCCACACGCTGACGGTGCGCCCGGTGGTCGATTCCGCCGATCGGATTTATGAAGTGGTGGTGCGGCGGCCGAATGAGGCGACCTCGGTGGTAGTGGATGGACGTGTCGTGCGACGGCTGACCGGTGTGGAACGTGTACGCGTGGAGCGCGCCCCCTGGCAATTCAAGCTTGTCCAGGTTCGCGGTCATAGTTATTATCGCACGCTCCGTGAAAAACTTGGCTGGGGAGGCCACCTACGTACCACCGACCGGTCCCCCGATATCGCGGACGGATGCCGGGAATAGCCGGCAGTCTGTCCTGGGACGGAGCCGCATCCTTTCGCCCATTCGCAGCGGTCGCACCGATCGACCACGGAACCCTTTGTTTGCAGGGAGGCAGTTTCATGCGCATTCTCCTGGCGTTGCTCGTGCCGGCGATGGCCGTTCTTGCGGTCGAAGTACGGGCCGAAGAAACGGCGGAAGAGAAATACGACTTGCGATACAAGTTCACGCAAGGCGAGACGATCCGCTGGGCGACCGTTCACCAAGGCGCCTGCACGACCAAGATGAAAGGCCACGAACAGAAGTCGCTGTCGACCAGCAAGTCGACAAAGGCGTGGGAGATTACGTCGGTCAAAGACGGCCAGATTACATTCGCTTATCGGGTCGACGACGTCGAAATGTGGCAGCAAGTGGGCGACCGCGCCGAAGAGCGTTACAACAGCAAGACCGACGCCAAACCGCCGGCCGCCTATGAATTGGTGGCCGCTACCGTCGGCCAAACGATTACGGAAGCGGTGATTGATGAGCGCGGCAACATTATTGAACGCGAGGATAAGTTTCCCAAGTACAACCCCAGCATTGGCGATTTGGTTGTGCCGCTGCCGGATCATCCCGTTGCCGTGGGCGAAGAGTGGTTTGCTTCCGACGAAGTCCGCGTTCCTCTCAAGGGAACGGTCAAACGCGTGAAAATTCGCAAGGCATTCAAGCTGGAAAAAGTCGCCACCGGAGTGGCTACCATTTCCATCGTCACCCAGGTGCTTACTCCGGTGAACGATCCGCAACTGGAAGCCCAGTTGATGCAGCATGTAACTAAAGGGGTGATGAAGTTTGACATTGATGCTGGGCGGATTCTCTCGCGCCGTCTGGATTGGAACGAAACGGTGTTGGGCTTTGAAGGCCCCGACAGCAGCATGATTTACCTTGCCCGGTTTACCGAGGATTTGATTCCCGCCGAGCCGCGCACCGCCTCGGCCACGGAAAAGGCTGGGTCGCAATAAAGTCTGGCCGGCCGCTATAATTTTCCGAGCGATTGTTAATAGCTCGGGAGCGGTCCGGTGGCGAGTGACGGCGAGATTTCCAACACCTATCTGACGCCAGCGCGTCGTCGAGCCGCGCTGGCGTGTGTTGTGTTGGCCGTCGCGCTGGCGGCGCCGCTGCTATTATGGGGACCACGGCGCGAACTGTGGTTGGTGGTCCACTCGCTTATCTTGGCCGGCGCCACGTGCGTTGTCTCTGTTCCCCTCGGTGTCGTGCTGGCGGCTCTATTAGCGCGCACCGATTTGCCCGGGCGTCATGCGGCTTTGCTTCTTCTGGCGGCCATGTTGTTTATGCCGCTATATCTACAAACGGCCGCCTGGGACGCTGGGTTTGGCCGGCAAGGTTGGTACTCTGTGGTGCTCGGATCGCTGGCTGCTCCACCACTGGAAGGTTGGCGGGGCGCCATCTGGGTTCACGCTCTAGCAGCCATTCCCTGGGTAACGCTGATCGTGGCGGTCGGTTTATGGCGCATCAACCCGGAATGGGAAGAGGCGGCCTTGCTCGATGCGAGCGCCGCTGCCGTGTTTTGGCGCATCACCTTGCCACATGCGTGGAGCTCGGTCGCCCTGGCGGCGCTGTGGATTGTTATTACCACCGTGGGCGAGTTGACCGTCGCCGATATGTATCAGGTCAATACCTACGCCCGCGAACTGTACATCGGGTTCGCCTTGGGAGAACTGCTCATCGGCGCCGGAGGAATTGAAGCGACGACCGATGCTCCCGCGGGCGCCTGGCCAGGGCTTGCCATTACGGGATGGATGGTGATTGCGACGATCGTGTTCGTTAGCCGGTTATCGCACTGGGATCATCCCGCTTCGCTTCGCCCACCGTTTACCTTTCGACTGGGTAGGGCGAAGTTCGCGGCGGTGTTGCTGGTGGCATTCATCATGGTGTTGGTGGCGGGCGTTCCGCTTGGCAATCTGATTAATCAGACGGGAATCGCCGTCAAACAGATCGACGGCGAGCGGGTGCGAATCTGGTCGGCAAGCAAGTTCGCGGCGCTCCTGCTCGATAGTCCATGGCGTTTCTCGCGAGAGATCCGTTGGACCACGGTCATCGGTGGAGTTAGCGCCTCGGTTGCATTGACGTTGGGCGCGCCGTTGGCATGGTTGGCGCGTCGTGGCGGACGCAAAGCGTTGCCGGCCCTTGGTATCGCAGTGTTTGGCCTAGCCATTCCTGGTCCATTGATCGCCTTGACTTTGATTGCCATTCTCAACCGCGAGGAGGCGCCGGTGCTGATCTGGCTTTACGACCGGACGATCTTTGCGCCTACGGTTGTTCTCCTGTTGCGTGCGCTTCCGTGGGCGATCGGTGTTTGCTGGTTCGCTTTTCGTTCGATTCCCACCGAAGCATTGGAAAGCGCCGAACTGGATGGAGCAGGGCCGCTGGACCGGTTCATTTGGATTGTCGCGCCGATGTGTTGGCGAGTATTGGCGCTGGCGTGGCTCGTCGCGTTTGTGGTCGCTTCGGGCGATCTGACTGCCAGTATTTTGGTGACGCCGCCGGGAGTGGACACCTTGCCGATTCGCATTTTCGGCCTGATTCATGCGGGCGTGGATGACCAAGTGGCGGCGGTCTGTATAGCGACGGCGCTGTCCGTCGCGGTTCTGACTGCTTTGGCCTATAACCTTTGGCGACGCTCGCGTTTCGTCTAGCAATTGGCCATGAACAACACTTCCGCTGCGATCGAACTGGCCGAGTACCTGGCGGCCCCGGCGCCGGCCACTTGGACGGCCCAATTCCGTGAAGGCGCCGCCGCTCCTTGGAGAGGACTTCGGTTTCTTAATCGCCGTCCTGCACTGTGGCGGTACGCGGTCGCGCCGGTGCTCGTCAACCTTTGTATCACGGGGCTCGTGTTGGCGGCCCTCATTGCGACGGTAGCGGGAGTGCTTCGGTTTGTGCATCCATGGTTCGAAGCCGAAGGCGGTGCTTACGCGTGGATATGGCGCATTGGCGAATTCGTGGCAGCGGTAGCGCTATTGATTGTGTGTCTAGGAGCCGCCGTCGTGGTATGGAAGGTGCTTACCGGAGTGTTGTGCGGCTACTTTTATGGTGTGCTGGCGAATCATGTCGAACAAGAGTTGGGCCTTCGGCCCGATGAGCTGCATGATTTGTCATTGCGATACCAGGCGATTGATACCGCTTATGACCTGGCGGCGCTAGTGAGTGTGCATGCAGCTTTCTTCGCCGTGGGGTTGTTGCCGCTTCTTGGCGCGCCGCTGGCCTTGGTGGGCGACTTGACCTTTACGTGGTTCATCTTAGGCCTAGACTGTTTGGACTTCCCTTTGGCCATGCGGGGTTGGCGACGCCATGAAAAGCGCCGATTCTGCCGTAAACGGTTGCCGTATACCTTGGGGTTGGGGGCGGTGGTTTACGTTATGCAGTTTGTTCCCGTCGTCGGCTCATTATTTTTGACTACGGCGGTTGTGGGCGCCGTACTGCTTCATCGCCGATTGACGGCCGATGTCGCATCGATCGGCCCGGGTTCTTCGGTGACGGTTTCAGGAGAGTGATCCAACAACCAGTCCTCAAGGATCACATGCCGAACAAGCGGCGCCCGCAATAGCGCCGTGCGGGCCGGCAGCAGCGCCTTAAGCCACGGTCGGCCAACCATGCCAGACACGGCGCGCAGCCCCAAGCTAGCTTTCACCTGTGCTTCAACGTTTTCTTGCAGACGCCGGAATGTGGCGGGAATGATATTTGGCTGGGGGCCAACATGGATAATTGTCTCAACGCCCTGGGCCAGCGTTTCGTAGACTGCGTCCCACAACAACTGCGTGTGGTCGGTCCAGCGGTAAAGGAGGTCCCGGCTGTTGTAGTCGTTGTAGCTGGATTTTCCGGTCACGAGCGAAATAACCGGCGGGGTCGGCGCCGTGAGCCCGCCGCTCATGGTGGTCATTAGGAGCGCCGCCCGATTGGGAATGTACTTTTGCCAAACAATGGGCGTATGCAGCGGAGGCCACGGATGCTCATTCTTGCGCAGATGAACACGGTCCTCGGCGACCTCGTCAATCTGAGCCTTGAACCGATCTAGCGTATCACCCTGCCCAATGAGCAGCACTGAGTTAGGCGAGAGCACCGCCGACACGCCGATCATGCCGCGCCCTTCCTGGTTCAGTCGCACGCAGATTCGCCGCACATGATCCATGGAAAGCGGCTTGCGGCGGCAAAACAACACCGCCAGCGTTAAATTATCCGCCAGTTTGACGCAATCATCCGCTAGTGCGATGGGAACGCGCAGCGCTTCGTCCAACGGGAACGTTCCACTGGCGCAAAGCGCGCCGATTTCTCCCAGGCTGAAGCCGAAGAAAAGCTTAGCGCCGGCCGGCTCAATTTGAAAGAACTTCCGCAGTAGCTCTAGTTGAGCGACCTCCATCGCCAGGATCAGGGCAATGGCGTCGGCGTAGGTTTCCAGCGACGTTTCCTCGCGTTGGCGAACCCGTTTTATGAGATCAATGTTTCGACCCGCAACTTCCGAACCGACCTCAGAGGCGACGTTCAAGTAGTGCTCCACAACCGGCCCATACGCCGGGTGTTCTAAGAGCTCCGTGCTGCGGCCCAGGTTCGTCACGTTGTAGCCGCGAAAGGCAAAGGCGGAAGCGGCCAGAGTCGTGCGAAGTTGATGTTGATCCATATACGGGTCTGCACGCGGACGGAATAGTTAACCCAAGAGGTTTACCTTACCACGCTCCTGCCGTGAACGGGACGGCAGTTCTAATAGAAGAACGGCCAAAACGGGTGTTTTGATTGAACAACGCTCGTTCTTTTGGTGTTTCGGGACGCTGAGCCATTGCAAAGGCATGACTGCACGTCTAGAATCACTCGTTAATAGGGAGTTGTGGCCGCTTGCAGCCTTATCTGCTAAAGTGCCGTCGTCCAGCCTGAACAATCCTGCGGGCGATTCACTTCATCAGACCACGCCGCCGCAATTTCCCATTGCGACGGCGTTTCTTTTTGGCCGTCTCTCCTGGCTGTTCCCTTTGTTTGCTCTATGACAATCGTTATGCCCAAGACGCGTGCTCCCTTGCTTCAGCCCAATACGTCCCATGCGCCTGGCCCTTCGACCCTGGCGGTTCATGCGGGCGAGATGCGGCAGAAGCCAGGCGACTCGATTACCGATCCCATCTTCTGCGCATCGACGTATACCTTCGAGAACACGCAGGATGTAATCGAGTTCATCGAACAAAAGCTGCCCCGCGAGGAGTACGGCCGTTATGGCAACCCAGGTGAGAAGGTCGTCGAGGCCAAGCTAGCGGCATTAGAAGGCGGAGAAGACGCCATCCTTTATTCCAGCGGCATGGCGGCGATCGTCGGGCTGCTTATGGCGAAGCTGAACGCCGGCGACGAGGTCGTTTTCTTCGACGAATGTTACCACCGCAGCCGAGAATTTTGTACGAAGCATTTGTCGCGGTTTGGCGTTGTGACCCGGCAAGTCAAGGCGTGCGACTATGTGGCGATGGAGGCCGCCATTAATTCCCGCACGCGGCTCTTAATTAGCGAGTCGCCCACCAATCCGCATTTGAGCGTCGTGGATCTGGAGCGGTTTGCAACGCTCGGCAAGAAGCATGGCGTGGAAACTTTGATCGACGCAACCTTGGCTACGCCCTATAACGTGCAGCCGCTTAAGTACGGCATCGATTACGTGCTTCACTCGGCCACCAAGTACTTGGGCGGCCATAACGATTTGCTGGCGGGCGTGCTGATCGGCTCGCGGGAAAAATTGGAGCCGGTCCGCAAATTGCGCGGCATCATGGGCGCTATCAACTCGCCGCATAACATGTATTTGTTGTCGCGAGGGCTGAAGACCTTCGAGTTGCGGATGCAGCGCCACAACGCCAATGGCCAAGCGGTGGCCGAGTTCCTGGCCGATCACCCACGGATCGAGCGGGTGTATTACCCGGGCCTGCCCAGTCATCCGTACCATGAAATTGCGAAATCGACCATGCGCGGGTTTGGCGGACTGATTACCTTCTTGGTTAAGGACGCCGATTGGCGCGAGACGGCCAACGTCATCGACGCCGTGCGCATCCCGCGAATTGGTCCCAGCCTTGGGGGCGTTGAATCGCTTATCGAGCAGCCGCTTGTGATGAGCTACTACGAGTGCAGCCCGGAAGATCGTCGGCGGTATGGCATTCCCGACAACATGATCCGCCTGTCGTGCGGGATTGAGAACGCAGAAGATTTGATTGCCGACCTGAAACAGGCCCTGGAGCAATAGTGTTTGGGGGCTTCCTCTGGTCTTCTTGGATTGAGCGACTTCGGCTGTACTGCGACTATGCACTTTCGCACCCGAGCGATTCACGTCGGCAACGAGCGCGACCCACAAACCGGCGCGGTCGTGCCCCCGATCCATCTGGCGACGACCTACGTCCAACCCGGCGCTGGAGAGTGGGGCGAGTTCGACTATTCCCGCAGTGGGAATCCTACGCGCAAAGCCTTGGAGCGTACGCTGGCGTCGATTGAATCGGGAGTGGGGGCGTTGGCGTTTGCTTCCGGTATGGCCGCCACGCATTGTGTCACAATGTTGCTTCGGGCGGGGGATCATATCGTCGCCGGGGCCGACATTTATGGCGGCACCTACCGGCTGCTTCACAAAATTGTGAACCGCGCCGGGATCGAGGTGACGCTGGCGCCGTCTGATGATCCCTCTAAGCTGGAAGCGGCGATACGGCCCAATACACGACTGGTTTGGATTGAAAGCCCCGGAAACCCGCTGCTGTCGATCACCGACATTGCCGCCTGCGCCGAAGTGGCCCATCGGCACGGTGCGCTGCTGGCGGTCGATAACACCTTTGCAACGCCGGTGTTGACGCGGCCTTTGGAGTTGGGCGCCGACATCGTGATGCACTCCATCACCAAGTACCTCGCCGGCCATAGTGATGCGCTGGGCGGCGCCTTGGTGGTGCGCGATGAGCAACTATACAAAGAGTTGTACTTTATTCAGAACGCCACCGGTGGCGTGCTTGCGCCGCTGGAGTCGTTTCTGACCAGTCGCGGCCTGAAGACATTAGAACTGCGCGTCCGCGAGCAATGCCGGACTGCACAGCAACTGGCGGAATTCTTGAAGAACGACCCGCGCGTAACTCGAGTGCTTTACCCCGGCCTTCCGGAGCATCCGGGCCACGCCATTGCGGTGCGGCAGATGGAAGGGGGATTCGGCGCCATGCTCACCTTTGAGGTAGCCGGCGATTACGCCAAGGCCAAGCGCGTGGCCGAGGCGACGCGCTTGTTTCAGTTGGCTGTTAGCCTTGGCGCCGTAGAGTCGCTAATCGAGCAACCGGCCTCGATGTCGCACGCCAGTTACGACGCGGCCGACCGTGCCGCACACGGCATCACCGATGGATTGATCCGCTTATCGGTTGGTCTGGAACATTTCGAGGACCTGCGCGATGATCTGGATCAGGCCTTAAATGCCTGACCCGACGCCTTGGCGTGTTCCCCTCCTGCTCCTGCTTTGACCTTTGTCGCACGTTAGGGGCAACTGGCGCCTGCCTATGGCGAAAGCGCCATCGAAGTTCCAAGTGACGGTTCAGGCCTCGTAAGAACGTGAAAAAGGCCGGAACGCCGGCCTCGGATCGGAAAGACGAGTCTTTGCCTTAATATCTTCTTCCGCGCGATGGGCGCCGCGCGGAGTATCTTCTGGTGTGCAGGGAAATGCGCTAGCGTGGGTAGCGTTGCACAGCCCGTTGCACCCGAGCTCCGCGGACGGTCACGTTATCGGGCGACATCGGCGGACGGGGCGGTTGCTCCGGATCGTCGATAAACGGATCAGTGGGCGCTTCTTTTTCCGGGCGCAACTGCTCGGGATTCAAATAGATCGGCGATTGCGGATAGGCCGAAGCAGCCGCTGGTTTGCAGCACTGGCCCACACAAGGCCACAAGTCATAGCCGCAGGGATCGCGCTGCTCACAGCACTTGTTTTTCCCAAAAAGCGCACGATCCACTCGGCTCAACAACCGTTCTAGCGGGTACTGCTTGGTGCAGCAGGGCTGGCAGGAAGTGGGGCAGCACGGGGCGCACGAGGTCTCGCAGCCGCATTTAGGTCCGCAGATCGGTTCAGGACAGCACTTAGGCTCGCAGACGGGCGCCGGGCACGGCTTGGGTTCACAGACAAGCGTCGGAGCGCATTTGGGTTCGCAAACCGGTGGGGGACAGCACTTGGGCTCGCAAATGGGAGTGGGACAACATTTGGGCTCGCAAGCGGGCGTGGCGCAGCACTGTGTAGCGCAGGCAGACGTCGAGGAACTCAGTCCGATAAACTGGCCCAAGGTCGGACGCGGTGCTCGCGGCGGACCGGCGTGAATTGTTGTTGCGGCAAGCAGGGCGGCCGCCAAGCCGGCGGCGCAAATCGCGAGTCGCATGATAGGGTCCCTCCTTGGATCGAAAGCCTGCGGTTTTTTCGTACGGGATGAATGCGCAGGTCAGTTGGTAAGTGCGGCTTGTATGCCCTGACGGTACAAGTGATCGAACTGTTGTGAGGGGAAAAAGCAGAACTTTCGCTATGCGCGGAACAAATGCCCTAGCCGGTACTGCATGAGATTTTGGAAAAGTTTGTCTAGATTCTCTGGCTTGACGACGGCGACGTCGGTCTTCTTATGCGTGGGATAGCCCAATTTGCTACTGCGACGGCGAGGGGCCCGGGAGATGGGCGGCGCGTTGGCGGCGGATCTGCAGCAAAAGCTGTTGGTAGGTGGGATCGTTGGGACGGAGCTCCAAAAGCCGTTGGGCGAATTCCTCCGCCTCGGGCCACCATTCCATTTTCTCGTACAGTAAAGTCATACCGTAAAGGAATTCCGGCGCATGAGGCTCTAACTCAACGGCGCGGCGCAGCGCCGCTTCGGCTTCGTCGATTCGACCCTGCAGGTAGAGCGCTAACCCATACCGGTACTGCACAGGGCCATTGTCGGGCGCCAGCCGCGCGTCGCGGGCCAAAAGTTGTAACTCTTCCAGACGAAGCTGATCGGCTTTTGCGCGATATTCCGCAGCTTGCTGTAGCCACTTTTCCGCCATGTCTCGGTTGCGTCGATAAACCTCCTGTTGAGCGAGACGTTCATCGCGCTCAGCCCATCGCTCGTAGAGGGCCGCCAGATTGGAACGGAGGCCGGTGGCTCCCGGTTCAATACGGATTCCGGTTTGATACCGGTCGGCTGCCTGTTCGTCGCGTCCCAGGTTCTCATCCAGAATTCCCAACGCCAGCCATGCGCCCGCACGATCGTTGTTGGCGAGCACTCCCGTGGTGTATTCCTCCACCGCTGCGCGAAAGGCTTGACGTTGCACGCCATTCAACTCACTCAGCGGCGCGGCGGAAAGGAGGCGGGCTGCTTCAGTGCGCACCAGCCGAATCGGGTCAGAGAGGAGCGGCGGCAAAAACCGGAGAAGGATTTCAGCCGGCTCTCCTTGCAGGTTCCCAATGGCGACCGCGCGCACTTGAGGATCGGGATCGTCCAAAAGTTTAATCGAAGCGGCGCGGCTTTCTGGTGATGGGAACTGCGCCAACTGGGCGGCGCAACTAGCGCGAACCATACTCGACAAGCGTCGATTTAACGCCAACTCAATCAACGAATCGCGCGCTGCTGGATCGCCGTCCCATGCTGCTTTCAGCGTAGCGGCGAACTCGGGCTGTTCACGTTTCTTAACGCCATACCATTTCTCGACAGTTTGTGCGGCCCAGGTATCGAGGCGCTTTAATTCTGCGGCGATTTCCTCGTCGCCGGCTTGCGCCGCGGCGATCCAATCGGCGTACTGCCGAAGTGCAGTTCGCTTTTCTTCCGGCAGACGTTCGGGCTCCAGGTGGCAACCGGTGCAGGCGTTGGGCGTTCCTAACTCGACCGATAGATCGGGCCGTGGAATACGCAAGCTATGATCTCGCCTTGGGTCGACTACCATATAGGTTGTCGCCGGCATGTGGCATTCCACGCACTGGGCGCCTTGCGAACCGACCCGATGATTGTGATGAGCCGGCGTATCGTACTTTCCCGCCGGGTGCTGATGGCATGAAGTGCACAGGCGGTTGCCTTCATGTTTGAGTCGGGCCGTGTGGGGATCGTGGCAATCGGTGCACCGAATCCCCTTGTGATACATCTTGCTTTGAATGAACGAACCGTAGTCGAATACCTCATCGCGAATCTGCCCATCGCAATGATAGGTGACCCGCCGCAACAGTTCGTGAGAATAGTAATCGTGATAACGCTCTCCCGGGCGAAAGTTCGGATGGACGACGTGGCGTCGTGAATGACACTTAGCGCAGGGTTCGATTTCAACGTGTGGGTCTTGGGAGTTGAGGTTGGGCAGACCGTAGCCTAGCTTGCGATCCCAAAAGAGCGAGAAGCTCCGCGCTAGTTTGACGTGGGTTCCGCCCGGGCCGTGGCAGGCTTCGCAACTGACGTCAATTTCGGACAACGTCGTATGGTATTTGCCTGTTTGCGCGTCGAAGTTCTTCTGCACGTTCGTTGAGTGGCAGTCGGCGCACATGGTGTTCCACCGCTGGGCGACGCCGGTCCAGTGCAAGTCGTCGCCAGGCTCCAGCTTGTCGGCCACATCGGGCGGCGGTTGATAGAACCACTGCTTGCGCTCCGTATCCCACGAGATTCGCAACACTTGGAGGCGGCCAATCTCGTGCTCCGCCATGTCGGGCGTCCGGTCGAATTCGACCAGGTACTGCTGCAAAGGAGTGACGCCGAAAACGTACTTGACTTCAAAGTCCTCCATCTCGCCGGTTGGGCCTTCGGTGCGGATCATGAACCGGTCGCCGTCGCGGTACATGCGCGAGACCACGCCGTGATGTGTGAATTCAACGTCGTTAAAGTCCCCCAGCACGGTTTCCGGTGTGGCGCGGTCCATGGCCAGGTCATGGTGGGAGCCGGTCCACTTTCGATGTTGTTCCTGGTGGCACTCAAGACATGTTTGCCTTCCCACGTACGTAGGCTGAGCCTCCTCGTCCGACAACACCGTCCACCAGTCGGCAAAGACCAAGGCTCCGCAGATTGCGACGACCGCAAGAATCAAAAAGGGGATGAGGATGCGGCCCCGCAGGCGCCAGCGCGAAATATACCCCCCGCGATGGGAGGATGAAGCATTGCTCATCGGCGAACGTCCGGCAACGACCCCAGGAAAAGCCAGGAAAGGAATGGTTCTATCGTAACCCGTTCGGTGACATTGCCAAATCCCCTGCGGTTCGTGAGAATGAAAGAGCTAAATTCTTCGGGAGAAACTATGGAGCTTCCTCGTAACCCCACGCGCGCGGTACGTATTGGTTCGATTGTGATCGGCGACGGAAACCCCATTGCCGTTCAGAGCATGACCGCCACCCATACGACGGATATTGATGCTACCGTCGAGCAGGTGAACGCTCTCGAGAAGGCGGGCGCGGGTGTGGTGCGGATCGCTGTCGACAGCAAACGTGACGCCGAAGCTCTGGCCGAGATTCGGCAACGTGTCTCTGCGAACTTGGCGGTCGATTTGCAAGAGAATTACCGTCTGGCGGAAGTTGTTGCCCCGCATGTAGATAAGATTCGCTATAACCCTGGCCACCTGTACCACCACGAGCGAACGAAGCCCTGGCAAGACAAAGTCAAATACATTGCCGAAGTAGCCGGCGAACATAACTGCGCTTTGCGGGTCGGCGTCAATTGCGGGAGCGTCGATCCTGCGAAACGTGAGAAGTACACCGAGAGGGATTCGATCACCCCTATGCTAGAAAGCGCACTGGACCACTGCGAATTCTTGGATTCGATTGGTTTCCACCGCTACTGCGTTTCACTTAAGGATTCGGATCCGGCGAAGGTGATTGAAGTCAACCGCCGGTTTGCGGAGCGTCGGCACGATGTGCCGCTTCATTTAGGGGTTACAGAAGCCGGGATTCCTCCCGATGGTGTGATCAAGACGCGGATCGCCTTTGAGCAACTGATCAGCCAAGGAATTGGCGATACCATTCGTGTATCGTTGACGGTGCCGAATCCTCGCAAAATTGAGGAGATTGAAGCGGGGCGCCAAATTCTGGCTGACATTGCGGCTGGCCGGGTTCGGAGCGTGGTCGACTATGGACGCAACACGTTGAATATTATCGCCTGCCCCAGTTGCTCACGCGTTGAGAACATGGCCTTCATTGAGCTGGCCGAACAGGTCAAAGAGATGACGCGGTACGCTCAAGAGCATGCGCTGACCATCGCAGTGATGGGGTGCCGAGTGAACGGTCCTGGCGAAACCGATGACGCCGACTTGGGGCTTTGGTGTGGGCCCAACCATGTGAATCTCAAGCGAGGCAAGGAGTCGCTAGGGGCTTTTCCGTATGATCAGATTTTGGATCGTTTGAAGCACGAGCTGGACGCCCTTATCGCCGCGCGGGAAGCGGCGACCGCGTGAAGCCACGTGCTGTGCCCGCGAGCCTCTGGAAATGCGGCCAGGGTAACACGTACGTCACTAATATTTGCCGCCCCCAGATCGATTACGCATACTTTCAGCCGCGTTAGACAGCGATGGAGCGCTGGGTGTTGATAGCAGGCTGTTTGCTCTTGGTCGGCTGTACGCTGGGGCGCGCCGAGCGCGCCGCGGCGCCGGTTTCAACTACAATGGTGCGCGATCCTCTGGTGATACAGGCGGATTTTGCTTTGGAGCAAGATCATCCTCTGCTGGCGGAGCTAACGCACTTGCGTTACCGCCTGGCGCAGACGCTCGAATTGAATCTTGCTTCGCACCCAGTTGAGGTGCATCTTTTTGCGACGCCGGAACGATTTCATGCGGCGTTGGCGGAGCGGTTTCCCGATTTCCCGGTGCGGCGGGCGTTCTTTGTGAAGCACCATGGTCGGTACGAAGTCTATGCCCAATGGAGCGAACACGCGCCGGAAGACTTACGGCACGAAACGACACACGCTTATCTCCACACCTCGCTTCCCGACTTGCCACTTTGGCTTGACGAAGGGTTAGCGGAATACTTCGAAACGCC
The DNA here is from genome assembly GCA_964458385.1 of uncultured Pirellulaceae bacterium. GTDB lineage: Bacteria > Planctomycetota > Planctomycetia > Pirellulales > Pirellulaceae > JAHWKS01. The sequence goes on from CAYWIS010000046.1 coordinate 21,019, forward strand.
GGCCGAACAGGGAGGGTGGAACGCTCCTCATGCCGAACTTTTGCTGCATGAACGCCAAGCAGGCCATTGGCGGCCAGACCTTCGTCGCTTGGAGCTTCTCGCCTCATCTGGCGATATGACCCAACGGGATTACGCCGAGGCATGGGCTTGGACGTATTGGCTGCTTCATACCACGCCTCAGCGCCGCGCTTTGCTGCTGCAGCACCTCCATGCCTGGCGTCGCGGCGAGCGCGTCGGGCCGATAAGCGAAGCTCTGTACCGTAACGAACCTGCGGCCCACAATGCTCTTGTAGATATGCTTATGGCGGCTAGTCAAAATTGACGGGCAACGCAATGGCCTCGGCAAGCCGCCGCTGATATTCTGAACGGGGAATCTCGATGGCGCCGAGGCTGCCCGTATGCGGCGTCCACACCTGGATATCTAGCAGGGTATACCCACGTTCACGCAGTCGTTGCACCAGATAGTACAAGGCTACTTTCGAGGCGTCGGTTTCGCGGTGGAACATCGACTCGGCCGCAAATAGTCCACCGATGGCAACGCCAAACACCCCGCCCACTAAGCGCCCTTCGCGCCACGTTTCGACGCAGTGGGCGTACCCTGCCTGAAAGAGATGATAATACGCGGCCTGCAGCCTCCGCGTGATCCATACGCCATCGCCCTCGTGACGAGGCTGGGCGCACGCCGCAACGACGTCGCGAAACGCGGTATCGTACCGGACCTCAAAATCGCCGCGCTTGATTCGCCGGCGTAGGCTGCGGGAAACGTGAAAACTGTCGAGTTCGATGATCGCGCGCGGATCCGGAGCAAACCACGCCAGAACTTCTCGCGTGCCCACACAAAGCGGCCAGGCAAATATGCCTTTCAGATAGCCTTCCAGCATCCACGCAGAGGATAGCTTCCCTCCGATCATCAATAGTCCATCATCATCGGCGGTTTCCACCGGAGGAAATTCAATCTGACGCTGCCCAAACCAACCCATAAAGAGGTCGTCCTGGCAAGTGCAAAGGATTGGCGCTGCGGAGCAAGAGATAATTAAGTACTACCAAATCCTACCGAAGAACACGATTCTCTCTTGGTCAATTTTGGAGTCGCCACCGATATTCGTGTGCTTCGCCGCCGGGCAACTCGCCTACGGCGCGTCCCCGTCAGATGGGACGAGGCATGGCCGTAGAAGGTTCGGTTGCTGCGGACAAAAGCTGCTGCGCTGTTAAGACGCATCCAAGTTATTACGTGGAAACTTCTCGTCGGAATGATATGCGCCTGAGTCAACTTCCGACGACCGCAGAACGTTTTTTGGACTTCAAGCACGGACGAAAGCGAGTGGTTGATATAGCGGGCGTCCCGTGCGCGGCCGCACAGTCACATGATGGCAACAACCTGCCGGGGTTTAGGCTCCGACGAATCGCGGAAAACGTTTTCAGGACATTTCCGACGCTGGCTCCCATAAGATTTAGAGAAAGGGGCGATGCGATAAAACGCTTGGTCGTCCTTGAGGAAAGCGACAGTAGCTGGAAGGAGGTTTTTGCTGGCTCCGATGCTGTTGAACCAGTTGGGCGATCTCCGCTTTCGTGGCTTCTAGCAAAACCTACCCATGCTTCTTGCTTAGAATCTTGGGAGAGTCGGCCGTAGCTCCGGCAAATTGATCGTCTTTACCGGAGCATCGTTTATGGCGGTGCGTCTTGAGAAGAAAGGCCTGGTAACGCGTCGGTGTATTTCTCTAAACGCACTGCCCGTTTAGATTTCTGCGGAGATAGATGTTCGGTCAGGTCTCAAGGACCATAGCTCACTTGATTTTGACGCGTGACTCGCAGCGCGTCACTGGTGATCGTGAAGTCGTGCGTCGTATTTTCTTGCGGGAAATCTACTTCGGTTTCGAAGTTGCTAATCAAAACTTCAACGGTCGTGGGCGCCGAAGGATCGGCCAGTTCAGGAGGAACCGCTTCACCTCGGTATCCTTCGATACGAACACGATGGGGGCCCCCGACGATTCCGCGCCCTCCCTGAGTGCTTGTATCGAAACGGCCGTCACGAATTAGCGCGATTCCTTGCGGACCCGTGTTTCCCTTTTGGAAATCGGGTTCGAATGTGATCATGCCGTTAGGAATCGGAACACCGTCTAAGGTTATAGCGCCCGAGACACGATACCGTTCACCTTCACCTCCGCCGCATCCGAGGCACACCACAAGCGCGGCTGGCAACACCAGGGAGGCTATCGTTAGGCGCCCACGATGGCGCCGAGAATGAGAACTAACCATAGGGAAAGTGTGTTCCGCCATTGCGTCACCTTTCGTAAATCGCAACCGAAATAGTCAACGGCGCTAGTTCTCACTGACCGACTCACCGCCATTGCGACTGGCCAGCGCACGGTAAGTGCTCATTGCAATGGTTTCCGAAATGATGCCCACCGATGCGTCGCCGCGCAGAAACTGAGCGATTCCAGGGTGTTCGCTTCCAAAGCTCGGGTCATTCCAGTTCGCCGTGGCCGGCGTATACCCAACGGCGTTGATGGCGTGGTAGACATTCTTGCACGAAGCAGAGTGTACGCCGTTATTGGCGCCGATTTCTCCTCCGCGGACCCAATTCCGATGACATCCAGAATCCTTCCAGCTCATTTCACCAATGGCTAACGTGTTGCTTGTGCCATCGGTAATGTCGGCGAACCGTAGGTTCTTCTTCCACTGGAAGAATCCTTGTAGCGAGGCGCCTCCCTGGCCGCCGTTCGGATCAAAGTCGTAGTCGTTGCCCGTTTGTATGTTTTGCCCCTTGGGGCCTAAAACGCCGTAGTAATGGTTTGTAAAGCTTTCACCCTCGCCGCTATATGTTGAATTGGTAATCACGCCGCTGGGGCAAAGTAGCGAATCGATACGATTCTTCCCCCGCACGTCGTTCGTGGTTGTCACGTTGATTTTGCCGGCGGAGTCGCGCGGGAATAGTTCGTAAATGTTGTTCTGTTCAATGAATGGAAGCAGGTGCACCACGTAACTAAGGTTCGGCGTCCCGGCGCTAAAGGTTGGAAACTGATTGTAGGTGTCGTGATGGTTGTGCAACGCTATTCCAAGTTGCTTTAGGTTGTTCTGACACTGGATGCGCCGCGCTGCTTCACGGGCCTGTTGTACGGCGGGCAGTAACAGGGCGACAAGTATTCCGATGATTGCGATAACGACCAACAGTTCCACCAACGTAAAACCAGCGGCATCTTTAGGGCGTTTGCACATACGAATCTCCCGAGTCTGCGTGAACGTTGTGTGGATGAGAAGATTAAGAAAACGTCGTCGGATTGAAGGGTGTTAGGAGAACCGTGTTAGGCCCCGCGGCGGTGGTGTGTCCGCCGCAAGAAAAGGTAGCTCGCAGATTACGAAAGCGCGTACGCTTCGCGATAGCTTCGGCGAAGTAGTTCGTCGGCCTCGGGGGCGTCGACGAAAGTTTCTGACGTTGCGTCAAAACGCAGGGCCCGACCGTGACGATAGCGGAGGTTAGCAAGATTTAGGCGGGCCTCGTCGGTCAGGTGCCGCCTTAAGCCTTCCCAAGCATCATGCGCCAATTGCTCCTCCAAGAGGTCACTCGGCGATTGCTGGAAAGAGACTTCATCTCCTAGGCGATACGAGATGTTGCCTAAGTGAGCCAGCGTGGCTGTTCGGTGGCCATCCAAAAGCGGCCCTTGGATGTTTTCCTTCCTTCGGCTGCGAACACAATCAATAAAGTTCTGAAAGTGCTCTCGCGCGTAGTTCTCGGGAAGTCCGCCGGGCGGGGCGTTGGGGATCGGTTCCCCTTCACGTTTCCCATGGGGGTAGAACTTGCCATCGCGGATTACACCCTGATCCGTGTGGAAGTCAATGTTCATCCGGATCGAGTTTTGATTGTAAAGCCCGCGTTGCTGACAGATCAGCTTCGTCTCGCCAAAGTCGAACACCGTTAACTGGGTGTTGGGCGTTTCGCCCTGGTCTTCATACCCGAATCGACCGCCCAGACTGATGACCCTTTGAGGAAGGGCGCCTTCGGGCATCGCCCATCGAGCCATTTCAAACAGATGAGAGCCTAAGTTGGCAATTTCGCCGTTGCCATAATCCCATATCCAGTGCCATTGATAATGGACCAGGTTGGGGCGATACGGATGCAACGGAGCAGGTCCAACCCAAAGGTCGTAATCAAGTCCTGGAGGAGGCGGCGCCGCTTGTTTAATTCCGATGCTCGTCCGGGGACGGAAGATTTGAATATGGGCCGTCCGCAGTTTTCCGTATTTGCCGTTGCGAATATCGGCCGTATACGCTTGCCACTTGGGATCGGAACGCCATTGGGTGCCATGCTGAACGATGCGGCCATACCGTTCGGCCGCTTCGATCATCTGGCGGCCTTCAACGATGTTGTGGCTGCACGGCTTTTCAACATAGACGTCTTTCCCCGCCTGGCACGCCCAGATGGTCATCAGCGCGTGCCAGTGATTAGGCGTCGCGATCGAAACAGCGTCGACGGTTGGATCCTCCAGCACTCGGCGAATGTCTTGGACGCATTTCGGCTTCTTGCCGGTCTGGTTCTCGACCGCCGCACTACGTGACGCAAAAAGTCGGCTATCGGGATCGACGAGGTACGCCACCTCGACATTCTTCATCCCTCCGAACACGTGCATGTGAACTTGACCGCGGCCATTGATGCCGGCGACGGCGACTCGAATGCGGTCATTGGCTCCAATCACTTGGCCGGAAGCTTTGGCGCCGGAGATGGTCACCGGCGCCGCGATGCTGCTGGCAGCCAAGTGCTTCAAGAACGTGCGACGAGTAGGCCGGTTCATCTTGCATTCCCCCAAAGAGCCGCGAAGCCCAAATCCAGGGTTGCCCTCCCCCTTACGCGGATCCATTCAAGTCTGGCGCTACCTCTTTGAGGTATGGACGCAGGTCTTCAAAACGCTTTTCAATTTCCGCAGTCTGCTCCGCGGTCAATTTGAGCTCTCGAACAATCGGAGTCGAAGGAATTGACTTCTCGGGACCATACTCGCGCGAGACTAAATTTTTGAAGACTCCACGCTTCTTCCAGATATACAAGCCAGTTCCCCGCAGCCCGCCCGGTTTTGCATTGACCATATTGAGGAACTTTTGGAAGGCGTCTTTCAGGACTTCAGGCTCCTTACCGCTTTGCTGTCGTTCCCAAATAAAGGTGAGCAGGTCAGCGTAGGCGGCGCGCTCGGTAATCACCCCTTCCGATCCAATCCGAGACTCCTCCAGCCAGTGGAAACCGCCTCGGGCGCTGAACACACGCCGCACAGGCGGCATGGCGTCGATCAAGGCACGCATCCGGGCAAACACGTTTCCGGCTTCTTCTTTGATGTAGCCGAAGTGGGGGAACTCTCTTGCGAGCTGGATCAGCAGTTCCGGCGAAGGAACTGGCCCTTTGTAGGCAACGCCGCCTGTGGTTTGAAGGATGACCGGACGTTTAGCGACCGCAGCCAGCGCTCGCCAGTACTGCAAGAGATCTTCTTCCGTTTTTCCGTTGTCGGGCGGTCGCGAGATGATGGCGTCTGGCTTCAGCTTTTCAGCATGCTCCGCAAAAGCGAGCATTTCTTCGGTGTCTTTTCCTTGAACCCCGAGACACAACGCAACAGGGAGATCACGCACGGTCTCTGCCAACACCTCCATGCCCTTCATCTTCTCTTCCATGGACAGCAGATCGACGCTGTCTCCCGACTGGGGCCAAATCATCCCCGAGCAACCGCCCCAGGCGACAAACTTGGCTTCCTTCGCAAGGACTTCGAAGTCGACTTCGCCCGACTCGGTGTAGGGAGTCGAGAGGATGGGAAATGGGCCGCGGATCTTAGGATCGGCCTTTGCCGACTGCTCAGTTTGATCGGCCCATAAGCATAAGGAGGCTCTCCGCAGAACCGAGTCGGCAACAAGGGCAGACAACCCTGCCATTGTGCCTCGAATCATCGTCCGTCGGTTGATCTGCCGCTTATTTGCCATCACATCTCTCGGATTTGAGGAACAATTGCATATTGCATATTACGTGCTATGCTACATACACAATACATTGTAAGCAAGAGACGGTCCGCTCAAAGACTGAGAATTAAACGGAAACGCTGCCGGTGACCCAGGTCGCGGCGGGTGGTGCGGCGGGTTAGGAGTTAGTTATTCTTGGGGGGCTATGTCTCGTATGCCGCCGGCGATCGGTTGTCGCCGTTTTCTTGGTAAAAGTGATTTCGAAGATAATCTTCCAAGAAGGTATCAAGGTGGGTTTCCAGCGCTCTTTGGGACGCCTCGGCGTCCTCCGCAAGTAGTGCCTCGACGATAGCCAGATGCTCGAGGTTTTCTTGTGGCCGGACAAAGCGGTCCGAAGCGCGTAGCAAGATGTCGTACGCGTCCGTCATCGCTTTGCAAATCGTCCAGCAGCGAGCGAGCTCGTCCTGCAACCGTCGATTTTGGCAGTACGAGGCAATCGTAGCATGCAGTCGGAGGTCGAGTTCCCGCGTTGCCTTCGTGGTTGCGGTAGATGGGGGAGCAGTGATTACCTCTTTCAGCTCGCGATGCAACTCTTCCAATTGATCGCGCGGAATTTTCCCGCAGGCGCAGCGAATCGCTTCTCGCTCTAAGATCTTCCGAATCTGGATCAAATCGCGAGCGTCTTGAGGGCCGAACTCCCGCACTACTGCCCCTTTGTGCGGCAATACCTCCACCATCCCCAGCGATTCCAGTTCCATGAGCGCTTCGCGGACAGGCGTGCGACTGACTCCGAACAATTCAGCAAGAGGCTGAACCGTCAGCTTTTCGCCTGCTTTAAAGTGTCGCGCGAAGATGCCAATGGCTAACCTTTGGCTGATTTGCGTCCGTAGGCCGCCACGTTGCAAAGGTTTTGTGATGTCACTGACCGAGGTCAATGACGAGGGGGGGAGGTCCATTGCTGATGTCATAATAGATATTGTATACAAAAAACAGCCCGCCGTAATAGCAAGAGGCAAGTAACATCAATGTCCACCTTTAGTCTGAGCAGGCTGCGGTATTGATGTCCCACTCTCAGCAGGATTAGCGGGCTCGATCCCGGAAGGCCGTAATGATCGATGATCTTTGTTAATGAAACCGAGAGTTGGTCTCAAACAAGAGCGGTGGCGGCAGTTGTGATGCCACTTCCCGCATTGTCATCATGCAGTTACGTAGAAACTGAAAGAAGAATGGAGGCTGTCTCCCACGAGCGATTTGTCGCTCCATATCTTAGAGAGGGGCTCCGGCGGGCATCCATGTGAAACCCGCCGGGGAGGGCCAAGCTCCTGGCGCCGAGCAATCAACTTCGCGTGTGCTGTCTGACATCGTCTATTCTGAGGAGAGCGTTTTGGTCTCGCCGCCTGCTCTCGTCCAGCTGGCATGCCAGACCGTCCGGTCGACCGTGTTGGCGACCGACCGCACGCTTCCATCGACAAGGCACACCATAACCACTCCGCCGTGATAACTCCTCGCGGCAGTGATCTTCGATGAGCCAACGACCATATCGGGGACGGCCGAGTTAGGCGTCCAACGCCCGTTCATCACGGGGCCGTCGGGAATGCTTCCGCGGAGCCATTGATGGTTGCGCGATCCATCCCAACTGGTGATATAAGAAGCGACACCGGCCGTGTCGCCTGGATCTCCTGCACTGGCGACCGCGTCGTTCGCCGCAGACGCATTGGCGCGGTATCGTCGTGGATCCTGAAACGGAGTGGGTGCGGCGATATCGATCCCTTCTCCAATTGTGGTTTCGCAGAATGCAATGGTGTTGCTGGTCCCGTCGATCACATCGCGGAACTTGATTTGAGCGTTGATCCAACAAAGCCCATCGGCGGGCGTGCCATTGCCGGGGTGAAAGACGCCGTCCAAGCCACTCCCTTGGTTCATTGAATAGCTTGTTCCCGCCACGTCAATGACGGCGCCTGAGGGCAAGGTCAGCCGATTCAATTTCGCCCCAACGTCGCTGGGACATTCAAAGGTTTCAATGCGGGTCGCCGCCGCTTGCCGCAACTCAGCGGGGAGATCGTCCAGCGCCGGGTGCCCCATGTAAATCCGGAAGTCAATCAAGTTTTGCAGGTTCTCTTTTTCCAGAAACGGCAATAGCCGAGCGTGAGGAGAGTAGTCGTTCGGATAACCGCCCGGCCACGAAAAACCGTTGTTGGGCAAGCTTTCGCTGTAGATTCCAGCGTAGTTGTGAAGCGCGAGTCCGATCTGTTTAAGGTTGTTACTGCAGCTCATGCGACGGGCCGCCTCGCGAGCTGCTTGCACCGCTGGGAGCAAAAGGGCGACCAGAATGCCGATGATTGCAATGACAACCAACAACTCAACGAGTGTGAACGCTGGGCGTTTGACAATCTTGGAGCGCAACATTGTGTCAGTTCCAGTACAGGTTAGGTAGGCTTGGGAACCCCGTAGCTGGCTGGCCTTCGAATCGAAGGAAATTGGCTTGCTGGAGGTTAGGGGGGAATAGGAAGGGATGGTGTCGTCTTTAGCGATGCGGGTATGCGTTTCGGGGGCTGGCGGAGATTGTTAGGCAGGCTATGGGGCAATCTCTTCGCGGCTACCTCGAAAAGCGACCCCAATTTTTTGAAGACAGGTATCTGCGATGCACACGAGGACCATTGACGCGCCGGCAATGGGCAATATCAATCCGCAGGCAACGATGATCGCCCAACCCCAGGTAGGCAATGAGCCTGGCGGCGGACGCCGCGGGAAGCCGGCGCGTCCGGCGGGGCGGCGGCGCCACCACATCCAAAGCCCGGTGATCGTGAGGCCGAGCAATCCGAGGCTGGTGATCAGCGAGAGGATCTTGGTGGGTAAGCCGAAGATCTGCCCCATGTGAATCGATACGGTCCAAAGCCGCACACGATACAAAAGAGGAACTTCGTTGGCGTCTAACTTGCGAAGGATTTCCCCCGTGTATTGGTCAATTGCCACCATCCGATACGAATTCTTGTTCTCATCTTGAATCATCCAGGCTTGATGCGCCGCGTCGGGGGAAGCGGCCAGTTTGATCCCCACGCTATCGTAAGGTCGGCTGTAAGTTAGAAAGTTGGTGACGACCTGGTCGAGTGATACGGGTGTCGCGCCGGGCGGTGCGGGTTCTGATTTGGGTTTGGCAAACCATGCCTCTGGCCAATGACCAGCCTTTTTCACGACTTTGTTGAAGTTCGCTCCCCAAAGAACCGTGAAGAACATTCCTGTGCCAATAAGCAGAAACGCCAGCGGAACCAGGTAGAATCCGGTTACCGCGTGCAAATCGCGCAGCGTCGCGTACAGTTTCCCGCGGAGCTTCGGCGCCCAGACGCCGACGTTCTTCTTGCCGCGTGGCCACCAAAGAAAGGCGCCCGTGGCCAGAAGTAGAAGCCCCCAGCTTGTTGTCAGCTCGGTGACGATCCGCCCGGGAGTCCCCATGAAGAGGTTCCGGTGCAACTGAAGGACGATGGCAAAGAAATCCTCTTCTGCGATCTGAGAGCCAAGCACCTTCCCGGTGTAAGGATCGACGTACACGTAAAGGTAACGCTCACGGGCGGGGCGGCTATCTGGCGATTTCGCTTCAGCCTCAATGTGGGCGACGAAGCGAACCGAGCGATTGGCTTCGGGATGGACCGTAATTGCTTCCACTTCATGTGGCGAAGCATACGCTACGGCAATTTGATGTAACTCCTCGTAACTCAATCGCTTCGATTGTGGAGTTACAAAGAGAAGCGAACGATCGCGCAAGAAAGTCAGTTCCGTGCGAAAAACGTACAATACGCCGGTAAGCGTCACTACAAAAAAGATCGGCGCTACGAACAAACCGGCGTAGAAGTGCCAACGCCACACCACTTGATAAAGATTTTGGCGGGGGCGAGTTGGCTCGGTGTCGACCGCGCTGGCGACATCAACCGCGGGCATACTCGAAGTGGCCGAGTTGCTTTTCAATTCCGAGGTCGACGTTTCGCACGGCTCGGTATCAAGGGAGGGATTCATCATAGGGGGAAGGTGCGTATCGGAGAGGCGACTTACCAGAAGACTCAGTCAACGTTGACGGGTCGAAGACGCACTGCGAAGTTCAACGCCACAGGCAAAACTGAGCCGTGATTCTCCCCGGCGAATTCGCGGTACGTCATTGAAAACTTGGGCGATTGTTGCCGGGAAAGTTGCTGGCAAAAGTTACGTGTATTGCCAAACTGTTCCTTTGCAGGTGTAGGAGGCAGAGAGGCTGCGGGACCGCGGTTTTCCGTCGTTTCCACGCCGCTTACCGTGATGACCAACTCAATCGGTTGCCGATGCTGGTCCAGCGTGGCCAAGAACTGGCGCAATTCCGAAACAAGTGCGTAATCGTTCCACCAAAACGAAGGGCTAGAGGCGATATATCGCTGAAACGCTTCGGGGCGTGCGCACATGGCGTGCAGCACAAACAATCCGCCAAAGGAGTGGCCAAAGATTGCCTGTCGTCGGCGATTGATCGGAAACTTCTTTTCGACGACAGGTTTCACTTCCTCCTCGAGAAACGCCAGAAACTGATCGGCGCCGCCGTGGGGCGGCCATCCGCCGGGAGCACGTGAAGGAGGCAGTTTCTCGGGCGCGGCGGGCGTGGTTAGATCCCAGGTGCGACGGACGAAGTCAAAAGGGGCTTCCGTGGGATAGCCAACACCGACGATGACCATCGGTGAAGCGCCTGCGTCTTGCGGCCCGTTCATGTGCGCGTGATACGATTCGACGGCCGTTGCGAAACAGGCGTTTGCATCAAGAACATAAAGGACCGGGAATCCCCCCAATGGAGGGTGGCTCTGTGGCTTCGCAATAAAAATGCGATATCGAAGGCCGAAACGAGAGGTCATCTCAAATACCTCTGTCCCAGCAAGCTGAAGCGGAGCGCCCGAAGGTAGTTCTGCCCGGAGCTCTTTGATGCCCCAATTGCTCAGTACGGTCAGCGCAACTCCATACTGGATAATTATTTGTAACGCACTTTTCATTTCGTAGCCTACACAACCGTATGTCGAAAATGAGACGAAACCGCGCAATTTGGCCAATTAATTGATATTGAGACTCATTCTTGTTTTCTAGGGGGTTACAGTAGCTCATGGTCAGATCGATGACAAGGGCCCCTGAGGATGGTGTGGCGGCGACCTGCGACTAGCAAAGGCTATGCCGCGGAGGGGATAACGCAATTTCCAGCAAAGTATGCACGTTTCCTTTGTTTCTAGTCCGCCTCACACCGCCTGAGCTACGGTCGGTATTGGTAAAATCGACGATCCCACGCATCGAAGTGTCGTGGGCTCCAGCCTGTCCGATACCCGGCCGATCGACCAACGCCGAACGCTAAATGGCGCCGCGGCCAGCTCGGAGTAACGTCAAAGGCTCAGCGCACCCTGCTCTTATGGACGGCCAAACTGCGGCTAACAGGCAGAGAATGATCGTCAGCGAGAAGCCGATCGACAATTGTTTCCACGGAATCAAAAATGTCGACGGTCCGGCAAACCATCCGCTGTACAGCG
>CAYWIS010000047.1:0-20644 GCA_964458385.1 uncultured Pirellulaceae bacterium
GGCCAATTTCTTTGGAACAATCAGCAATTGGTGCATTTTATTCCCCAAGGTCGGCGAGAGCCTTGGGCCAGCATCCAGACGAAACGCCCGGAATGGGTCAACTTGGTGTTGTCTGGCCCGAAAGGTAAGATTGCGTTGGGGCGAACAACCGATCTAGGTTACGACCGCGAACTCGACGCAACGCGCGAAGACCGTGACTTGGTGAAGTTGCGTTTCCGCACGTTGAATGATCTGGAGCGCGGTGACCTGCGTCAGTTTCTCAAGGAGCACTTAGAAAGCGTGAACGGTAACGCAGACAAATAGACGAAATCGACGGGGGTTGTTAGCCAATAGATCTCAAAAACGCAGACAAAAACTTCTGCGTGGGGTACTGCGAGAATGGCTCCCCGGAGTCACACGCAAGGGGCCGGACCAATTTCACGCGTCAGACGATGTTCATGTTATGGTTGGCAGATCCGCGGGCGCAAGGTAAATCATTGCACGCCAACGTAGCACTGGGGCCGGAAGACGTTTCGGGAGACTGAACTTTTCGTCATGCGTCTAGCAACCGAGCTGGCAAGTTATTCCACACGTGGCAGGCCTGCTGACTAGCCAGCGCACAACTCGCGTAGGTGGAATTTCGGTATCCAGGTAGTCCACCACGGAATTAGCGTTGTGAGTGGACGGCGAGGTACTCAGTTCTATTCCGGTTTGACTATTTTTCGCGGAACGCCCGTCCAAGCGGTGTAAAGGCAGCGGGGGATAGGGTAGGTGCTGTTTCATAGTAAAACACAAGCGACTCGGGACGCTTCACCCTAGCTGGCAGTGATCGGGCTTGACCTACCAATCAGCTGTGTCTGTACTTGCGTTAGCCGTTCTCCAAGACCCACTGAAGCGCGTGGCGAGTTAACTCGGCGCCGTTCTTCAATCGCAACTTGGTCTTAAGCCGTTCACGATACGTTTCGACCGTGCTCGTGGAAATGTGCAATTCACGGGCGATTTGACGTGTCGCCATTCCTTGGCCAATCAAACGATAAATTTCCAATTCGCGATCGGAGAGTGTGTCGAGGGGGGAAGATGTCACTGGGTCGCCTGTCTGCGTGGCGCGACGCAACATCTCGCGCGTCATGGACTGATTGAGATAAACATCGCCCGCCAAGACAGTTCGCACGGCGTCGAGAATATCCCGAGTCGGTTGCTGCTTGTTGATATAACCCGACGCTCCTGCTCGCAGCGACCGCTCGGCGTAGAGCTTGCAATCGTACATCGAAAGCACGATAAGTTGGATGTCCGGGAATCGCGTTTTCACCCGACGCACCACATCGAGTCCGTCGCCTGACTTGAGCGAAATATCGACGATAACCAAGTTGGGACGTTTTTCACTGATTACGAGGTAGGCGGTATCCGCGTCCGATGCCTCTCCGCATACTTCCAAGTTAGGTTCGTTGTTGAGCAGATCCTTAAGCGCTAACCGCAGCAACTCGTGATCGTCGACCAGGACAACTCGGGCCTTTCCGGTCTGAGGGGGAGTCGCAACGGCTTGGCCGCCAGCATGTGGGAAATGTGACGTCATACTCATTCACCGTGACAAGAGGAAAGAAGAGCAATCGTCAGCCACTTTACGATGGGCTGTGTTCGATGGCCACGCAAGTTAAGACTGCGAGGAGATGTACGCCGTACCATCACTCGCCAACGCGGTTGAGTTGCGTGCATCAACGTGGCCCAACTCGGGCTGGCGAGGTTCTGCATATCTCTGATGCCGTGTTCAGGAATTTCGGCCGATGGCTCGTGGCATCACTCATTATCAGGGATCGCAACGATCCGCTCAAATCGTAGAGAGGACCGTGAGACTGCAAGGGCGACGTTGCTTGATCGTGCTGTTGGGGTAATGGATTGAGACGCACGGCCAAAGTTGCGAACCGGCGAATGCCTACCGGCACGTTCATACCCGTCACGCAATTTCTGGGCCGACAATGCAAATCATTCAATGCGGCCATTAACCTCTTGTGGACCAACTGCCTTATGGCCCGTGGAGTCGAATTCTTGCGAAGTTGTTCGGCGGACTCGAACCCTGTTATTCCGACTCGATGGAACAGTTGGCCCGATTCGTCATGGGGCTCCTGACAACTAGGGCTGCCGAGGACATGTTAGTTCGGCATCGTTCAGTCACTTACTGTCCAGGGATACGACGAAATTACATGCCCGCACTCCTCACGCCTTCAACAAACCATCTTCCAGATCGCTCATGTCTTTAGCCTCGAAAACTTCGTGGCGCACCCTATCGCCGCCGGGCAAACGCTTAAAAGCCTACCAAGGAGGCGTAGTGATCGGAAGCCTTAAAGGGTTTTTTCTAGGAAAGCCCATCAACGTCGACATGCACGCGGCTGGCGTCTTCGCATTAGTTCGCTAGACACACGACAATGGTGGCGGAGAAGCACGGTTCAACTTAGGCCAGGGCGATGATCATGAGCAAGTCGCTTGTCAGAGGGGACGCACCACTCGTAATACCTAAAACGTAGGTAAAGCCGCCACGCAACAAAGGCAGAGTTTGCGACTACAAGAACCCACAGAAAAACTGATAAGGTATATCCCGTCGACAATTCTTCTCTCTCTTTCCACCTTTACGACCGACTCGACCTCAAAGGTTCTCTAGAACGGCCTCTTGCGACGCGACTTAATGCCGCTCCCGCCTCGAAATGAATTGATAACACACAATTGCTTTCGGGATGCAGTTCGTTCTTAACAAGGGATATTTTCTTAATGGATAGTGCTTCGCAAAGTCGGTTAGTGGTTGATGACGAAAAGCTGCAAGGAAACTTCGAATTCTGTGCTTCGGTGGAATCGGCAGCGCAATCGGTCTTGTGGCAGTCGGCCTACGACGCAGTGAGAGATGTGCGATGTTCCTACCGAAACGGTGTTGTGACACTCTATGGGCGGGTCGCCACCTTTTATCTGAAACAGGTGGCCCAAACGTTGGTCGCCAAGCAGATTCCACAAGCCGCTACGATTGATAACCGCATTGAGGTGATCCAACATCGCGGTTAGCCATGACTCCGCCGTATCGAGGATCGGAGTCGTACGCCCAACCTTCCACTACGGGAAAGGCTTTTCGTGTCGCAACGGCGTGCGTCGTGGCTTGCCCCAGGCTGAAACCTCGCCAAATCCAACTTCGAAGGCTCCGCTCTTGGTATACTGCGCCCCTTATCTGCGTTAATGAGCGGGTCAAATGATAGCCCAATTGTGGTTTTGCACGGCAGCGACAACTGCGGCGCCCCGGGAACTGTATGGGCGCCGAATTGAACATGTTCGCTAGGGTTTGAACCCTCGAACAGGACGACATCATGAGCGAACGCTTGGATGAACGTGGCGCAGCCGTCGTCCTGGTGGTAAACTCCAACGTGCGCGTTGGTCAAATTCGCATGCTCACGAGCCGCGCTGGTGTTGGAGTCAGGATTGCCGTGGCGGGACATCAGATTGGCTTGGCAGGATGCACTCGGACCTTGACGTCCTCAGCGCTGCCCATAGCCATCCTTGCGACGGAATGCGATCGGGATCAAATCCCGTCTTGTTCCGACTTCTTTTAGACAATCGCGTCGTCAAGCCTTTTTTCACCACGAGCGTTGGCAACGAAAACCCGTTGGACGATCACTTATACACCAAGGTGGGTGAAGTCAGTTCGCCGCGTTAGCCGCCGCGAGGTGTGTCTGGCGCTCTCCCGCCAGGGGTATTTACTTGCGCACCAACGAGCGATGTGGGTTTGCAAACGGTTGGTTGTCCGTAGGCCCGCCTTTTTGCTATGGCTTGATGGCTTCGACAGCAAGCTCTTGTAATGCCTCGCGTACGTTGGAAGCGTCGCTGTTTCCAAACTCGGTGCGCTGGATCATTAGCACGAAAACCATCTGACGATGGGGGTCAACCCATCCCTGTGTACCGAACGCGCCGCCATGCCCATATGTACCTGGTGAGAGCATACGTGTAACGCCTTGCGGTTCACGCACCACACACCACCCCAGCCCCCAACCATTGCCGGGCGTAAATCCGGTTCTTAGATCACCCGTTTGTGGCGATACCATTTCCTGAACGGTTTGGGGCGACAGGATCCGCCGGCCGCCCAGTTCTCCGTTCTGGAGGATGGCCTGGTAGAACTGCGCCATATCGAGAGCGGTCGAAAACAGCCCACCCGAAGGGTTGGGTGATCGCTCTGCCGTTACATCATTCAGCCAATTCGGCGTCGCAACAAGTGATTTTTTGTCGTTACCTGGTTTATACAAAGTTGCCAGCCGCGATCGTTGTTCGGCGCTCGGATGAAATGTCGTGTCTTTCATTCCCAAAGGCCGAAAGATTCGCTCCTCGAGGAATTGCTCAAACGATTTTCCGGATACGACTTCAACGACTCGGCCAGCAACCGTCAGGCCTGGGCTGTATTCCCACCGCGTTCCTGGGGCAAATGCCAAGGGTCGGGCTGAGAGACCCTTAGCTGTAGCCTCGAGTGTTCCTTGGTTCTGCTGGCTTCCACTGAGCCCCGAGGTATGGGTGAGCAGATGACGCACGTTGATTTCTGGCGTCGCGGGTTTGCCTTCCAATCGTACATTCGCGAATTCCGGAATGTACTTGGACACGGGGTCGTCGAGTGAGAGTTTTCCCTCATCGCGCAAGATCATAACCGCTGTTGCAGTAATCGGTTTGGTCATCGACGCGATGGCGAAGAGCGTATCTTCGCGCATAGGGCGATTGGCGGCGATGTCCGCATGCCCTACAGCCGCCAAGTGCACGATTCTTCCCTGGCGCGCCACGAGTGTCACGCTCCCCGAAATTTCGTGGTCAGCGACGAACTGCCGCATCCGTTTCTCAATTTGAGCCAACACTTCGCCATCCATTCCGGCGGCGTCTGGTGTGATGCGCGGCAAGGGTGGAGCGGAATCTTGGGCGAATACAACCGCGGCGCATGCGGTCAGGAGCAGGCTCGCAACGGCAAGGATTGGTAACTTGCGGTTCATAGTGAATACGGAGGCGGGTGAAAACTTGCGAGAAATTTCGGTGTGGATTGTAGTTCGTACCCACATGCTTGGAAACCGTGTACCGACGGGCCGCGTGTCCGCCGTCATGCACCTGTTCGGCTGATGAGGGTTGTTCTATTATGATGAAAGAATAGGAGCCCAAACACTTATGAAAGTAATTTTGGCCAGCCCTCGCGGTTTCTGCGCGGGCGTCAATATGGCGATTGAAAGTTTGGACTTGGCGCTGGAGGCGTTCGGACCACCGGTCTACGTCTACCACGAAATCGTCCACAATAAGTACGTGGTCGAATCGTTCCGGAAGAAAGGGGCGATTTTTGTTGATGACTTGGGCGACGTGCCCATGGGGTCGCACCTCCTATTTTCGGCCCATGGCGTGTCTCCGGAGATACGGCGTATCGCCAAGGAACGCCAACTAACTGCGATCGACGCAACGTGCCCGTTGGTCACCAAGGTTCACTTGGAGGCAATTAAGTATGCGTCGCGGGGATATACGATTGTTCTGATCGGCCACGAAGGGCATGACGAGGTGATCGGCACCATGGGGGAAGCGCCCGAGGCGATTGTACTTGTCGAAACGCCTGAGGACGTGGACCGTCTCGAGTTTGAGCCTGACACAAAATTGGCTTATTTGACTCAGACGACGCTCTCCGTAGACGATGCGAACCGCATCATTAGCCGCTTGCGCGAGCGGTTCCCGCAGATCGAGGGTCCGCCGAAGGAAGATATTTGCTACGCCACACAAAACCGTCAAGAGGCGGTGCGCGTGCTCTCGGACGAGGCGGATATCGTGTTGGTGCTGGGGAGCCAAAACAGCTCCAATAGCCAACGCCTAAAGGAACTCGCGTTGGAACGGGGCAAGAGGGCGTTCCTTATCGACGGAGCGTCCGACATCGACTTGGCATGGTTCACCGGCGATGAAACTGTGTTGGTGACCGCCGGCGCCAGCGCTCCCGAGTCGGTGGTTGAAGAGTGTATCGCGTTTATGCAGGATCGATTTGGGGCAACGGTCGAAGCCCGCTCTCTCCGGCGAGAGGATGTTTATTTTCCGCTCCCAAGAGAACTTCGCCCGCTCGCCAAGCGTTGAAGTAGCCGATTGGTATGGGTTGCCAAGTCGTTCCGTGTGAGACAACGAATGACGGGTTGGCACTCAGGAGTGAGTTGTAATTTCTTTCCAAAGAGGGGCTGCGGCAGCACGAGGACGAAACTTGAAAAAATCGCCTTGACGAAAGGCAAAAAATCGCCAAAATCCGCCCCATCGTCGCACGGGAAACCGAGCAAATCGCGAATCCAAGTGGTTTGCTCACGGCGAGTTCGGTTTCTCAAGGAGGAGAAGTTCGAGTTCGTCGGTTGTTTCTGTGTGAGTTCATTCATGCGGCGTCTCAAGGCAAGGAGGCCTTTGAAGTATGCCCTCGACAAATCAACAGCCGCAGGGGGTGAGCCTGCGAAGGCTCCTACCTCGCGCCAAAATTCTCGGGGCGAACGATATTCGCGTCGTTTCGTGCAGTAGCGATTCGCGCGGCTGTTTGCCCGGCGACTTGTTTGTCGCCATGGAGGGCGCGCGGTGCGACGGGCACGATTACGCTGAAGAGGCTGTTGCAAATGGTGCTACAGCGATTCTTGGAGAGCGGTTGCTTCCATTAGGCGTGCCCATGTGCCTTGTTGACAATTCACGTGAGGCGTTCGCCCGCGTGTGTCAGGCATTGGCGGGCAATCCGGCCGAACGCATGACGGTGATTGGCGTCACGGGGACGCTTGGTAAGACCACGACGTCACTGTTGATTGCAAACATTTTGAAGGCCGCGGGCGCGCAGGTGGGCGTGCTTAGCTCCCTGGGGTATTGCGACTCGCGTGAGGTGGATCGGGCGCAAGGCGCTACGCCTCGACCGGCGGAGTTGGCAGATTGGCTGGCCCGCATGCATGCCGCCGGTTGCACGCATGCAGTGGTTGAGGTTTCAAGCAAGGCGCTAGCACAACATCGCATTGCAGGCGTGCGATTCGATGCGGTGGTGCTGACAAATATCCGTCGCAATCACTTGGAGCTTCATGGTACGCCGGAGAACTACGTCCGTGCGAAGCGGCGTATTTTCGAGCACTTGAAGCCTCACGGTTTCTGCGTGTTGAACGCGGACGACCGTGGGAGTCGTGGCATATTGGATGAATTGGCCCATCCCACGCTGACTGTCGGCGCCGATCGAGAGGCCAATCTGACTGCTGCAATTGTCGAGCGGCACAAGAGCGAACAGACGTTTCTTTTGACGGCGGGGCGGGAAACGGCTGCGGTGAGAACGCCGTTGGTCGGCGATCATTTTCTGGCTGATTGCCTGGCTGCGGTAGCAGTTGGGCTAGGGCTAGGCGTCGATCTTCTCACCGCGGTTCAGGGCTTGGAGTCGGCGCCGCCGATTCCCGGCCGCCTAGAGCGTGTGGAGTGCGGGCAGCCGTTTGGGGTCTTTGTAGACGCTGCTCGCACTCCCGACGCGCTGGCCGCAACGCTTCGTGCGTTAAGGAGTGTCACATCCGGCCGGTTGCTGTGCGTGTACGGCGCCGAGGGACAGCGGAGCCGCTCGTTACGACCGCTCTTGGGCCGAGCGGTTGAGCGGTACGCCGACTGGGGAGTGATCACGAGCGACAACCCGCGGCGCGAGTCGCCGAGAAAGATTGCTCACGATCTGCTCGATGGTTATCGTTATCCCGGCGCTGCTCATGTACTACCCGACCGGGCTGCGGCGATCGAATACGCTTTGAACAAGGCGCGCCCTGGCGACACGGTGCTCATCGCCGGCAAAGGGGCTGAAGATTTTCAAATTGTCGGCGGCCGGCGACTCGCCTTCGATGATCGTGCTGTCGCTCGGCGATGGCTCTACGACGTCGGTGCTCGCAGAGATTACGACGTCGATCGACCTAAGATTTTTCGGATGGCCGACTACGTGAACTGACGAGTGGTGGGCCTCGCCCACCGCGACCCAAACAGCAAGCCAATGTAGACTCTGCTGTTTACGCCGGATTTGCGGGAATCTGGCGTTTACCCTCCCTCCTGGGTTGGAGCAGTTAGCTTGTTCCTGGCGGTTTCTGGGTCAATCGCCAGGGCGGGTGCTTCACAGCAGAGTTGTACTGAGCGTCGGGGCGATGTCTGCATCGCCCCGACGCCAGGGAACAAGACGCCGCCAACGGTTGCCGTTCATAAGGCCGTTGGCGGCGTTTTTTGTTTTTTCTCCGGTGAGCGCCCCATACATCGCGCCGCGCACATTCGGCAAATTCTCGTTTTTGGCTTATGAGAGAGCTACCACAGGATCTTGGCTGAATCGAATACCGGACCTTCAACACATGTCCGCTTGTAATCCCAGCCGCCTACTTCATCCGTAACTCGGGCGACGCAGGAAAAGCAGATGCCCATGCCGCAAGCCATGGGTGTCTCTAGTGAAACCTGGCACGGTGTGTTCGAATGTGCCGCTATGTGGGAAACGGCTTCCATCATTCGTTCCGGACCACAACACACGATGCGCAGCGGCAGATCCGACTCCGTCAGGACCTGTTGAAGCAGGTCCGTAACCAATCCATGATGACCACGTGAACCGTCGTCGGTGCTAATTCGGACCTCAACTCCCAACTGCTCAAAATCCTCGACCCCGGCCAGGTAATCTGCCGACCGGGCGCCATAACAGAGCGTTACTTTTTGTGACCGAGGAATGTTTCGCGGAGGATCTCCGAAACGTCGTTGGCCGAGAAACTCGCGGGCCAGTGTGAGAAAGGGAGTTTGGCCAATCCCGCCAGCCACCATAACCAAATGTGGCGTGGGTTCCGGAGGAAAGCCGTTTCCTAACGGACCCCAGACATCCAAAAGTTGACCGGGGCGGGTTACTGCGAGCCGACGAGTTAGTTTGCCGTGGACCAAGTACACCAAGTCGATCAACGCAAGCTGACCGTCATTGGATGGCGCCGTATCGTACAAAGCCAGCGCCCGGCCGATGAGAGGATCATTGAAGCCTGACAAACGCACCATAAAGAACTGGCCGGGAACAGCGCGACGCGCCATCTCGGGGCACGCGAACCGCACACGGTACGTGTCTCGCGCGATGCACACATTCTCGATAACTTCGACCGTGCGTTGGAAGGCATGATCGGCGTAAAATGCGGCGTGCAGTGGATTACTCATCGAGGACGCTTCTTGCGACGCGGCGGATTCGATGGACGACGGCCCTGCCCTGCAGCGCGACCGGTTTTCCCGCGGGTAACACCCGTCGATACACGTTGCGTAGCCGCCTTCTGTTTGGTGGGAGTCTCCAGGAAGTCAACAAAGTCGTTAGACTCAGGCGAGAGGACCTTGCCAAGCGAACGAGACGCTGCAGTTGGCCGCCGCTTCTTTCGCAGAAGTGTCTCGCGGGATTTGGGGGTGTCGCCGGCTTTGCGCCCCGACGTTGGCTTGCCCGACGCTATGTTACGGAGAGCGGCGACTTCTAGACGCTGCAGCTTACGGTACCCGCCCACCGGTATGTCGCCTAACTTGAGAGGCCCCAAGGCGATTCGTTTGAGTCGCAAGACCTTGTGCCCCAATCGGGCGAGCATCCGGCGAATTTCACGATTTCGGCCTTCGCGTAGCACAATTTCCAGTAACGTGCTTTGCTTGAGCCGTTTCTTTAAATGCACTTCCGACGCCTGGACCTTTCCTTCGGCCAAGTGGATCCCGCGCGTCAGTTGGTCCAGTTCTTCCGGGGTTGGGTGGCCCGCAACCTCAACACGGTAGGTTTTCGGCACACCATATCGAGGATGAGCCAGCTGATTCGCTAACTCGCCATCGTTGGTTACAAGAATCAAACCCTCGCTGCTACGGTCTAAGCGTCCGACCGTAAAAAGGTGCTTGTGCGGTGGGACCAGGTCGATGACCCGCGGGCGGCCACTTGGGTCGGCATTGGTCGAAACAACGCCTTGAGGTTTATTTACGGCATAGTATACGCGATGGGCAATTCGCACCAATTCGCCATCAACGCGGATCTCGTGCTTGTCGGGATCGACTCGAAATCCCAATTCCGTGACGACACGGCGATCCACTTCGACTCGCCCTTCGCGAATCAGCTCTTCACAGTCGCGACGGCTTCCAACGCCTGCCGCCGCCAGCACTTTTTGTAACCGTTCACCCGTTTCTGAATCAGTCATAGCCTAGACCCCCGAAGCAGCGCACAAGCGCCGAAGTTATCTATCGTGCGGATATTAGCGTCGGGGCGTCATTCACCAACCGGCGTTGCAATCGGCCCGCACCCGGTTGCGTTCATCGACTAACACAATTCGCGGCTCGTGTATTTGAACTTCTTCCGGCGAATAGTCCGCGTAACTAGCGATAATCACTAGGTCGCCCGGGCGCGCCAGATGAGCGGCCGCGCCATTGATACAGATTACGCCCGAGCCGGGCTCGCCAGGAATAGCGTAAGTAGTGAAACGTTCGCCCCCGGTGACATTATAGACGTCGACCTGTTCGTGTTCGACAATATCGGCCAGCTCCATCAATTCGAGATCGATCGTGATGGACCCGGGGTAATCGAGATCAGCCTCCGTTACCGTCGCGCGATGAATTTTGGATTTCAGGAGTCGTCGTCTCATGGAGCAAACCAAGTTCCTCCGCCGGAGCCGAGGAAAGAAGGTTGGGATCGTTCGGCTTCGGGGATCTGTCGCGCATATTCGCGCGGTCGGCCCCCTACGACCTCTGGACCGGCTTGATTGTCTGGGTAAGGATCGTGCACCACGGCTCGACTTTGTTGCCGCCCCATCGTCCCTGGAGACCACCAACGGGGCTTGGAAAGTCCGCACCCAGCGTTCATCACCAACGTCACGGCGACGACGGCCGCCCAACTTCCTCGGGCCATGTGAAAGGCTCCTTGCCTAGACGAAGATCGCTGCCCTCGAAAGGGGCGAAGAATTATATCCCACCGACGCCGGTTCGTGGAAGTCAAACCAGCGAACAGTGTACCGCGCATTGATTGCTAGCACCATCGGCCGCTCGCGGAATCTACCTTGAGACGACCTAAGTTGTTTTGGCTGTGAAGATTAGAGCCGGCCAGACTATGCGGAGTTTTTCTTCCACAACGATCGCGGGGATGGAATTGCTAATCCAACAAGTTCAACTCCGGCGCGGATGGTGGCATTCTCGCACGAAATACTTGCAACAGGGGCCACGACGCCTACAATCGCCCGCACCGTTGTTTCCTTCTCAACTGCGAGTTCACTACGCCATGCCGCCTGCGATGGTTCTTCGTACTTTTGCGTTATTGCTGGTTCTAGTGACGATGCGACCGGCCCCGGCCGCAGACCACGCACAGAGACACTTTCGCCTTCGCCCGCTCAATACTGAGTCGCAATTCCCGGCGTGCGCCATTTTCGATGTCAACCGGGATGGACGCGTCGATGTGTTTTCCGGTGGCTGGTGGTATGAGGCGCCCACGTGGAAACGCCATTTTGTTCGTGAAGTGCAACAAATCGGTGGGCGCTTTGACGACTATTCGAACTTACCAATGGACGTAAATGGCGATGGTTGGATAGACGTGATCAGCGTCAACTATCGTAGCCGGTCAATCTACTGGGTGGAGAACCCTGGCGACAGTCGCGGGGCATGGAAAGCGCATGAAATCGATCGACCAGGGCCTTCCGAAACGGGCCGCCTAGAAGACATCGACGGCGACGGAAATTGGGATCTTCTCCCCAACGGCGTGCAATTTGCCGCATGGTACGAACTAGTACGCGGCGCCAACTCGGACAGTGAAGGAGCAGCGACGTGGCGGCGTTATGACCTTCCCCAGGAGGCGATGGGGCACGGCCTGGGGTTCGGCGATATTGACGGCGATGGGCGCGGTGATTTGGTAACTCCCCGAGGTTGGCTACAAGCCCCAAAGGACCCTCGCAACGAGCGTTGGGTTTTTCACGCCGAGTTCAAGCTCCATCGCGACGCCAGCGTTCCCATTCTTGTTCACGACGTGGATGACGATGGCGACGCCGACTTGATTTGGGGGCGCGGCCACAACATCGGTTTGTACTGGATGGAGCAGGGAGGCAACGACCAGGGGCGCACATGGACGAAGCATGTAATCGACACATCATGGTCCCAAGCTCACGCGTTGCTGCTTGCCGATCTCGACAACGACGGCCAGCAAGAGTTGGTCGCCGGCAAACGATACCTCGGGCACGACGGCCGCGATCCTGGCGAATGGGATCCGTTGGCCATTTATGCCTACGACTTTGACCGAGAAACCCGCACTTGGCGACGGGATATTGTGGACGACTCGGGGTTGGCGGGAATCGACCTTGATCCCAAAGCCGCCGACGTCGATGGCGATGGCGACATCGACATCATCGCGCCTAGCCGTGCAGGGCTGTACTTATGCGAAAATACGCTTATCGACAAAAACCCGCCTGCCGAGACCAACTCGGATCGACAACCGCATCCTTCGTACGATCCTCGCGATCTTTTCTACTACCTAACCGACGCGGGAGAACGCCGAGAAATCAAATCGCCGGAAAATTGGGGGCGCCGCCGCGTCGCAATTCATAAGAGCATGGAAGTTGTGATGGGCGAATTCCCGAACTCGTCTCGCCGCGTTCCCTTGGACATGCGAATTGAGTCGGAGGAAGAGACGCCGCGATACATTCGTCGCAAAGTAACGTTCGCTGTAGAGCCAGGAGATCGTGTGCCCGCTTGGCTGTTGGTTCCCAAAAACTTGAAATTGCCAGCAGCGGCTGTTTTGTGCTTACACCAGACGACTCCCCTCGGTAAGGATGAACTGGCCGCCATTGGCGGACGCGACAACCGTTGGTTCGCTCACGAGGTGGCGGAACGCGGTTTCGTGTGTCTTGTGCCCGACTATCCCAGTTTTGGAGAGTACGAGTACGATTTTCGAACCAAGGGAGCTCACTACGCCAGTGGATCCATGAAAGCCATTTGGAACAACGTACGCGCGCTGGATCTATTGGAGTCGCTCCCCGAGGTCGATCCCGATCGTATCGGCTGTTTGGGACATTCGCTTGGCGGCCACAACAGCTTGTTCACCGCTGCGTTCGACCAACGGATCAAGGCGGTTGTGACGAGTTGTGGCTTCACCGCGTTTCATCATTACTACGGTGGGAACCTGAAAGGTTGGACGAGCGACCGCTATATGCCTCGAATCCGCGATCGTTACGAGAATAATCCCGATCTCGTTCCCTTCGACTTTTATGAGGTGTTAGCGGCAATTGCGCCTCGTGGAATTTTCGTTTGTGCGCCCCTCCACGACAGCAACTTTGAGAACGAGGGAGTGAAGAAAGTTGTAGGCGAAGTTCAAAAAGTTTACTCACTCTTGTCGGCTCCAGGTGGTCTCGTCGCCAAATACCCCGACGCCGGCCATGACTTTCCTGAGGCGGAACGCGAACAAGCATACGCTTGACTGAAAGAGACGCTGAAGTAGGTGGTGGCGGATTGCTCCTCCCAGGTTCTCGCGTGTGATGCGGCCGGGGAGCTCTAATCACTTGGATTCCTATCGAGATTGCTGCCCCGCGAACGCGGCAATTTCGTCGACCACGCGCTCCCAACCATAATCGACGGGAATAGCATGCCCCGCGTTCTCAACAAAGAACGTGCTCTTCTCGCTTGAGCCCGCTTGTTGAAAGAACTCGTAGGCAGCTTCCCAATCGATAACCTGGTCGTCCCTTGAAAGGATCATCAAGAGCGGTGTGCGAAAGTGCGACGCTTGATTGCGATTCTTGTCGATGATTAGAAACAATTCGTCGATCACCGTGCGCGGGCAAAAACGTGTTCGCAAAGCGTAGGTTCGCTCCGAGGGATCGCGAGCGTCATTGGGAAACGGTGTTTCGGTGACTCGAGTGAAAAACAACGTCCACCGCCCCAACGTGTGCCAGGTTCGCACGCTTAAAACGGGGCTGCGACGGTTGGAAACAGCAACACAGGGAGCGATAAGGACACAGCGGTCCGCCCCTTGTGGGTTTTCGATCAGGTAGCGAATCGTTGCTGCTCCTCCCAAAGAGTGCGCTACAAGGCAAACTTGCGAATGGGTTTGCGATAGGGCTTCGGCCTCTTGCTTGATTGCCGCGACCCATTGTTCGTGCGTGGACACAGCATAATCGTCGATCGGCATAGCAAACCCAGGTAAACGCATCGCGCGGCAAGTAAATCCTTTCTCGGCAAGACGCGGCGCCATTTTGCGGTAGATCGCCGGCGAATCGTTTATTCCGTGAACTAAAAGAATCGCGGATTCGCCATCTCCCACGGAAAATGCTTCGCAACCAACGCGGACGCCATTGGCGTGACGCTCGATACTCGCTTCCCATTGCGCCATTCGCCACGCAACGATCTGCGAATAGATCAAGTCGCCTAGGATCCAAACACCTACGGCTACGCCAGCGAGAATTACCAATCTTAATTGCCAGCGTCGCCGCGAGGTGGTGGGCGGCGGAGCGGAGGCCGCGTCGTTTGCGTTGCGGGAATTCGGTTTCATATACTGATGGGCGTTTGTTCGGCTTGTCGGTTAGCCCACCGTTGGTGTTTGGCGTCGGTTCTACGAGGACGCTTCGAACATGTTGCACCGCCTGGGACTTGCGCTGCTGTCGCTCCTCGCTAGCCTTTCCTGCACACTAGCGCAGGCCGACGTATTTCTGTTGCACCAGGGGGGACAGATCAGGGGGCTGTGGATCAACCGCGATGAATCAACTGCCTCGGTTTATCAAATTCAAACGTCCGCAGGCCGTGTCACGATTGCGAAGGATCGCGTCGCCGAGGTGATCGTACAACGGCCCGAGCAAATCGAACACGAACGCTTGGCGCCCTTGGCGAGCGACACAATTGAGGGCCAATGGGCGATCGCCGAGTGGTGCCGCGAACGAAATCTGCGGGCAGAGCGGGAAACGCATCTTCGGCGCATCTTGGAGCTAGATCCGGACCATGTAAAGGCTCGCTTGGCCCTTGGCTATATGCACATTGGTGGGCGTTGGGTTACACGGGAAGGCCGCTTGCAGGAAATGGGATATGAATTTTATCGCGGACGATGGCGGCTAGTGCAAGAGATTGAATTGCTGGAAAACCGGGCGAAGTACCAGCAGGCGGAGAACGAGTGGCGAGGAAAACTGAAGCGGTTGCGCGAGGCACTTTCCAACGACGCTTCGGGAAAGGTGTATCAACAAATTCTGGCCATTCGCGATCCGCGGGCTGTTCCTGCGCTCCATGAACATTTGGTGCGAGAACCCCTTCAGCCGGTGCGACTCCTTTACGTCGAGGTTTTGGGAGGTGTCGCCTCGCCCGAGGCGATTCAATCTCTCGTAACGTTTTCCGTCGACCACCCTGACGAGGAGGTGCGCGCGGCTTCGCTGGAGCAATTGTCGCGAAACAAACCTCCGGGCCTGGCAGATCCCTATATCCGCTGGTTGAAGGATTCCAACCCTCTTCGGGTAAACCGGGCGGCAATTGCGCTGGCTTACTTGGACGAGCGCACTGCGATTGAGCCGCTGATCGAGGCGCTCGTTACCGTGCACGACGCTGTTATTCGCACGGGTGGTTCATCCGATGCGGTTTCAACATCCTTCTCCCACGACAGCGCCGCGGGAGGCGGCTCGAGTTTTGTTGCAGGAGCGCGGACCGAGGTTGTACGCCAAATGGTGCAAAACCAGGATGTATTAGCGGCCTTGACGCGACTCACACGTGGCCCCAGTTTTGGCTTTAATCAAGAGGCGTGGCGTAACTGGTACGCGATCGAGAAGGCCCGTTTGCAATCGGTTAACGCCCGGCGCGACGCCGAACATTGAGTTTTCTGGATGCGGGAAGTTCGCCGGAGAAGCAAACTTCGTGTCGCGATGGCGGTTTGGCTGAACATTCCCTACACGTAGCAATTTCCGTCGTCCTGCATTAGCGATTGGTTCGATCCGCCGCGGCGTAGTGACGCTTGGGCGTGCCTTGCTGGCAAGCAGGGGTGACTTCTAGAATACTCACAGATGCTCATTTCTGCCGCTCGCTCAGCAACACGTTGTGAAAAAATACGATGGCCGAAGACTATTACAAGATTCTCGGGGTCAGCCGGAATGCATCGGCAGCCGAGATTCAGAAAGCCTACCGCGATCTAGCCCGAAAATACCATCCCGACCTGAACCCCGACGACAAAAAGGCCAAAGAAAAGTTTCAAAAGATTCAGCGAGCGTACGAAGTTCTCAACGACAAAGAGAAACGCGAGCTGTATGACCGATTTGGCCCCGATTTCGAGCGCATTGCTGCTGCTGGCGCTACGGGGCATCCCGGCGCAACGTGGAGCAGCGCGGGGCCTGGGGGGACGACGTTTGAGGACTTTGATTTTAGCCAGATTTTTGGCGGACATCCTGGCGGTTTCGGCGATTTCTTTTCGCAGTTCACGGGAGGCGCGCGAGCGCGTCGCGGTCCAACCGCTCGGCGTGGAGCCGACATTCGCCACGAAGTAGAAGTGCCGTTCCAAACCGCAGTGAATGGCGGCGAAGCGCGGTTAGTCGTTCAGCGCCCCAGCGGCGCTGTTGAAACGATTACGGTGAAGATCCCCGCCGGTATTCAAGATGGAAAGAAAATTCGCCTGCGCGGACAAGGCGAAGAAGGGAGTCACGGAGGTCCCCCGGGCGATCTGATTGTCGTGGTTCGGGTCGCACCGCATCCTTGGTTTGAACGTATAGGCAACAACCTGGAGGTGCGCGTGCCTATCACCGTGGGGGAGGCTGCATTAGGGGCGAAGATCGACCTTCCTACGCCGCGCGGAACGATTACGCTTACGATTCCCCCCAACAGCTCCAGCGGTCGGCGATTGCGTGTCAAAGGCTTTGGGGTGCAACCGGCTGGTGAACCTGCGGGCGACTTGTTTGCCGTACTTCAAGTGATGCTTCCACCGCAAATTGAAGAGCAAGATAAGGAGTGGCTACGACAATTTGACCGCCGGTACAATTTCCAACCCCGTTCCGATTTGACGTGGTAAACACCGACGCAAAAAACCGTGGGCGACGCGGCGCGTATTCCTTCGGAATTATTTTGCCCGGTTGTTTGCCGTTCCTGCTGCTTGCGCAGGGCCAGGCAGAGAAACGGCTGGCGATCGAGCGGTTGGATCCTTTGACTCGGGCCAAAGTGCTCGCTGCGCTCGTAGGATTGATAATCCTGATGTTGGGGCTGATGTTGCTTGCTTCAATCGGCGCGCGATGGGCCCGAAATTACGGCAACGTTTCACGTCGGCTGCCCACGACACAGAGAAAGAGCACGACGCATGTCGACGATTGGGCGAGTCGACCCCGGCCATCTTCGACAACGCGAACTCAGGACGAACCGCCAACTTGAGCCCGCGGATTATGGCCGATCAGACTTTTCCCAAGCAATTTCGCCTCTTGACGTCACGCGATTTTCAGCGTGTCTTCGAACGGAAAACGTCGGTTGCCGACGATCTGACGATCATGTACGGCTGCCAGAATGATCTACCGTATACGCGAGTTGGGCTTTCGGTGTCGCGCAAAGTTGGCGGCGCCGTCGTGCGCAATCGCTGGAAGCGTGTACTGCGGGAAGCTTTCCGCATAAGCCGGCTGGATTGGCCTCAAGGAATGGACGTGGTGATAATCCCCCGGCGAGAGGCAGAGCCCGAGTTTCATCGATTAGTGGTTTCGCTACCCAAGCTAGCTCGGCGACTGCAAAGACGGCTCCAGCACTCTCCCCGGCTAACGAAAAGTCAGGGAAATGGATCACCACGGCGATAATTCCTGGTAGCCATGAAGACGTTTTGGCGCTATCTCATTCGTTTTCCCGCATGGCTTCTGATTATTGCCGTACGCGGTTATCAGTTCTTTTTAGGACCGCTGTTAGGGGGGAGGTGTCGCTTTACGCCCTCCTGCAGCAACTACTTTATCGAAGCAGTCGAGAAGTACGGTGCGATTCGCGGCGCCGCGAAAGGTTTGTGGCGCTTATGTCGTTGCCACCCCTTTTGCCCCGGCGGGTACGATCCTCCTTAAACTCTGCTGGCGGGAATAGTTTGCGTCATTTGGCCGAAACGTTTAGCGATGTTTTTGGCGACGTGTGGGTATTTTTCGCCAACGAAGGTGGGGGATGCCGCCTTGTTTCCACCCGTATCGCCGATGCGACCCGCATAATCCACGCCTCCGATGAATGCCTTCGCCTAAGCGATTGTCTGCGAAGGGTTTTCCGCTTCCTGCTTTGCAAACCCAACTTGCGCTCCGCTAAACTGGAACTAAGGAAGAGCGTTGTGGCAAGGGCGTTAGCGAGTTTTCTATGGCCATTTCGATTTCGGAGTTGTGGCGGTTGCTCATGGAAAGCCGCCTGCTCACGCATGAACAGTGCCAACACCTTAGCGCGGAGTTTGCCCAGTCTCGGCCGGCATCGCCGCCGACGGGAGCGTCCGAATTGGCCGAGTGGCTGATCGCCCGCAACGTTATCAGCCCGTACCAATCCCGACTGTTGTTAGCCGGTCGACCGGGGCCATTTTTCTACGGCGATTACGTCATTTACGACCGGATCGACCGGGGCCGGTTTGCCGGCGCCTTTCGGGCTGTCCATGCGGGAACGAGCCATCCGGTATTGTTGCAGTTTCTGACTGGGGCGCTCATCGACGATGACGCTACATGGCAGTCGTATCTAACATGGGCGGAGACGGAATGCGGCCTGATTCATCCGCGTTGGCAACGCTGTTTTGAAGTGGTGGATCTCGATGACTATCGCTTCTTGGTTCTGGAAGAGGTTTACGGGCACGCCCTCGCCGACCAACTAACCCAGGGGCCGCTACCATGGCCGGAAGCATGCCGCATTGTTCGTGAGGCGGCGCTGGCGCTTCACGACCTACATCAGCTTGGGCGCGTGCACGGCGATGTCCGACCGAAGAACGTGTTTCTTGAAGCTGGCGGGCACGTCAAAATTGCACGCGACTTCGCATCGCCCCCAGGGCCGTTCCCGTGGGGTGCTCCAGATCCCAAAGGAGATTTGCTAGATCGCACCAATTATCTAGCGCCGGAAATGGGGCAAACTGGCCGTGCGCCCGACGTTCTCACCGACGTTTATGCATTAGGGTGCCTGCTGTATACAACCGTTGCGGGGCGTCCCCCGTTTAATGACGGCGACATGCTGCAAAAGATGCAGCTGCATGCCACCGCTCGCATTCAACCTCTTGAGGAGTTTGGAGCGCCACCCCAGCTTGGCCAGATCGTAGCCTACATGATGGCCAAGAACCCGCAGCTTCGTTTCCAGGAGGTCGCTCACGTTGCAGAACAGCTAGCAGCGTTTATTAATCCTACCCAATTGCAAACGCATCCTCCAACGCCGCTTCCAACGTTGGCCGCTTTTGATCACCACCTGCACGCCAAGCGAGAAGCTACGATTCAGCGCCGTCACGCGACGCGCCGTGCTGCACCCGTTGGCGCCACGGCGCCAGTACTTGCCGGTGGGGGACGAGGCGTCGCGGCGACGGCAACATCCAGCGGACCACGATCCGGCGGCATGCCCGACTTTAGCACGTTGGGTAAATCGTCGGCCGCGGCAACGGCGACGGCGTCTCCCGCGCCCACGCGTGTTGGCCGGCGTAAGTCGTCGGGGATGACACCAGGAAAACTAGCGGCAATTCTTGGTTCCGCAGCGGCGCTTTTAATTGCCATTCTTGTGGGTTTGAGCTTTCTGGGGGGTGACGAAACGCCCACTCCTCAAGACGCACCAACGCTAAGCGATGGCGCGGATTCGACGGCGCCCAACAACCAGCTTGCGCAAGGTAGCTCCCACGCTTCCGACGCCGCCGCTACATCCACACAGCCCCCGAAGGTTGAACCTCCGGCGACGCCGCTGCCGGAAACGACGGGCAGTACCCACGAAGTTGTCGCAGACGATGGAACATTGCCGTGGGCCTCGCCTACGAATGGTCCTCCCATTGACTTGTCTTATTTGCCGTCGGGATCGCAAATGTTTGCGGCGTTTCGGCCGGCGGACCTACTTGCGAGCCAGCATGGCGCAGCAGTGATGCAGGCCTTGGGACCGCGGTTCGACACGTGGGTGAAAACCTGGGAGGATGGCGCTGGCTTTAAGCTGAACGAAGTCGAACAAATTACGCTGGCGCTCTATGAGAATAGTGGCAATCCGCCAAGGGCGGCGATCGTGGTACGGCTTAAATCACCCCTGGACGAGGCGACGCTGCTTTCGCGATGGGGAAATCCGCCGCCCAAACAGCAAGGCGGAGGGACGACCTATTCGGCGAAGGGATGGTCGTTTTACGTACCTACCAATCAGCCGGGCGTGTTCCTGATGGGGTCGGCGAGTGAGGTGGAAGAAGTCGCCAAGAATCCGCAGACGCAACCGTTGCTTGGTCGTGAGATGGAGCGACTACTGCGCGTCTCCGATTCGCAGCGCCATGTGTCAGTATTGTTTGCGCCGAACTTTCTGTTCTATGACGCGCAAAAGCTTTTCTCCGGGGATTTTCAGAAACTACGAGAGCCGGTGCAAGATTTTCTTGGCGATGGTTTGCAAGCGTCGCTGGCAAGCGTTCACTTTGGCGAGCCATTCTACGTGGAGATGCGTCTTGCTGGGACACTGGACCGCGACAAACGGCAATTGGCGTCCGACATGCAGGAGCGATTGGCCCAATTGCCCAATCAGGTGGAGGACTATGTAGCAAGGCTCGTTCCGCACCCGTACTGGCGCA
>CAYWIS010000047.1:20654-32390 GCA_964458385.1 uncultured Pirellulaceae bacterium
TAATGCGGCGCTGCCGGGGAAGGCCGCGCCCAACTTGATTGCCGCATCGGAGTTGACGCTTGTTTCGCAACCGGGAGCAGCTTACGTCGCTGATACGGCGCCCGCTAAGCGGGGTTTCAAGGATTTGAACGAGTTGCTTGAGTACAAATTCAGCTTGAGTTTCCCGCAGCAATCGCTTGACTTTGCAATGCGCGATGTGGCGACAGAAGTGCGCGATGGAAATCCCGATCTGCCGTTCCCCTTTGACATTAAAATCCTTGGGAAAGATCTGGAGATGAACGGCATCACGCAGAACCAATCGATTCGCGATTTCGAGGCGCGGGATAAGCCCCTGAAAGAAGTGCTTACAGCGTTGGTAATGAAGGCCAACCCTATTACGACGGTAAAGGCTCCCAACGAGCCTGACCAAAAGCTGATTTGGGTGGTGGGGCCTGATCCCGCCGATCCAACGAAGAAGGTCATTCTTATTACCACCCGCGATGCCGCGGCTGCGAAGAATTACGAGTTGCCCGACGCCTTCAAGTAACGTCGTTTATCTGGGGGGAACGGATACTCGCAAGCGATGGACGTCCAACGTTGATAAAAGTGTACAGCTATTCTTGGTGACGGGAGAGTGCGCGGGGGCATTCGTCGCACGACCCGTTTCGACTGCGTCTGACCAGGTTCACCTTCAATCGCGATTCCAGCCGTGACGCCATACTATATCTCGTGTACTACGTGCAAGACTCGTTTGAAGGTGCGCGACGAATCCGCTGTTGGCGAGATTCATACTTGCCCACGGTGCGGCAGTATGGTGTTAATCACGCCGCCGCAGCACACGGCGTCGGCGGGAATCAGCGAAAGTTCGCACGACTTATTGACTCCAGCAACGTGCAGGGGGCCCGATACGGCGGCCGCCTTGAACTACACCTTTGACGAGGCGGTCGAAATTCTGGGCGGCCAGCAACCACCTCCCCAGTCAGCTCCCATTCGCGACTATACGCTCCACGACCAACCTCCACCGACGACGTCAAGTTCGCCGCCGCCGCGAATCGTCGATCTCTGGTCGGACACTGTCGAGGAGATTGCTCCGCCACCTGAAATTGCGAGTGCGGTTGTCGAACCGCAAAGAGCATCGGAGTCCACCGCGGCGATCGGGGCGCCGCCCTGTTCATCTGAGAGCGTCGAACTCGCCGATACGATCGATGAAAGCGAGGACGCAGAGGGGACTCAACTTCCGGCCGCGTCCTCCTCGAACCCGCAAGATGTTGGACACGTTGAGCCACTGCTTCCAACGGAAAAATGGATCTCGCCCAGGACCGCCGTATGGCGGCAATGGGCATTGCTGGGCGGCGCGGCCGCATTGGGAATGGGACTAGCGATTGCCGTGTTCGGGTATGCCGCCCGATACGCTTCCCGCAGCTTGGACTTGGCGGTTGCCGTTGCGCCGGCCGATGCTGCGCCGGTTTCTAAGGATAGTGCCTCTGAACCGGAAACGGCGAATTCCACCACGACGGACGAGGCCGAAGAAAGTCCAACGAACACTCCGTCCGAGCCTGCTGAAGAGGTCGGTAGCTTGCCGCCCGCACCGGCTGAACCGCCGTCCCTCGAGGAAGAGTCGACCACGGGTGACAGCCCGTCGATGCAGTCCAATCCAGTTGCGGCGGTGGAGAACAGCGCGCCTCCAATGCCGGAATCGGAGCCTATTGAAGTTGCATCGAATGCGGATGTATTGGAGAAGTTCGGCGATTTTCTTAATAGCTCCTTCGATGCTGCTCCCGACACGCTTGAGCCGTCACCCGAGTTCTTGGACGAAGATACGAGAACGGGTTCGGACGCGCCGTCGGATGAAGACGATAGCGGCTCAGATGAATCTTCTGTTCCGCGTCCTCCATTGCGCCCGGTAGACGTTGAAGCGCGCTTAGCCGATCCGTTGGTTGAAATAGAAGTTAACGGAACTCCACTTTGGAGCTTTCTGACATTTATTTCCGACCTCAGCACAATTCCCATCTCTATTGAGCCCGAGGCGCTGGCGTGGCGCGGTCTATCACCAACCACCGCCGTATCGGTTCGCGAATCCAATTCATCCGTTGGCGACGTGCTGACTGCCGCCTTCAAGCCATTGGGCTTGGCGTACCGCGTTGACGATGGGCATTTGATCGTCACCACCCAAAGCGCGCGTGAGGGCGGTTTTCGGCAACTCAAGCACCCCGTGGAAGATCTGACCGGCGGTGACCCGGAGCGACTGGCCCAACTGGGCGAACTAATTACACGGATGATTGCTCCCGAGAGTTGGAAGGAGGCAGGCGGCGCCGGCATGCTTATGCCGCACGATGGCGGGCTAATGATCCAGCAGACGGAGCGAGTCCATTTTCAAGTCATCGCATTCTGCGAAACGCTACGTACCGCTCGTGGTATGGCTTTGCGCACGCGATTCAACCCGGCGCTTTTCCAACCCCAGGCGCCACAACACGCGATCCGCTCAAAATTGGCGACCCCTATTTCGTTGAACTATCGTCGGCCAACCCAATTGACGACTATTTTAGACGCCCTGGGAAAGGCGGCGGGCGTGTCCATACTGGTTGATTGGAGGGCTGCCGCAACGGCAGGGTGGCCGCCGAACGCGAAAGGGTCGGTTGTGGGCGATGGGGCCCCATTGAGCGAGACCTTAACGCGGCTACTAACACCGATGGACCTTGCGTATCGGGTCGTCGATGGGGCGACATTAGAAGTAACAACGCTCGAGGAATTGCATTCGCGCACGGAAGCGAGGTTTTATCCGGTCGAAGGGCTGCTCGCGCGAGGGATAACCGAGGCGGATCTCATTGAACGCATTCAGAGCGAACTCGGTGAGCCTCTTCTAGAAAGCGGCGCCATCGTGTTTCATCTGGACCAGGCGAGTAAGCACCTCATCGCCGCGCTGCCCCAGCCGCAACACGACAAGCTGGCAGAATTGCTCAACGCATTGCGCAAACCCTAATGCGAGCAGCGTTCAACAATCTATTGGATTGGTCGGTTATTGTGTTTTTGGTGCGGTAACTCGTCTTGCGGCTCCTTCGATTAGCGTGATTCGCATCGTGTAATGACGGCGCGATAAGGAGCACTCTAACGTGAATGCCGATTCCACCCGACAAAAAGGCTCCGTACGCCGCAGCTCGGTTGGATTCGACCGAAGGGATGATTAGATCGATGCGGCGAACTTGATTCAGGTATTCGCGCAGCCTTTCTGCTGAACGGTGACCGCGCCGTGAACTTCTGTTAGTAAGACGCACTTCGGGAAATGGGCCGTGTTGCCTGGGGAGGCCCATGACGAATTACGGCGATCGGCGACAGTGCGCGCCTTAACTTTCTGAAATACTGCCTAGTGCTTACGTGATACCCGCTTGGACAATTGGGCCACGATTTGTTGGAACTCCTGGCGGCGGCGGTTAAACTCGGCGAGGTTCTTTTCTCCTGGCGACTTAACATATTCCAACATGATGAGCTCCGCGGCGACGAACTCGTCGCCAATGTCGGCGACCTCGGTGGCGATGTCGAGCGGGATCGTTGTGACGCCATTGGCGTCACCGTGCAAAAGATCGCCCTGATGAACGGTAATGCCGCCGACGCGCACGGGCAGGCCTAAATGCAAAATATGACAGTAACCGTGGGAGCAAATCGTTGATCCTGTAAATACGGGATACTTCAGTGCCCGCACTTGTTCCAAATCGCGACCGGCGCCACTCGTGATGAGTCCTGACGATCCAAAGGCCTGGTACGTTGAACACATGACCTCACCGAAGGTTGCCGCTACGGGAGGATCATCCAAATCTTGAAAGACGACCACAGGCGGACCAGGAAGCAGGGAAAACTGCTCCAACTGTTTCTGAATGCTTCCGTAGGCGTCGCCGCCAATGGGCGGCGCGTCAGAACGGAAAGCAGCTGTCGCGGCGAAGCCAACCATGGGAGGCAATTCTGGAAAGTTGGCTTTGATTGCGGCGTTCATATAGCCCACGTTGCGCGGGCGGACGTCAAACAGTTCGATGATGTTGCAGATCGTTGGCGTGTCGAAAGTGGCAAGCTTCGCCAAAGTCTCGGAGGTGATCGTCATATTTGTTTCACGCAGGTAGAAGTGTGCCAAAAAAGCAGGAGCATTGTGTGTCGGCCCTGCTTCGTGCGTCAATTGGCCTATTCGTGAGAATACCTTGCCGGCGGGCAGGAAAATTCTTCTAAGGAACCAAAACTAGTGCTACAATGCGCGAGTTCTCCTCTTATCTTGCTTCTTTTCCATTGCGAGCTACGCCATGAAGCCCGGGAATACATGTGGTCGTTGGGCGTGCTTTGTTTGGACCATATGCTGGGCTTGGCTGGCGAATGGAGGCTCGCTCTCACTGGCGCATGGAGCGGAAGATTCAATATCGCCTGCGTCGGAGACGGCTCCTGACTCACGCGTCATGGCGGCGCTTGTGGACCAGCGAATTGAAGCCCACTGGCAGGAAGAAGGGATTGCTCCGGCGCCACTTGCGACCGATGGTGAGTTTCTGCGCCGCGTGTATCTGGACCTGACAGGCGTCATCCCGCCCGTATCCGAGGTCCGAAATTTCCTTACGGACACTACGCCCGACAAGCGGGCCCGGATGATTGACCGTTTGCTTGAGTCTCCTGCTCATGCGACACATCTAGCTACGACCTGGCGAAATCTCCTGCTGCCGGCTGGATTAGAGGCGGGCGACTTGAACAGCGTCATAGGCGTCCAGAATTGGCTCCGACGTCACTTCGCCGAGAACATGCGGTATGACCGTTTAGTCTCGGAGTTATTGGTTGCCACGGGGGGAAGCAATGCTGGCCCCGCTCTTTTCTACACAACCTTCGACCTGAAACCTGAAGAGTTGGCGGCGCATACGTCGCGTGTCTTTTTGGGCGTACAACTCCAATGTGCCCAATGTCATGACCATCCCTTTGCGCACTGGAAGCAAACCGACTTTTGGGGATACGCTGCGTTCTTTGCGCAATTGGAACGTAATGATCGCCAGACAGGCGGGCTCATGAGTGAGGCTCTCCTTGATAAAAATCAGGGAGAAGTCCGCTTGCCCGATTCTGGCGAAGTCATGCTTCCGAAGTATCTCGAAGGGGCTTGGGCGGACCCCGACGAGGGCGGCTACCGGCGACAGCAGCTTTCGATCTGGATGGCTTCGCGCGATAACCCCTATTTGGCTCGGGCCTTAGTGAATCGTGTCTGGTCGCACTTATTTGGACGAGGATTCGTCGAACCGGTTAATGACATGGGACCACAGAATCCACCAAGTCATCCTGAGTTACTTACGGAGCTTACCAAGTACTTTGTCGCCACCGGGTTCGATCTGCGTAAGCTCTATCGGACGTTGGCTAATACCCGGGCATATCAGCTTTCCAGTGAATGGCGCTCGCCACAGCCGCCGCGCCCTGAGCTTTTTGCGCGGATGATGGTTAAGTCGCTTACGCCGGACCAACTTTACGATAGCTTGTCTCGGGCGGCATTGCATTCGCCAGTTGGAATGGGCGGCGACAGCGCCGCGGCCAATCCATTGTTAGATGCGCAACGCCGCGAATTTCTGACCCGCATGCAAAACTCAAATCGATCTGCGGCGGAATTCGATGAGGGCCTACCGCAAGCATTGATGCTGATGAACGGAAGGCTTATGGCGACTGCCACAGACAAAGATAAAAGCCGCATGATCGCGGCCCTTGATGCTCCGTGGTTTACGGAGGAAGAACGGCTGGAAACGCTTTTTCTGGCGGCCTTCGCTCGCTTACCTTCGGCGCAAGAAAAGGAACGCTTCGGTGCTTACGTTGTGAGTAAAACGACCGACGAAGATCGCCGCCAGGCGCTCGGTGATGTGTATTGGGCGTTACTGAACAGCGCCGAGTTTTCCCTGAATCACTAGAGAGACAGTCATGCATTTGCTGCGGCGACCGGCACGTGTGTATGGCTCCCACTTCGCCTCATCCGGGGAACGCCCATGAACTTATTTAAACTCTCGCGCCGCGATTGGCTGCGATATTTCGCGTTAGCTTTGCTGGGGGCGAGCCAAAGCCGATGGTTCCCGCAGTTTGCACGAGCCGCCGCCCGCGACCCTCAAAGACGACGCCAATGCATCTTGCTGTGGATGACGGGCGGGCCTTCACAAACCGACACCTTCGATATGAAGCCAGGCCACGCCAACGGCGGCGAGTTCAAGGAAGTCGCCACACGAACGCCTGGCATTCGTTTTAGTGAGCACTTGCCGCGGCTTGCTCAGAATTCCGAATATATGGCGATTGTACGCGGGCTGTCGACAAGGGAAGGTGATCACGGTCGCGGTACATTCCTCATTCGAACGGGACAGGCGCCCGGCGGACCCTTGCGTTACCCTACAATCGGCTCGTTGTTGTCCAAGGAGCTTGGTGACGAAACCGCGAGTTTGCCTAACTACGTCAGCATTTCGCCTTACACAGCGTTCAACCCCGCCGCCTATGCCCCAGGATTTCTTGGGCCACGTTACGCCGCTGCAACGGTAGGGGAACGGGGATCGAGCAACCAGCAAGCGGAGCAGGATCCTGCAGACGCTGAACAATATGCGCAGCTGGGCGTTGACTATTTGCAATTTCCCTCAGGAGTGACCCGCGCCCAAGCGCAGTCCCGACTGAAGATGTGGGAATCCTTGCAACGAAGTTTTCTCGAGACGCGCCGAACGCCTACAACGATCGCCCAGGACACCGTTTATCGTCGTGCCGTTGCGATGATGGACAGTGAAGCGGCCAAAGCCTTTGATCTCTCGGAAGAGCCAGACAAAGTGCGTAGCGCATACGGTCGGTCACGGTTCGGCCAGGGTTGCCTTATGGCCCGACGATTGATTGAACGGGGCGTGCCCTTTGTGGAGGTCTCACTAGGGTTCGAGGCGGCCTCGTTGGGTTGGGACACCCACGTAAACAATTTTCCAGCAGTGCGCAGCCTTTCGGCGCAATTGGATGCGGGATGGGGAACATTGATGAGTGAGTTAAAGGAGCGCGGCCTATTGGAAACAACGACAATCTTATGGATTGGCGAGTTTGGCCGGACGCCCAAGATCAACGCCAATGCGGGGCGAGATCACTTTCCGAACGCTTGGACATGCGTCTTCGCGGGCGGCGGAATTCAAGGCGGACAGTACTACGGAAAAACGAGCGACAGTGGCGAGGAGGTGGTTGATGGCAAGGTAGAAATTGGCGATGTGTTGGCTACCCTTTGCTGGGCCGTCGGCGTTGATCCGAGTACCGAGAATGTTTCTGAGGAGGGCCGCCCCTTAAAAATTGCTCAAGGAAAGCCAATCAACGCAATCCTGGCGTAGGCAACCGCGCGGAAAGGTAGGATGAGGCACATCGGCCCATGAGCAGCCCTATGAAACGTTGGCGTTTTGCATTCGCGATGGCATTGCTTGGCTCCTTCGGCTGTTCCGAGTCAAGTTCTCGCCAACCGATGCGGCCGACTTCTCTAGCGGCGCCGCCGCAAATTAACGAGGAAGAGCATACGCATCAGGCACCCAAGAAAGTGACACCACGGGAAACAACGGCTGTGACTGCGGCCGGTGCGAATCCCGCGGAAGAGCCACATTCCCGATGGGTACGGGAAGAAACG
This sequence comes from uncultured Pirellulaceae bacterium, assembly GCA_964458385.1. Taxonomy (GTDB): domain Bacteria; phylum Planctomycetota; class Planctomycetia; order Pirellulales; family Pirellulaceae; genus JAHWKS01. The sequence continues at coordinate 28,246 of CAYWIS010000047.1, forward strand.
CCGCCTCATTTGGAGCGATTTCTCCTTATGGCGCAAGGAGGCCCCTTGATCGTGGAAACGCTTCTTACAATCGACGGCCAACCCCTGCGCCACGCGATGGCGGAACTCGTTGAACGGCTCCTCCGGACCGCCGACACCAACAGCGATGGACGGCCAACATGGAACGAGGTCGTTCAATCACCCGCGTTCGCCAGCGGCCGGTATGGCAATGTGGAGGTAAACAGTGAAACGGAAGCAGCCCGCCTGGTGGAATTGTACGATGTCAATAGGAATGGCATCGTTGATCGCGACGAGGCGCCCCGTTTCCTTACACGTAACGCGGGCGGTTCGCGGTCCTTCTCACTCATGAGTTCAAATGAGTACCGCGGCTACAACCAGTTTGATGCGCCAACGCTTCACGTATTGGATCGGGATGGCGACGGGCGACTGAGTGAGAACGAAGTTTTCGACGCCCCAGCCGCGTTGCGCCGCCATGACGCTAACGCCGACGACATTCTCATCCCTGGCGAGATACAGTCGACGTTATTGGCGAGTGTTGCACTGCAGATGCCGAATCGGCGTCGCGCTGCCCCGGAATCGGCGTACGTCATCGACGATCATACCCAGTGGGAAAGCCTACTTTACTCGCTGAGTGAACTTTACGCCTTTGGCGGCGAGTTGACGAAGGACAGCTTCTCCGAACGGGCAGGATTGTTTGAGAGTCTCGACGCCAACCAAGACGGCCTAATCGATCGTGATGAACTTAAAGCAGTGGCTCGCTTAGAGCCTCACATCCGATTAGAAGTGCACTTCGGTTCGGATGCCGGCGCTCAGCAAGGAAGTGATCCCGAACCTCCACGTTTGCGATTGTCCTACGTGGCGAGTGAGCTAGCCATCGGTGAAAAGTCTTGGTTGGTTCACGATACACGCGTCGCAATAAGTCTGCCCGATACAAAGATTACCTTTTTCGTTAATGACGCAGCGGGTGGCGATTTTCGTGCGCAAGCGCAAATGCAGATTGCAACCTATGACGCCAATGGCGACGCTTACCTGGTTCCGTCGGAAATTCCCGACGGATTACCGGGAATCGCGGCATCGTGGGAGGCTCTGGATGAGGATGGAGACGGCAAACTCTATCTTGAGGAGCTTGCAATTTTCCTTCACGATCGTACTGGGACAGCGCTTTGCCAGATTCGCGCGCGAGCGGCGGACCAGCCTGATGCGCTGTTTGCGGCATTAGACGCCGACCTGGACGGTCGGCTTGAAACGCGAGAGCTGGACAACGCTGTGGAACACCTACGGCGACTCGACGTAAACCGAGACGGTTACGTGTCCTCACAGGAGCTGCCTGGCGCGATGGCGGTTGGATTCGTAAGGGGCAGTCCGCAGAAGGGGGACGCGTTATATGTCGTCCCGACGGCGCCTGGCGATCTCGCCAGCGATGCGCCGTCGTGGTTCCGCGCCATGGACGTTAATGGCGACGGAGAAGTAAGCCTGCGTGAGTTTCTTGGTTCCCCCCAACAATTTGCCGACTTGGACCTTAACGGAGATGGCTTTCTTACCGCGCAAGAGACGAATCGTCCGTAAGCCATTATCGCCAAACCGAACTTCCACGCCCGTTACGGGCCAAGAGGGTTGTCTTCCGAGGGCGGCGGGTTTTGCTGTTGACGTTGTTGCTCGCGGACACGTTGCTGGAACTGATTAAGCGTGTTCTGCAGCGAGTCGAGCAGACGCGGCACTTGGGGCGCCGAAAGAAAAACACGACACGATACGGCCGAGTGGGGAAAGAAGTTCGTCAGGAAGTCGAAACCAAATTCACTCATAGCGTGGCTGATCATGACGCCATTAGCGTACGCCCCGCTGAGCACATCGTCGGGTAGCTTCAAATCGTCGTAAATCTCTTGGACCGTGGGCCGAGGTTGGTTAGGGTCTTGCGGCGGCGTAATGGGTTGGTGGATGGGCCCGAACCGCTGCGTATACATTTCCAGATTTTTCCGCAGCGCTTCAATGAACTGGGGGAGCGCGGCATGGGGCATGACCACCCGAGCCGCCACCTGCCGCGGCTTTCCAAGCGCCTGCAGAAAATCCAGGATAAACTCCGTGGCGCCCGTCATCACAATCACGCCAGTCGAGAATACACCTCGGCTGACACGCTCGGGTACGCGTGCTGTAACATGCTGCATGCGCACTTGCTCCGTGTGATTGTTGGGATCGGGCGGTTGATTCTCGGACGGTTGAGGGTGATTCATATTGTGCGTTAGAGAGATGGGAAATTCGTACTTCCGTCGTTGCTCCGTTGTCGCAACGTAATCTTCTAGGAACCAGTTGTTGTATTGATCTAGGCGCTTAACGACTGCAACTTCGTTGGGGCTTGCTGGATCGGCGGACGTTCAGGATCGCACCAGGCAACCGCCGTTTGCGCGAGGATCTTGGCGCCGATCCGCAATGCGTCTTCATCGACATCGAATGTTGGGGTATGCAATCCAAAGTTCCCGACGCGCGGCGATGCGCATCCGAGTCGGTACATCGCACCGGGAACATGGTCTAGATAAAATGCGAAGTCTTCGCTCCCCATGCTTGGACGCCGGATTGTGTCGATCGCGTCGGGCCCCACAACCTCCAGAGCCGACTGCCGCAGTAAGTCGACAATGGCCGGGTCGTTGTGAACCGACGTTGTGCCTTCGGCGAACTCAACTTTGATTGTTGTGCGGCTACTTAGGCCGATCCCTTCGGCAATTCGGCGGACATGCCCGATGGTTTGCTCCCGGACGCGCGCATCGAGGGTGCGCAGCGTTCCTCGCAATTCGACTTGATCGGGAATGACATTCGCGTTATGTCCTGCAATGATTTGGCCAACAGTGACCACTACTGCGTCTTGACTGTCAGTCACACGCGGAATGGAAAGGTATAGGGCGTTGATAAACTGGGCCGCCGCAGCAATGGGGTCGCTTGCTTCGTGAGGCCGGGCCGCATGGCCGCCCCGCCCTTGAATCACGACATGCATGGTATCGCAATTGGCGGTCAATACGCCCGAGCGCAACCCGATTCGCCCCACAGTTCGTGTCGGATCCACATGATTGGCAAGGATTGCCCCAACTCCGTCTAGGGCGCCGGCCCCGATCATCTCACGAGCGCCAGTGGCTGTTTCTTCCGCCGGCTGAAAGATTCCCCGAAGATGTAACGGCCAGGGAAGCGCCTGGCGTTGCGCTAAATCGGCAAGTGATACTAAGGCGCCCCAAACAATGGCCGTATGCGCGTCATGGCCACATGCATGCATGATACCGTCGCGTTGGCTACGATACGCTATCGATTTCTGATCCTGAATGCGTAGAGCGTCGATATCTGCCCGCAAAGCGATCCGCCCAGGCGGAAGCGGCGAATGGGAAGCCTTACCATCTCCGTTGCCTGGCGATGTAGACGGTGATGGGGAAACACCTGCGGTCGAAAGCCGAGGAACGCTCGGACCGCGCTCCACCGGAAAATCCGCAATAACACCGCGCCCCTCTGGTCCCATAGCGACGTCGAAACCTGCGTCGCCTAACCGTCGGTAGAGGTTGAGACTCGTTTGGAATTCTTCACCCGAAGGCTCAGGATACGCATGGAGTTGCCGACGCATCGCCACCATGTCGTCAAACCGATTGTCAACCGCTTCGTTGATTAATCGTCGCCAGTCAATCGACATGGAGGAATGCGCTGTTAGGCCACTTTGGGGGATAACCACTTAATTTTAGACCATGCTTCCGCTCGCGAGAAGTTGACCGTTGCTTGAGATTCACGGTGGAAGGCGTCAGAATACAACCCCTCGACCCTCGGACGCGATTCGTTGGGTGATCGGGCGCGCGCCTGCGTACGCGGGTCGAGTCGATGGCTTCTTACCTAGAGAGCTGCTATGCCGAAACGTCTCGCCGTGCTGACTTTGTGCGTTGTAGCGCTGATGCCTGCGGTGGCCCTTGCGAAGGATGGCGCGCCGAATTTCATTGTTATCTTGTGCGACGACTTGGGGTACGGCGACTTAGGATGTTATGGCCACCCTACAATCCGCACACCCAAGCTAGATCGTATGGCGGCCGAGGGAATGCGATTCACCCAGTTCTACTCGGCGGCCGAGGTTTGCACGCCCAGTCGCGCAGGGTTGCTTACTGGACGTTTGCCTCCACGTAATGGTA
>CAYWIS010000048.1:0-20161 GCA_964458385.1 uncultured Pirellulaceae bacterium
GCTACTCGGCTCGCGACTTGGGCCGTCGTCGCCCCATACGCGGACCGACTCCATCCACGGGAGCGCCATACTAACGCCCAATCCACGAAGCATCGTGCGGCGAGAGAAAACGTGCGATGGCATGATCTTCCTCGGTTGCTGAGAAACGGTAGAGGATTTTGGTCCAATACAAGGTTACTCTTGGGACGCCGACTCTCCACGAATATTGCGGAATTGGCGGCTGAGGACAATCGCTTCCACTGCCGTGTGAAAGCGGTATTCGTTGGCGGCGAGTTTCTCTTGCATTTCCTTCAGCAGCGGTTCGTCAGAAAGTTGCACCTCGCGGCCCAAAGCGTAGCCAAGCAGTTTGCGGCAGAACTGGCGAACGATGTCCTCCCGACGATCGTTGACCAGGTATTCTCGCAGACCGTCAAGGCCCTCGATCGTTTTGCCCTCAAGCAGCGTTGTTCGTGTGTCGGCCAGTTGCGGACGGAGGCGGCCTATCGCATCGTATTGCTCTAAAGCAAACCCGTAGGGATCAATACGAGCGTGGCAGCGAGCGCATGCTTTATCTGACGAGTGGCGTTCGATTAATTCCCGTGTGCTTAGTCCATTCGGCAGCGCGTCGGGCAACTGCGGGACGCCCGCCGGTGGACGCGGCAATCGCTCGCCTAGCAGCGTCTCAGATACCCAGGCGCCGCGGAGAATGGGGCTGGTGCGCGAGGCGCCCGATTGACTGGCCAGGAAGGTGGCCATACCCAAGATGCCGCCACGTCCTTGTTTCTTAACGCCTTCCACTTTTCGCCATTCGTCTCCGTGTATGCCTTCGATCCCGTAGTGCCTGGCCAGCACTGCGTTCAAGAATGTGTGGTCGGCATCCAAGAGGCCCAGAATCGAGCCGTTATTGCGAAACATATCTTCGAAGAATCGCACCGATTCTTCGTACATTTCGTCACGGAGCGACGTAAACTCCGGGTACAAGTTTTCGTTTTTCTCGACGGTCTGGTTGAAATCTCGAATGTGGAGCCACTGGCAGGCGAATTGAATGGCCATCCGCCTGGTCCGTTCGTGCTTCAGCATTCGCCGCGTTTGGGTGACTAGCTCATCGTCGCGCGTAAGCTTCCCTTCCTCGGCGGCTCGGCGTAGTTCGTCATCGGGCAAGGAAGACCATAAGAAGTAACTAAGTCGCGTCGCCAACTCTAGTCCAGAAACGGGAGCGGGGGCGGCGCCGGGAGCCGGTTTCTCGCGGCGATAAAGGAACGTAGGCGAGGTCAAAACACGGGCAATACAAAGTTTGATCGCTTTCTCGTGGGGAATCTCAGCGCTGCGCAATTCACGATAAAGGTTGCGTATGCCTTCTTTCTCGGCCGCAGAGAGCGGGCGGCGCCATGCGCGATCCGCCCATTCCAGCACCGCTGCGAGGTGCGTCGGTTCGGTCTGTACAAGCCGCTGTCGAAACTCCTCGGCCCGGCGGTTGATGGGATCGCGGAGCGGCGCGAATTCCTCTACCAAATCAGGGCGATCCTGAGTGGCGAACTCCACCAACTGCTCATGCGCCACCGTTAGGGCGAGTGGCTCTTGGCTGACAAACAACAATTCGTCCCACAACTTCTCTAATTCGGCGCGCTGAGGTTCATCCAACATCAGGCGTTGAAGGTGCTCGTCCTCGCGATGGTACAACTTGAGCGTCACTACCTCGTCGACAGGAACGATTCGCGTGTAGCAGAGGGCGGCGGGGAACAAATTGCGAAACTCCTCCATTGCCGCCTCAACACGACGCCGTGTTTCGCTCCCTTTATGCGCGATGACCGGCGCCGAGGAGATGAGTGAGAGTTGCTGGGGCTTCTCGGCCAGCACTTGGAGCTGTACGCTTCCTTCCTGGCCGGACTTGCTGTCGAGAACGCCGGATGCGACAAACTCGCCTCCTGCAATTAGTGCGGTCGGCAGTCTCACTTCGAAAACATGCGGCGCCTGAACGCAGAGGCTTGAAGCGTCAAGCGACGAGCCATCGGGATGCTTGCCGAACAAGGCGGGATCGAGTCCAAAGCCTGTCTTTTGGTCCACAGGCGTTGTGCTGGCGGCTTCGGTCCAGCGTAATGGCCCTTTCCAATCGGAGAGCGTCGCTCGCAAGAGCTGATCGGCCTCCGACAAGGTAGACGGTTCATCCGTAGTCAGAACTCGCTCTACTGCCGCAGCCAACGGATCGACTTCGCCGGCTGGCTTTCCGTCGATGATTGCGGCGCGCCAATTTGCAAGAGACGAACCTGGAGGAATGGGGGACGCTTTCTCCGACCCACCGCCGGTTGCACAGAAATGCCAGACGGCCGGATGACCGTAAGAATCGGGTAGCGGATTGCTTGCCAGCACCCGATCAACGATCTCTTGCGCCAGATTCCACGTTCGCTCTTGTCCGCCGACTTCCGCCAGGGTCAGTTCAATATGGGTGGTGTCGCACACGTGGTTTTCGTCGCGGGCATTCACCACCAGAGAAATGACATCGCCTTGACGAATCTCGAACACATCGGCAGGTGCGAATCGTTGGCGCCCGCCGTTTTCGATCGTACCGCGGGCGGCCACGGTCGTTCCTGCATCGGAATGAAGCTCCACCCGCCAGGCGGCGCCGTTGCCGCATTTGTCGTCGGCATCGGCGACCAACCCCTCGATGCGCAACCGCCCGTCGATGGGGCTTTGCCAAGCAACGATCGCCTCTTGTTTGGGAGAAGGATGGACCGTCACACCCCGAGCAGGGACCGTCAGTGTAGAGAAGGAAATCGGCGACGGTGAGCTATTCGTCAGTAGGACGGGCGTTGCATCGCTTCCCCACCCGTTGACTGCTTCGTAGCCGTTAACCCGCGCTAATTTACCTGTGAAATGCCCGGCGATCTCGTGCTTGGTGGATCGTCCTAACGCGGTCAATTCGACCCATCGCGCCAATAACTTGGGGTTAAGACCTCTTGCCTTTGCGGCTTCTTCGACGGGTTCGGCGGAAGCCCGCAGCGTGGCCGCTGCTTGTAAATAGAGACGCGTCCGGCGACGTTCGGCAAGGAAAGTCTTATCAATCTGCTGTGCGAGTCCGCGAACGTCGCGAAGCGGAATGGGCGGGTGCGACATTTCGGCGGGAAACTCAATCCGGGGATTTTCCCAAATTACGAAATCGTGGTCATTTCCGTCGCCTAAATCGCCGGCTGCAAGATAGATGACTGTTTCTTCACCGGCGGAGGTAGACGGAAGCTTGTGCCGGAATTGTTGTTGGGAAGTGATTGGAGAGACTGGCTCCAGCCACGCTTTAGGGCCGTTCGGACGTCCGATATGCCCGACGGAGTTGAACTTCCAAAACGCGGCCTGCCATGCGCTGATCTCTGCGGCCAACTTAGGAGCGTCGCCAGGCCCAGCGGATCGCCACTTTGTTCGCAGGTTATTCAACCAGATCGAGGAGGATTCCGGTGTGTCGTTGGTTAGAACGTTCCAAAGCGTTGTCAGGTAACGTGGGCTTAAGCCACGTTCGTTGGCTACCGTAGCGAGCGTTTTAGCGCCCGATGAGATTGTTTGACGCTCGTGCAGCGTTGCCGCCAGATATCTTTCCAAGGGCAATCTTCCGCCTTGGTTCGTTTCAAACTGAATGCCCTGCAAGTTGACCGCTGAGCCGCCCCCGTCCTCGGTGTACCGATGATAGAAAGTCCGAATGCGAGCGAGCAACTCATTGGATTGGTCTTGGCGCGACGTATGTTCGGAGAAGCGAATCCCGTTGGGCAGCAAGACAACATGCTCGGCGACTTCCTTGGCTGCGGCCAAATACTTGTCGATCATCGCGGGCGACATGGCTTGGCCGGCTCCCGTGTTGGTGAATCCTTCGCCAGCCGCGCCGTCTACGGGAAATTCGCGGGTCGGATCAAGGCTCTCGATCCCCGTCAGGTCGGCGATCGTGTAGTTGTACTCGGCGTTGGTGAGGCGGCGCAGGACGACTGGCCCTGGATCGCCTGCATGGACCCGCGCCTCCTCGGTGAGATACTTGCGAACCCACGTTTGCAGCCGCGACCGTTGGGGCTCGTCTGGTTGCTTGGCTTCGGGGGGCGGCATTTGTTCGCTATCGAGTATCTCGCGAACTTGCTCCCAAAGCCGAGTTTGCTGGCGAATTTCGCCAAGCGTCTTAAAGCGGCTTAGGTCGATGTCGGCTTCCGTTCGCTTGCCCGCATGACACGCGTAACAATACTGCTCAAGCAAAGGACGAATGTGGTTTTGGAACTCTCGATCCAGATCCGACCAGCGAGAGCCTTCTTCGGCAGCAAGCCGCCCAGGATTCGCTAGAGCTACCAAGACGCTCCAAAGTATGAGGCAAGGCAAACGGCGCATCGTGCAAAGCGGGTAGGTAAGAAGAAGGCGGGCTATACACGTAGTGCCTATGATAATCAATCTGGGCATGGAACGCCGCGCGGAGTATTCCACAACGAACGCTGGGCGGCGGCCGCCGCATGCAGCCTACACAGTTCCATTGGTTGGGTTGAGACAAGTCTCTGTCTGCCAGACGAGGTATCCCGCCTCGTACGCCGGGCGCTTCTTGCACGGAGACTTACCTCCCCAATCCTGATCAACACGCAGCGATTAGCCACAGGTAGCTAATATAAGCCCTCGCGCAAAGTGTACCAGAACTTTTGCAGAATGACCGCGACATATTGAGATGTGGGCAAGGACACGAGGGCTAAGTTTCCGACGAGTTCCATCCTCCCGAGTTGGCTAATTTCGGAGCGAAGAACACCGCTGGTGCGCCGCCCAGGGGGGAATCGCTTCGGCGCTGATTACCCATCATCATGGCGACGTCTCGAATAGTTTATCGACATTCCGTGCCGGCGGCTCTAAGCTGCAAGGCCTCGTCTCCTTCGATGCCGGCGGTAACGACCGGCTATAGAGACTTGACGATCGCACGCTACAACAATTCGGCCTGGATGCGGAGCGGTTCGGCCGTGGAGCAGGCGTGCTTATGGAATTTCGTTGAGAACTTACTAGCAGTCGAGCGTCAAAGGTTAAGGCTTCTTCCTTGCTGACGATAGCCAACGCAGGCGTCCGTAATGGGAAGCCGTTTCGGCCGTGGCGCAGAGCGACGATGGTATGCGGTCCAAGTTTTTGACGCACTCGTTGTCTTGACAGCCGATCAACGGGGAAATACTTTGTGTTGCAAAGTGAGTTGTGGAGCGTCGTCTGGCGCCACGCCTATGCCTGATCGGAGGGGGCTGCAATGCATCTGGATGAAGCTTTGACCCAGATCACGGAGATTCAGGCGCGGATTGCCGATGCAGAGACCTTTCGCGGTTATCGCTCGCTGACGGTAGCGTTCTCAGGAGGAATCGGCGTTGCGGCGGCGGTGGTGCAGGCGATTTACATTCCCCGTCCGCAACTGCAACTCTCGGAATACCTGACATTGTGGTTGGCCGCTGCGGCCATCAACCTGGCTATTGTGGGCGCGGAGTTGGTGTGGTGCTGCCGCCGCACCGGTTCACCGCGCATGACGCGTCTCACGCGGCTGGCGGTGGAGCAGTTCTTACCTTGCATTGTGGCCGGCGCCGTGTTGACTACGGTTCTTGCCCTTACGGCTCCCGAATGTTGTTGGACGCTGCCGGGCCTATGGGCCTTGCTCTTTAGCCTGGGTGTCTTTGCTTCGCACCGTTTACTCCCGCGGGCTGTGTTTTGGGTCGGGGTGTTTTATCTTCTCGCGGGCGGCCTTTGTCTGGCGGTGGGGCAAGGAGATTTCGCGTTGTCGCCGTGGCTGATGGCGGGAACGTTTGGAGCGGGCCAGGGACTGACCGCCGTCATTTTGTACTGGACGCTGGAGCGATGCCATGAAACGCCCTGAACAACGGGAAACCGTCTCGGGGCAATTCGCCTTTGAGGGGTTGGATCGCGCCCTGCACGAAAAGGCGCGACTAGGGATTCTCAGCTCGCTGGTTGCGAACCCAGAGGGGCTTCTGTTTTCCGAAGTCAAGGAACTGTGCAGCCTGACGGATGGCAACCTTAACCGACACCTCCAGGTTCTTGAAGAAGCGGGGCTAGTGGAGATTCTGAAGGGCCAGCGCGGCAAACGTCCGCAGACACTGGTGCGTTTGACTGCCGAAGGCCGTCGACGTTTCCTAGAGTACATCAACTTGCTTGAACAGATTGTCTTGGAGAATCGAAAAGCCGCCACTGCTGAACAATCGCGAGAATCCGCCAAGCGTACCGGGACGGGCTGGCTCCCCACATAGTCGGCGGCGGCGCTGCGTCTCTTTTTTTGTTTGTTTGCTTTGCATTGCAAAGCTTGGGGGGCACGAGGAACTCAGCGTGAATGCAACTCCAACACGGATGGCGTCTTTGAAAAGGCAGTGATGGTTTATACACGCACGATGTGCAAAGAGCCGCAGATGACTACGACGGCCATGAAGGCCCTTTTCTTCATGGGGCGAAGTCTCCTTCTAGCAAGGATCGTGAGAGTCCTTGGAGCCGAACGTGTTTCGCCCACAGGTCTCCAAGGGACGCGCCGATGGGGCGAGGCAAAACGGAATCGAAGTGACACCTTTCACGAGTATTTTGACGTGGCGTATGAATCGGTCCCGAGGTTACCTCTTGGAAAGGATAGAAGGCGTGAGCAACTTCAGGTGGATACCAAGGCAGATGCGCATCGCGCCCGAGTTCGACGATCTGGCGAAGCCAGAGCCGCCTCAGCCGCGGTACGCGCTATTGATCAACCCCTTTTATCCCAAGGATCCCCATGCGAGTTTTGGCAAACATGTACTCACGCCGAGTTTGGCCTTGACCAGTGTGGCTGCCGCCACGCCGCCGAACTGGCGCGTGCGGTACTGGGATGAGAATCTGCTTCATGGATTGCCGCCGTGGCGTCCCTTTCCTCAGGTTGTGGGAATCACGGTACATCTCACCTTTGCGAAACGGGCTTATGAGCTGGCGCGCTGGTATCGCGAGCGCGGTGCGAAGATCGTCCTGGGCGGCCTGCATGTTCTCTCTTGCCCCGACGAAGCCGCCCCGCATGCCGATGCTTTGGCTATCGGCGAGGGTGTGCAGATCTGGCCGCAGATTCTGCAAGATGTGGAGCAAGACCGCCTGCAACCGCGCTATTACGGAAGCTACCGGCGGCCGTACCGCAACGATCCTCCGCCCCGCCGAGATTTGTTGCCCCGCGATAGTTTCTTGACCACGACCAGTCTGATCGCCACCCGCGGCTGCCACAATCGCTGCGGCTTTTGCTACCTCGCAACCGCAGGGTTGCACATGCCGTACCTGGTGCGCGACGTGGAGCAAATCGTGAGCGAGTTCCAGGAGGACAACCAGCCCTACGCCGTGTTTGTAGACAACAATCTCGGCTCTAAACCGGAGTATCTGCGGCGATTGTGTCGGGCGCTTCGCCCTTTAGAGAAAATTTGGAGCGCTGCGGTATCGATTGATGTAACCGATGACCCAACACTGATTCGCGAGATGGCCCTGGCTGGCTGCACGGGCGTCTTTGTGGGGTTCGAATCTTTAAACGATGCCAATATTGCCGAGGCGGGAAAGAAAAGTCCGCGCGCCAAGGACTACGCGCGGCGGGTGCAAATACTGCACGACTACGGGATCCAAGTAAACGGGAGTTTCGTTCTGGGCTTCGACCACGACTCGCCCGACGTGTTTGAACAAACGGTCGCGTGGATTGAGGAAAACCGCCTGGAGTGCGCGACATTCCATATTCTGACGCCCTACCCCGGAACGCCGCTTTTCCGCCAAATGGAGAGCGAAGGGCGATTGCTTCACAAGGACTGGAGCTTATACGATACGGCCCATGTGGTGTTTCGTCCGCGGCGAATGACGCCTGAGCAACTTGAAGACGGCTACGCCTGGTGCTACCGTCGCTTGTTTTCTCACCGCTCGATTTGGCGCCGGCGGCCACGCGACCCAAGGGCTGTTCCGCCCTACCTGGCGATGTCGTATCTCTACAAACGCTCCAATCGCTTTTGGCGCCTGCTCATTCAACATCGACTCACGGCGGCGGTGTGGCGGCCTTTGGTCGAGGTAACCCGTCGCCGACACGTGCGGTTCCGCCAGAAACTAGAGCAAAGCGTTATTCCATCTCAACCGCTAACCGGCATCGTCAGTCCTGGCGTGTAGGCAATCCGACCGAGAGGGGCGGGTCTACAACGGCCAACGAGTAGCAGGCAGCCTATTCCAAGATAATGTCTCTTGGTTTCAACGAATCTGTTGGGCTGGCAAGAGATGCCAGTTTACAAGAAGAAAGTGCCGATCCAGGCTTTATCTGGATAACACGACCTAAGAAAACAGCCGTGGTCATTTGCCGACCACGGCTATTAGATAAGAGCGGGTGATGGGATTCGAACCCACGACAGCCAGCTTGGGAAGCTAGTGCTCTGCCAACTGAGCTACACCCGCATTTCATTTTCCAACACTCGAAATATAGCGTCTACTTTTACTAGAACGCAAGGCTATTGGACAAGGTTCGCGCCGGGCAAGATACGGATTGTGCTAATTGGGGTGGATGCGCCGGGACGAAGGGGTGTAACGGGGGGCTTCTCGCCACGGTGGGCCGCACGTTGCTGGATCTAACTTCCCTTGCAGAGTGGTGTGCGGCGCTATCGTTGTGAGGCAAGGTGGGATTATTTGACCACCACTTCGTACCACAGCGTTTTGTATTGCGGGTCGAGCACGATTTGCGTTTGTCCCTTGGTGGAGGACACAGGCACGCGGGCGGCCCGGTTGCCGGCTTCGTCCAAAGCGTGGCATTCGACGCGGTTGGCGTCGACCGGCAGCGTGATGCGCAGCGGCACGCCTTCGCACAGCACCGGTCCGCGTCCCCATCGGTTGCGGAGCGTAACGCGATTGTCTCCCAAGTCTTCCAGCTTCCAGTCGGTGTTCTGCCTTCGTCCGGTCGCCGCCACAAGGATGCGGCCCGTCTGATCAAACCCAGCGCCGTCAAGACACGTGAGCGAAACGGTGGCCCAATCTAGCTGGGTCTTGCCGATGGCAAGACGCACCTGGCCTAAGTCGAACGTGCGTCCCGCGACGAACCCGGTGAAGAGTTTGGTGCGAGGCGTGTCGGCAAGGAAGTAGCCCTTTCCTTCGCGCGTTGTATCCCAACGCAGCACGCGATTGTCCGAAACGAAGATCTTCTGATCAGCCGGAACCTCTGGAAACGGGAGACGCGGCTGATCGCCACCGCGCAGGTCGAGCGCCAGGCCGTGCAGCAGCGGCAACTTATCGGGAGCGCCGAGTTGTTGGGGAGTTAACGCCCAGGCCGACCCCGTAGTGTGCAGAATGTCGCGTTCCTTTTCAGCCGACAATGGAGCAAGCGTTGTTGCTTGGGCACGCGGTACGTCGCCACGTAAGAAGAGAGCAGCGCAAGCGGGATGATGGACCAGACGCGTCGGTTCGGCTTCAATGTCAAAGTAGCTGTGGATCCGTTCTGGCTCAAAGTTGTCGTCGTGCGACCAAGCGAAACTATAGATGCCGTCCCAACCCTGGAATCCGGCCATAGCCGCAAGCATTGGCAAACCTTCCGCGGCATAGTCATTGGGCGTGGGGTGGTTGTACTCGCTGACCGTGAACGGTTGTCCCGCGACGTGCTTCCCTGCCAGATCCGCCAGCGTTCCACCGGGATGGTTGACCAGGGCGGTGTTTCGCACGTACCAATTCTGTGAGTCCCAGGGCTGACCGGGAAAGTGAGGATGCTGCCAGTAGGAGTGCGCATCGATATAGTCCAAGCTGGCCTGGATATGAACAGGGCTCCAATTCAACTGCGTACCGGAAATTGGCGCCTGGACGCCCAGTTCGTCCTTCAGAAAACGGTACATGCCTTGCCAGTAGTCTCGCTCGGTTTCCCAGAGAAAGTCGATAAAGTCGTGTTGCGCTCTGGCTGTACGATCGCGACGGCCGTGAGAAACAACGGCCACCGAGTTGTCCTCGAGCCGCTCGTCGTCGCTCAGGCCAGTCACCCCGCCAGGCCGCAGCGATACTTCGGCCAGCTCGTACACGCCCGGCTCCAGGTTGGTCCACGTGATGCGGGCGTTGGCGTCGTCGCGCTGGGCGACAAAAATAAGGCGTTCGCGACGAGGTTGGACGCCTGCTGATACTTTGGCGCCCAGGCCGAGATTTTGCCACGGATCGTGAGCCATCATGCAATTGACAAAGAGATTGCGCGGCTGATCGCTCCGAATGGTGAACGTTAAGGTATAGGCTTGCCCCTGCTTCAGTTTGAATCCCGCATGCGCAAATTGGGGCCGCCACGACACGCTGCCGGGACGTCGCACTTCGACCCGAAGAACGCGTTTTCCCCTCGGTTCCGACACGACGGACCAGGCGGCGTGGTCGTTGCTGTCACGCTCCAGACTCCACGAACCTTCCAGCGGTTGGGAGAAATCGCCATTGGTCAGAAGTTCTTCACCCAGAGGTTGTTCTCCCTGGCGCCAGGCTTCGCGCAGTTTGGCGGTCGTACCGTATTTCTTACGCAGCCAAGTGTTCCATTTTTCACGAAATGTGGTCGCATACGGGTCAGGCAGTCCGTCGAGACTGCCGCTGGCCCATTCATGAAACAACGCGTTTTCGTTGTTTATCTCGACAAAGGCGATCGCGGGCTCTTGGGTGTAAGGGGTGCGCGTGTAGGGGTTAACGTGGGTCAGTAGGTCGCGGGCGTACTTTTTTTGCAGCTCGATCATTCGCGGCTCGAAGTTGTCCAGGCCCTTATCGTAGCTAGGTCGTTGTTCTGGGTGTGGAAATCCTTCTTTCGGACCAAACTTCCGCGAGACGTGCAGGTTGAGATTCGTATAGATCCCTTCTTCCTTGAGGCGCCAGATAAGGTAATCCAGCCGCTCCAATTGATTCGGATCCAAGGTTAAACGGTCGGGGCTATTGCCCCAGATGGAGTGGCTGTCCATGTGATGCATTCGCACCACGTTGACTCCGAAGCTGGCCAAACGCCGCGCCAAGCGATCCGCTTGTTCCTGGGTAGGAAAGCAAGCGTCAAAGCATAAGTTCGTGCCCAAGAACCGGATCGGTCCAGCATCGTTCACGAACTGGTCGTTCGCCACGCGAATGAAGCCCTGCCCGCCTGCCGGCTTGGGGAGCCACGAGGCGATATTTGAGGCATTCGCCGGCTGTTCGTAGGCCACGACAAAGGGAAACAGCGGCTCGTCGGCCGCCAGGGGCGTAGCGGCCAGCAGACCTAGGAACGCGAACCCCAGCGAGAAAGTGCGAAGCAGAGACATGATGCGCCTTGGGGAGTTTTCGGCGGAATCGTTGGAGCGTGGGCGGTTAGGCCCGTCGTTGTTGCGACCGGTTCGGCGGTGTGGGGTGTCGACAAACACGGCGCACTCCTTGGCGAACTCCAACAAGCCATGATAAATCGCCCCCTGCCGTCAATGATAGGGGCGGCGATTGGCCGACGCGGCCTCGGCGCTTGACGTTTTGCAAGTAGCAGTCGTTGCCCGTTGGCTTTCTGGAAGGGGGTTAACGAGATGGGCGGGTTTGCACTAAGTTTGTCGAGCCGCAGGCTGCGGGCGATTGGATAGTCGGCGCTTAGAGATGCTACAACCGTGGCGGCCTGGCGCCGGCCACACTCGTTGTTGCAGGCATCGGTTGGAGTTTTTTCCGCATTTTTGTACTGTGCATTCGTAAGGCGTTGTTTGTCCGCTCGACGTGATTCTTTTGACCTTGGCTGAGGAGGCCCATGACCAAGCTCTTTGCACCACGAATCGATCCTTTAGGCGATCGGGCGGTTGTGGTGCGTCTAGGCGACCGAATGGATCAAGCGGTGTTCCAACGGGTACAGGCCCTTGTGCGCTGTTTGGACGAGCGGCGCTTTCCCGGTTGGATCGAACAAGCGCCGGCTTACACCACAGTCGCCGTATATTTTGATCCAAGGAAAATTTCGCTGGCGGAAGTGCGTGCGCGAATTGAGCCATTGTTGCGATCCGTGGAGGAAGTGGAGCTTCCCACGCCGCGCACGGTGGAGATTCCGGTTTGTTACGGCGGTGAATTTGGCGAGGATCTCTCTTTTGTGGCCGAGTACACCGGTCTGACGCCCGAGGAGGTGATCCAAATTCATTCTTCTGCCGAATACCTGGTGTACATGCTTGGCTTTGCCCCCGGTTTTCCGTACTTGGGTGGGATGCCCGAACGCATTGCTGCGCCGCGCCGCGATACACCGCGACTGACGATCCCCGCCGGTTCGGTAGGTATTGCGGGCAAACAAACCGGCATCTATCCGATCGAAACGCCAGGAGGCTGGCAGTTGATCGGGCGTACGCCTGTGGCGCTATTTCGGCCATGGGAAGACCCACCAAGTCTACTGCGCGCCGGCGACCGGGTACGATTCAGCCCGATTGATAAGCAGGAGTATCACGCACTCCGGGAGCAAGCTCGATGACGCTGCGCGTACTCCGCCCGGGGCTGCTCACCACCGTACAAGATTTAGGGCGCTGGGGACGCCAGCAGTACGGCGTGATTGTCGCCGGGGCGATGGACCGCCTGGCGCTCCGGGTTGCGAACTTGCTCGTTGGAAATGACGAAAACGCCGCGGCGATCGAGATGACGCTGGTAGGCCCCGAATTGGAGTTTAAGGAAGACGCACTTATCGCTTTGTGCGGGGCTGACTTATCGGCTACCGTCGACGGTATGGCTGTTCCCACCTGGCGACCCGTCGTGGTGCGCGCCGGTAGTACGCTCGCGTTCGGAAAGCCCGTTTCGGGATGCCGAGCCTACTTGGCGTTGGCGGGCGGTGTGGATGTTCCGCTGGTAATGGGCAGTCGTAGCACGTATTTGCGGGCTCGCGTTGGCGGTTATCAGGGGCGGCCGCTTCAGGCGGGAGATACATTGATGGCAGGCCCCATAAGCGAAACGTCGGCAAAGCGGCGGAATCGGCTGTTAGCGGATGACCCCGCGTCACCTATTCGTGCGCCGCGTTGGTTCGCCGGGCCGGACTTAGCGAATTACGCTGCTAACCCGGTTGTGCGCGTCATTCCAGGGAGTGAATTCGCGTGGCTCGCGGCCGAAAGCCGTGAGCAATTGTTTTCCGCCGAGTTCACGGTGACGCCAAAATCGGATCGCATGGGTTATCGGCTGGCAGGGCCGAAACTTGCCTTTCGGGTCCGCCGTGAGTTGCTTTCTGAGGCAGTTTGTCCCGGTACAATCCAGGCGCCTCCCGATGGACAACTGATCGTGCTTATGGCCGACTGCGCTACGACCGGTGGTTATCCGAAGGTGGCGCATGTAGTCACTGTTGATCTTCCAGTGGTAGCACAGGCACAGCCCGGCGCCACATTACGTTTCCAGCCGATTACTCCCGAAGAAGCTCAAGCCCTGATTGTCGCCCGTGAAGCGGACATTCAAAAAATCCGCCATTGGATCGCCTTGCACGAAGAAGGGAATGGTTAGGATACGCGTGTTAAGAAAGTAAGCACTGGCGGCCAACGGCAGGAGCGGCAGCGAGCGCCGCCTTGACAAACGAAAGGTAACCGCATTGGGCCGAGATAACCGCTTGGAATATTTTTCCAAACGGCAAAGGCATGTCTGCGTTGAGTACAAGAGTTCCACCAGGAGCTTCTCGATGAGTCTGACGATTGACCTCAACGGTGATCTAGGCGAGGGATTCGGTGTGTATCGACTGGGCGACGACGCGGCCCTATTGGACGTTGTCACCTCAGCGAACGTGGCGTGCGGCTTCCACGCAGGCGACCCTGCGACGATGCGCCGTACGGTACAGCTTGCCCTTGAGAAAGGTGTTGCTGTGGGAGCGCACCCTGGCCTTCCCGACTTGCTTGGGTTTGGGCGACGCGTCGTGGAAATCACACCGCAGGAGGCTTACGATCTGACGCTTTATCAAATTGGGGCCCTTGACGCGTTTGTCCGCGCCGCGGGGAGCATGCTGCGGCATGTTAAACCGCACGGTGCGTTGTATAACATGGCGGCCCGCGATGGCGCGCTTGCCCGCGCCATTGCCAATGCGGTCTCCTGCTTCAATCCAAAGTTGGTGCTGGTAGGGTTGGCCGGAAGCGAGTTGATCCGCGCTGGCGAGGCCTGCGGCTTGCCTACCGCAAGCGAAGTTTTCGCCGACCGCAATTACGAGGCCGATGGCTCGTTGACGCCTCGTTCGCATCCTGACGCTTTAGTTTCCGATGCCGAGCAGGCGGCCGAGCGGGTCGTGACAATGGTCCAGCGGGGGCGCGTTATTTCTCGACAAGGAACCGAAGTGACGCTCCGCGCCGAGACCGTTTGCATCCATAGCGACAGCCCCCACGCGGTCGCCCTGGCGCGGCGGATTCGCCAAAGATTGGAAGACGCCGGTATTGCCGTACACGCCTTGCAGCTCTGAGTATGTCGTTTTTTAGGAAGCCAAGACATCGTTGGGGGCTGTTACTGGGGGCGGCGTTCCTGATGGCCACTTCGGCCATTGGTCCGGGGTTTCTTACGCAAACTTCCGTCTTTACGGCGCAGTTTGGCGCCAGTTTTGGATTTGTGATCCTGATGTCGGTGCTGCTCGACATTGGGGCGCAAATGAACGTATGGCGAGTGATCGCTATTGCCGAACAGCGCGCTCAAGACATTGCCAATGCGGTCTTGCCGGGCCTGGGATATATGCTCGCGGCGTTCATTGTGCTTGGAGGCCTGGCGTTTAACATTGGCAACATTGCCGGGGCGGGGCTGGGGGTGAACGTGCTCTTGGGGTTCTCGGTGGAAGTAGGCGCTGTTCTTAGTGCGGCAATCGCGATCGGGATTTTTCTATGGAAGGAAGCGGGGCGGGCGATGGACCGCGTGACACAATCGCTCGGTTTGATGATGGTCGGTTTGACACTCTACGTGGCCGTGACCGCACGGCCGCCCGTCGATGAAGCGCTGCTGCGTACGTTGGCGCCGGCGCCGCCCGAAGGCCAGCGCGACGCATTTCTTCTGTCGATTGTGACTCTCGTGGGAGGAACGGTGGGTGGGTACATCACCTTTGCCGGCGCACATCGATTGCTGGACGGTGGGATCAAGGGGAAGGAATCGCTTCCGCAAGTGACGCGCAGCTCCGTCTCGGGGATTCTGGTGACGGCCGTCATGCGCGGGGTGTTGTTTCTGGCGGCTTTAGGCGTGGTGGCGCAAGGGGCGGAACTGGACCCTAAGAACCCGCCCGCTTCTGTTTTTCAACTGGCGGCGGGGCCCATCGGTTACAAGCTATTCGGCATGGTGATGTGGGCGGCCGCGATTACCTCGGTGGCGGGTTCGGCGTACACGTCGGTGTCGTTTCTGCGCACGTTCCACCGTGCGTTGGATAACTACTACCGAGGGATCATTATTGGTTTCATCGCCACTTCGACGGTGATCTTTGTCTGGGTTGGCCGGCCCGTTGCGTTGTTGATCTTGGCCGGAGCATTGAACGGGTTGGTTCTGCCGATCTCACTTGCCATTTTGTTGATCGCCGCACACTGCACCACGATTGTCCACGACTACAAGCACCCTTGGTGGATGACGTTCGCCGGCGCTCTGGTGGCGGTGGCGATGGCCTGCTTGGGAACTTGGACTCTTGTGACCGAGCTGCCCAAACTGATTCGGTAAGGCGTACGGCGCGCTTCTCGCGCTTGAGGTCGGCATGGGAATACGCCCTCTAGGTTTGCCCCGTCGTTCTATTTTCGCCAGGCGGGCCAGGCTAGTTTATCGCCGCGGTTTTGCTCATCGCGGCGGATGGAAAGCGGAAGAAATAATTCTTGACCGAGAGCGTTACGAGACGCTTGACCCGCGCGATCTGGCCTTTATGATTACTCCGCCGGGAAGCAGGCCCGGCGACGAAATTGCACAAAGATGCAATTCTCCACGACGGAGCATTCGGGGCAATTCTTGTTCTCCGTGGGGCCGCCAGGGAAGGCGAACGTAAGTTCGCAATGGTTATCTCGCGCGGGGCGCCCAAGATTGGCAGGCGGGGCGCTCACGGTGCGCTTTCCTCGGACGGAAGGAGTTGAAGGTTATGTCGCGTGTTTGGTTCGTTCCCTCGTTCGCCTTGGCGGTGCTGCTGCCAGCGGCGGTTTTCGGCGGCCCGCCGCGCGTCAAGTTCGATACCGATTCGGTGGTGAGCTGCGCCGATGTGACCCCGTTGGAGTTCGCCCAGGCCAATCCCGGTGAAAAACTGGTTGAAGCTCGGTTCCTGATTTCCAGCTTAATTGCGCCGGGCGACAACGACTCACGGTTGCAGCATGTGTTTACCATCGAGAGTCGCCAGCGCACCATGCAGGTGGAAAACTACCTGCCCAAGACCACGTTGGCGGCCGATGTGGTAGGAAACGTGCTGATTGAGAAGAAAGACGAACAGTGCAAGACGCTGGGGCTGTCGCTTTCGGGAGCCTATGAGAACATCGCTAGCGGCACGGCCAAGGCCGGCGTAGATAGCAAGAGCGGCCTGATTACCAAGTACGAAAAACTGCCTCCCTTGGAGTTGGTGGCGGCTAGCGGTCCGATTCGCCGCGGTTCGGGCGTGTACTTCAAGTTGAAGCCGTCGTCACAAACATCGTTGGAAGGAGCCCAGGAGTTTGTCGCCGTGTTCCGCGTGCCAGCCACATGGCGCGGCGATATCGTCCACGTGCACTGCGAGGCGTGGTGCGTGGCGCAGGGGCTGACCTCGTCGTTCAGCGAGCCCGATCGTGTGGGCGGCGGCGATTTCCTGGTCGCCTTGTATTTGGAGGGGGACGTGCAGGCCAAGGCCGCAGCGCAGCAGTTTGCTCGCTCGGATCTGCTCTTGCGGTCGGCGGCGGCGCGACATAACGAAGCCATCAAGCGGCGTTCGCTTCCTTCGGTGGCGCATCAGTTCGGCGCGCTGATTTCGCTGACGGAACCGCGCATTCCCAGTGATTGGCTGGCTCGTGTATTGTACGGTCCCCCGACTGCCAATCACGAGCCGATTCTTAAGCAATTGCCGCCCGAAGTGCGCAACGCCGCCGATGCGTACCTGGCGGCCAAGTGGCGTTTGACCGAATTGAATGCTTGGGGCGATCCCACCGGCACGGCGCTTACTCAGGCGGATAAATAAGAACCCAAGACGCAAGAAACCAAAAGCGGCGATGAACCTCCGCGCTTCCGTGAGGAAGGCGGAAATTCATCGCCGCTTTGCTGTTTTATTGCCTGAGACTTCTGCCTTCTACCTGGCGTGCTTCTTTGCACGGACGGCGACGGACGCAATGTAGGTTAACAAGAAGGCGGCGAGCAGGCACTCTTTCAATTCGCCTTCCACAATGTTGAAGGCGTCGGGAAGATCGGTACCGGCGGCCTTAAACGCTTTGGCGGGCAATTGAATCACCACCGCGAGAAATGCAGACGGGATGCAAACGTAGGTTGGCCACAACCAATCTTGGATTTGATCGGGCCGCCAGTTGCGCCGCGGACGCACAAACGCCGGAGCGATTACGCCGCCTACCAGGGCTGCAAGCGTGAGTAGGTTACGGGGAATTTGGTCGAAGATCAGCCCCGTGTTATGGAGGTTCGTCTCGTTCTGGTCGTTGATTGCTTGCCAGTAGCTGGGCGTGGACCAATGTAAATAATGCTGGCCCCAACTGATCTCCTCGCCGGCGTAATAAATGCACCCCAACACAAACAGGGCGATCCAGGTTTTGAACCAAGCGGCCGGATAGACCGCAGCTCGTCGCCAGGCGGCTATGCCGTAGCCAATCGCCGCCACCAGCAGGACCACGGTCAGGTTTTCAATTACCCCCTGCTCGCCATTCATATAGTTGTGGAAGAAGTCAGGGGTGAAGTTCTTCGTCAGATAGGGGGAAAGAAGAATCGCGATCGGCATCGCCAGCCACAAAACAGGCGACAGTTCAGCGCCGCGAACGCTGCGGAAAATTCTTGCGGTCGGCGATGCGCCGACAATCCCGCCTTGAGAAACGGTAGCTGGCCGCGACATAGAAAAGGTGTCCTCCGCCAATTGCAAGTGCATAAGAGAAAAGGCATCAGGAAAAAACGCTTGTGTGGGCTGCCGTTTGCCGCAGCCAGACGACAAGCGCCCGGCGGACTTTACGGAGATTGCCGACCACGGTCAAGGACAAGTGCCAACGGATCTTTTGGCGGTTTTTCTTACAAAAAAGCCCCCAGGAGCGTGGAGTACGAATCTTGAGTCGGCTCCAGCGCGACGGATTGACCAGCCCAACCAGCAAACCTCGGTTTACCGGCAAACTTCCTTGTTTACTGCCTATTTTTCCTAACGCGTACTTCCCGTGTAACCGATACTTGGACATACGGCCTTGACCCCAAGAGGCCGTTGGCGGTATTTACCCGCCCTGATTTAAAGTCTTGTCTGGAAATGTCGACCATCGAACACGGCGATGGCTCGCAGGGGCAGTGTCGGACGCGTTTCGGGGCTTTGCGGCGGCAACGCTGCAGATGACGCGTCGACGCAACGGTTTCCCCTCGGGACGTAGCCGGAGGCGGCCCCCTATGGTTATCCCCCTTGGAATTCGTGCGTCTCGAAGAAGGAGAAGCGCGTTGAAAGCGACCGCACCCTGGCTCGCCGGCTTGGCCGCGCTGAGCGTGACCTTGTCCGCTTCGCCCGCTCGGGCGGAAGCGCCTGTCTGGCCGACAGCCGCCGCCGCGTGGGCCATGGGGCAATCGGGAATGGGCGGATTGTTGCCGGCCGTGCGCACGGCTCGACAAGAGCCGCGGCCCGTCGACCCGTTTGCGGCCCAGCGCCGCGAGCAGGCGTTTGACCGCCTGACCAACACCGAACGCGACCAGGCCCGAACCTACCTGGAGAAAGGCCGAGCCGCCATTGCACAAGGCGATACGGTTGCGGCGCTCCACTGGTATCGGAAGGCCAAGGCCACCGGGGCCGAGTTCCCGCCCAACGAGTACTCGCCGCAGCATTTGGCGGACGCGCTTCGCCAGGCGGGCGTCTCGGTGGAGGAGCTGAACGCCGCACCAGAAGCCCCAGCCATGCCGGCGCTTACGCCCGATCAGGCTGCCGCGGCGGATCAGTCTTCGCTCCCCGCGTTGTTGCGTTCGCAACCGTTGGCGCCCCCCAAGTCGCCGTTTGTGGAGCAGCCGATCACCAATCCTTATGCGATTCAGCCCGAACAAAACTCGCTCTTGGGGCCCAAAGGCGGCGCCGCGGCGGGTGCGGCTGAACCTCGCGTCGGCGACTTCAATGGAGCGATACGGCGTTTGCCCGCTCCCAATCAAGAGAACAATCAATCCAACGCCGCTCCGCAAGGCAACGCGAAGGCGGCGGCATTGGGCCTTGTGGCGCAAGCTCGGGCGGCGATGGATCGCGGCGACCTGGTGACCGCTCACCGCTTGGCTTCGCAAGCTCGCGATTTGCAGGTTCCCAATACGGCGTTCGCCGCAGGCGAAACGCCCCCGTGGGCTTTGTTGCTGGAAATCGAACGCGAGATGAACCGCCGTGGGACTGCGGTTGTCCCTGCGGGATCGTTTACGGTTGAGAACACGGCCACGCCGCCCGGCTATCCGGTGCAGCCGAGCATGTACGTGCGGGAGAACGATACCACCCGCAACATGCCGGCCGCCAACCAAGCGCCCGGCGGTGGCCCCGACCTGGCTGGTCCTGCGGCCGGCCCCCGTCCACGCAGCCCCGGCCTGGAGTTGTATGAAGCCGGTTTGAACGCTCTTCAGCGGCAAGAGCGGGAGCAAGCCCTGAAATATTTCCACGAGGCCTGGAAGCACGAAGCGACGCTTGATCCCGTCACTCGGCAGCGGTTGCAGGATCACTTGGGTCTGCTCCGCGCGGCTCCCCCGCAGCCGGCGCCCGCCGTCAACGAGCCGACGCCGTTCGATCAGGACACGGCCGAAGACCAGGTAGCGTTCCAGCGGATGTCGCGCGAGCTGAACGTTGAAACGCGGGAAGCCGAGGCCATGATGAACGTCGACCCGCTCAACGGCCTGGAGCGGATGAAGAAGATGCGTGAGCGGATTGTCAACTCTGAGTTGAGCCCGCGCTCCCGCAAGCAACTGCTGGTCATCGCCGACCGCACCATCGACAAGATGGAGAAGTACATTGACGCCAACCGAGCCGACATTGAGCTAAAGGCTGAGAACAAAGCCAAACTGGCCAAGATCGACCGCGAGCGGGCCATGCGGTTGGCTTCGCAAGAGCGGCTGGCCGAGCTGGTGGAAGAATTCAACAAGCTGATGGACCAGGAACGCTGGGCCGAAGCCGAAGTGATCGCCAACCAGGCCCGCGAGA
>CAYWIS010000048.1:20171-31787 GCA_964458385.1 uncultured Pirellulaceae bacterium
ACGAGGAAGTGGTCACGGCCATGATCTGGAAGGCCCGCTTTGTGAAGGCCTACGAATCCAAGATGGCCATGCGGAACGAGAAGGCGCAGATGTTTGACGCCGCCTTGAGTTCGGTGGAAAAATCGTCGACCCCGTTCGACGACCGGTATCCTTACCAGTTCGGCGACGCGACCGATTGGAACCAACTAACCAAGACGCGCCGCCAGTGGCTGAAAGAGCAAGGCCGTCGCCTCAGCCCGGCGGAAATGCGAATCCAGGAAGTGCTCAAAGAGCCGGTCGACGTTCGGTTTGAGAACCAACCGCTCTCGGAAGTGATGGACATCTTGAGCGCTGCGGTGGGTGTGAACTTCCACCTCAACGAGCAAGGGTTGAATGCCGAGGGCGTAACCAGCGACATGCCGATCACCATTTCGCTCCGCGAGCCGGTGTCGCTGCGGTCGGCCTTGAACCTGATCCTCGAGCCGCTCCATCTGAGCTATGTGATCCGCAACGAGGTGCTGGAGATCACCAGCGAGACCGTGCGTCGCTCCGACGTGGTGACCAAGGTGTACAACGTGGGCGACCTGGTGATCCCCATTCCTAACTTTGTGCCGAGTTACAACATGGGTCTGCCCGGCGCCATTCGCGCCGCTCAAGCCTCCATGCCCTACGGTCAGCAATTTGGCGGATCGGGCACGGTGCCGCTGACGGTAATGGCGCAGAACGAACTCCAGCCGTCCACGATCAGCCCGTTGGCGCTAGCCCAGATGGGGCCGAATGGCACGATCCCGTCGATGGCGAGCGGCGCCCGGGCGCAGCAGCCTCTGGGCTTTGGTCCCGGCGGTTTAGGCGGCGGCGTGGCGGCCGACTTTGACTCGCTCATCGAACTGATCACTTCGACCATCGCTCCCGAAAGCTGGGACGAAGTGGGTGGCCCCGGCGCCGTGTCGCCTTACCAAGGCAACCTCTCGCTGGTGATCAGCCAGACTCAGGAAATCCACGAACAGATTGCCGACCTCTTGGAGCAATTGCGACGTCTGCAAGATCTCCAGGTGACGATCGAAGTGCGGTTCATCACCATTAACGACAACTTCTTCGAACGGATCGGCATCGACTTCGACTTTGACATCGACGACAATTCGAACTCCGCCCGTACGGGTAACATCCCCGACGATGGCAGCCCGAGCGTGGTGGTGGGCCTTGATCCGACCGGTCAAATCACGACCGACGGAGACCTGTCGTTCACCCAAGGCAGCTTCGCGTCGACCGTGCCGCAGTTCGGCGGGTTCGACCCGGCTACAGCCGCGAACTTTGGCTTCGCGATCCTGAGCGACATCGAGGTGTTCTTCCTCCTGCAAGCCGCCCAGGGCGACAGCCGCACCAACGTGCTGCAGGCGCCGAAGGTGACCTTGTTCAACGGCCAGCAGGCGTTCGTGTCGGACACCACGCAGCGGCCCTTCGTGACGAGCATCATCCCCGTGGTGGGTGACTTTGCGGCGGCTCACGCCCCCGTGATTGTGGTGCTCAGCGAAGGCACGTCACTTTCGGTGCAGGCGGTGGTTTCAAACGATCGCCGGTTCGTACGGCTCACGCTGGTGCCCTTCTTCAGCCAGATCGGCAACGTGGAGGAGTTCACCTTCAACGGCAAGAAGCGAACCATCAAGGGGAACCAGGACGACGATCCTGATACCGACGATCAAGATATCGTGGTCATCGAGGAAGGCACCACGGTCCAATTGCCGACCTTCGCCTTCACCACGGTCACCACGACAGTAAGTGTGCCCGACGGCGGCACCGTGCTCCTAGGCGGCATCAAGCGGCTGCAAGAAGGCCGCAACGAACGCGGGTTACCGCTCTTGAGCAAGGTGCCCTATGTGAGCCGCTTGTTCAAGAACGTGGGCATCGGCCGGACCACGCAAAGTCTGATGATGATGGTCACACCGCGAATCATCATCCAAGAGGAAGAAGAGTCGAAGTTGGGTATTAACGTCGCTCCGTGATGACTCGCTTGGCGACAAGCGATGGATCGGCAAACCGCCGCGGTCTGGGTCCGCGGCGGTTTTTTTTGTTGCGCTTACCGGCAGGCGCCAGGGAGCGCAAGACGCATCGCGCCGCGGCAAACTTTCTTTACGGCTGCGGGGGCAAAGGGCGGATCTTGATGTTGCGGTACTCGATGCGGGCCGTATGGTCCTGCAGGCAGATGTGCCCTTTGGTGGGCGGCTGCTGAAAATGAGGCATATTCTTGAACTTGCTTTGTGCTACGCGGGCGTTCCAGTCGTCGCTTCCTAGTTCATACGACAATAGCTTGACGCCGTTCAGCCAATGCTCAATGTGCGGTCCGTTGGCCACCATGCGAACGGCGTTCCACTCGCCACCGGGGCGCGACACGTATTTCTCCGGGGCGTACAGATCGTAGCACGCCCCGGCGAGCTGGCGCGCGTCCCGGCCCGGATACGCGGCGTTATCAAAGATTTGCATCTCGGGCCCGGTGTGCCAGGAGGTCACGGCGTCTTCTGAGGCGCGCAGAATAATGCCGCTGTTGCCAGCCCGGTCCACGATCTTCCATTCGAGCTGGAGTTCGAAATTGTCGAACTGCTCCTGCGGGATAATGTCGTCGCCGCCGCCCGCGCCTTTGCCTTCTGCCCCGCCGCTGACTCGCACCAAGGAGCCGTCAATCACCTTCCAGCCGGGCGGCATGTGGTCCATCTTGTAGCCGCGCCAACCGTTGGTCGTCTGGCCATCAAACAGCAGCTTCCATCCAGCCTGTTTCTCTTCGTCGGTAAGACGGTTGTGCTGCGCGGCATTGGGGTCGACCGCCAGAAGCAGCGCCGTGAGCGGCGCCAGGGTCAACAGAGCATGCGTCGAGGTGTTCCTTGTCGAGAAGTGAAAGGCAAGGAGTAGGGCGCCAGCAGCAGGCCACCGCGCACACGGTAGCGGCGCCTCGAGCCTAATTGACCTGACGCCTTGGAGAAACGACGGCCCGGCGCTGTTGCCTTGCGGGGCAAACGAAGATCGCCAACGCCCTTGGACGGCGCCAGAGGGGGAAATTTGCGCTGCGCGAGCCGTTGTCTATTTTGCCAGAACGTTGAACTTGCAACATGCGCCGGTATACACTGGGCACGCGCCGCTTTTCCTTTCTTGCAGGAGCTGTTATGAGGCCGCTTGCTCTGCTTGCCACACTCTGGGTTGCATCGGTGACGGGTCAAGCCGCCGAGTCTTGGCCACAGCTTCAAGGAGGCCCGCTGCGATCGGGCAACGCGCCGCACGCAGTCCTGCCAGAGAGATTAGGACTGCTTGGCGCCGTGCCGCTGACCGACGGCGTTTACGCCGCGCCGGTGGTGGCCGACGGTAAGGCGTACGTTATCGACGGCTCGGGGCGAGTCGCCTGTATCGACGCCGACTCGCTCCAAGTGCTCTGGACCATGCAAACCCAAGGCGGGCCTGGGAACTGCAATAACGTGGCGGCGCCGGCGGTGGTCGGAAAGTACCTGCATGTGGGCACGACCGCAGGCTATTACTATGTGCTCGATCGCGAAAGTGGCGCCGTGGTGCGCACGATCGACTGCCGGGAGCCGATCTTCTCGGCGCCGGCTGCAAGCAAGGACCGCGTTTACTTCGCTACTTTAGGGGCGGTGGTGTACGCGGTTACTCCCGAGGGCGAAGTCGTTTGGACGTGGGACTTTGTTCGAGAAGTGGTCCAGTTTCACGGCAACCGCTGGAGCGGCGAAGACTGGCTGCGGGAACGCAAAGATCGGGTCAATTGGAAGGACCACTTTGTTTGCTCGCGCGATATTTGCCTAATCGGAAACACAGTGGTTGTGCCAGCGGGCGGCCGCACGGTGTTCCTTGACGATACGGGTTCCGCGCCCCAATTACGCGCCTTGGGCGTGATTCCCGCATATGACGGTTCGGAGTATCCCGCCACCTTTGGCCAAAGTGCTGACGAGGCAGGCAATGTCTACGTTCAGTGGCACCGTCGCGATAACGCGGGCCGCGTCGAAATTCTGCGGCTTGCTGGCGCGGGCGAATCAACTACGGTGGAGACCGACTTTGTTTCTGGCACACAGACCGCCATTCACCTGCCGGGGTTGCTGAGCTTTGCTCCGGTTGCGATCCGAGGACGCGACGTTTACCGCACCCGTCCCGAGGCCGGACTAGGGCTGTGCCGCCACTCGCACCAGCCACATAGCCCCGAGGTATTGGCCATTAAGAATAGCGCTAACTTGAAGAACGACACGCCGCCAACGGTGTTGTGCCCAGCGGCTTCGATCGCGCCGCCCGTATTGACGCGCGATCACGTCATCTACGGCGGGCTGGACGGCAAACTTTACGTTGTGCCGCTTGCCGGAGGCGAGCCGAAAACGCTCGACACCGCCTTTGGCGCCCCCATTACCGCAGGTGTGGCCGTGGCCGATGGACGCGTCTTCGTCCCGTGTGAAGATGGCTACCTGTACATCTATGGCGAAGGAGGCGCCGCATCGCTTCCGACCAAAGATCTGGAGATCGCTACGATTCGCAGTCCCCTGGCCGGCAAGTACGCCGATGCGAAGTACGACTGGTACACCAACTATGGCGACTTTGGTTCAACCAATGCCAACTCGCAGGGGTTGGAGCCGCCGCTGCGCATGCGCTGGGCTCGCCGCTTGGAAGGGACCGTCAAGCACTTGCCGGTATGCGGCGGCGGTCGCATGTACACTCACACCGCCGAAGGGCAAATCATTGCAGTAGAGCAAGACACGGGGCGGCTACTGTGGCGCCGCTATTGGCCCGATGTTTACCTTTCCTTCACGTCGCCCCTTTACTACCAAGGGAAGTTGCTTGTGCCACAGGCCGGCATCAAACGGTCGCTGATGCGTTGCCTGGACGCCGCCACCGGCAAGTTACTGTGGGAAGCGCCGTTCACAGGGTCGCCTAGTTGGAGCCGCCAGTTCCCGCCCGTCGTGCACGGCAATCTGGCGATTTACGCTTCAGGCTCGGGCGAGTACGCTCCGCAGGGAACCGAGAAGCCCTTTACCTTTAAAGGCTCGCCCCAGCCTCAGCCCGATGGCCGCGAAGTAATGGCGTGGATCTACTCCAACGACAACCCCTACTATCCCAAGGACAACCGCCCGCTGTTGTGGGCCTGGGATCTAGAGACCGGCAAGCTCGTCTGGCAAAAGGATTTCTCCGAGTACGGCCGCGGCGGGAACGACTGCGGGATTTGCCTTTTGGACGGCAAGCTTTACTACTCCACGTTCTTTGGATACTCGGCCAGCTACCGCAAACGCCGCGGTCTACCCGCCGAGAACAATGGTCTGACGGCCTGTCTGGAGCCCGAGACTGGTGAAGTCGTTTGGCTGACCACCAAGTACTATGTGACCGCCAAGTGCACCCTCACCGGCAAAGACGGAAGCATTTACATCGGCGGGTATAACCCCGCGCGCGAAGGAACCCAGGACCGTTACGTCTGGCGTCTGAACGCCAAAGACGGCTCGCTGATCTGGCAATCGGATGAAGTGACCTCGGCCCTGAATGTGGTGACGGTCGGCGACCGCTTCATTTTCTCCAATGCGCTTCGCGGCCGGGGCAATGTTTTCGACCGCGAGACGGGCAAAGTGGTGGGCGGCGTCGATCACAACTACGCCTGCTGCCGCTTTACGATGTCGGGCAGCTACATCCTCGGCGCTAATATGGACATGATTGATTTGGCCCGCGGTAGCCAGCTCGTCTCAACAGGCCCCGCGATTGATTCCCGCGAATGCCTGGGCGCTGTTGTCTCGAATGGCCGTATCTTTTACACCTCGCAGGCCAGCGGGTTTGTCGTTTCCCAAACTTACGGTGAAGAAGCCAAGACGCTGCCCGCCGTGTGGGAGCGTCCGGCGGTTTCCACCAACAACTAGAATTGCCGTAAATCAGCAATTCGAAGATCACGAAGAAGTTGACACTTTGATTAGCCGCCTGATGGCATAGGAGCGTTACGTAAGGCGCGGTCAAGCCTGGCGGGGCGAGCGCCGGTGAAGCGATTCAACGCCGCTCGGAGTTTGGTGGCGGTCTCGGCGGCGGGGCCTTCCAGGTTGGCGACTTCGAGCGGTGTTTTTTCGTCGGGATCGGTTTCT
This sequence comes from uncultured Pirellulaceae bacterium, assembly GCA_964458385.1. Classification (GTDB taxonomy): domain Bacteria; phylum Planctomycetota; class Planctomycetia; order Pirellulales; family Pirellulaceae; genus JAHWKS01. The sequence goes on from CAYWIS010000048.1 coordinate 26,246, forward strand.
AGATCAAAGAATCGGCCGCTGCGATACAGCTTATAGCGGTGGTCGAACGCAAATTCACGTACTGTTAGCGTCAGGTTCGATGGCTGACGTGGCGAGTACCAGGAGTAAAGCCACTGTCGCGGCTGGCCTGTCTCGCCGCGCAATTGCGGGAGGAAACTAATCCCGTCCACATCGGCTGGTTTCTCCATGCCGGCCGCTTCGCATAGCGTGGGAAGCACATCGACGGCGCCGATCAAATCGCGGTTGACCGATCCTTGGTGGATAACGGCGGGCCAACTCACAATCAAGGGCACGTGCATGCCGCGGCGAGTAGTGCTTCCCTTACCGCCTGCATAGTCGGCGCCTTGGAAGCGGCTGACAATGCGTCGGGCAGTTCCATTGTCGCCCAGGAAGATGAGCAACGTGTTTTCGCGTAGGCCAAGCTCAGCCAGTCGGGCGTCGAGGCGGCCGATTAGCTTGTCCATATAGGCGGTCATGTCGGCAAAGTGCTTGACTTGGTCGTTCACCGTTTCGCCCTGGGCCTGCGGGTCCCAATCGGGGCTGTCGGGCGTTGGCTGGAACGGAGCATGGGTCAACATCATGGGGTAGTAAAGAAAGAATGGCCGGTCTTTGTGCCGCGTGATGAAATCCAGGGCGAAGTCATTGATAAGCTGGGGCCCGTACTCGCCGTTGGTAAAGTCCTGCTCAACTCCGTTGCGCTCAAGGCCCGGGTTGGCGTACCGCGGCGGGCGGCGCGTATGCTGCCATAGAAGGGCTTCGTCAAAACCGAAATGTTGCGGGCTATCTTTCTCGCGCCCCAGTTGCCACTTGCCGCAGACGCCCGTCACATAGCCCGCTTCTTTAAGCCGGTGGGCGAAAGTAATCTCATCTCGCGGCAATAGTGCAAAACGAAAGTAGTTCCGCACGTTGTAGCGTCCGGTCATCAACTCCACGCGCGTGGGAGTGCAAAGCGGTTGTACATAGCAATGCTCAAACCGCATGCCGGACGCAGCGAGCCGGTCCAGGTTGGGCGTTTGGTAGCTTTGCCCTCCGTTGGCGGTTACACACTCGTAACCAAAATCGTCGGCCAGGATCAGTACGATGTTGGGTTTCGCCACGGCCCACGCCGGGCTGAGAATCCCTATCACCAAGGCCAGGCGAAGCGCCTGGGCGGCTGCACTACCGCGCAAGTGCGGAACGAAGCTCAACCGAGCCAGACTGATTTTTGGGGTTATCATGGCTTTTCCTGAAGATGGAATCGAATAAGCGCCGCGGAAGCGTCGTCGCAGGCTTGGGCGGCTGCGGCGCCTCCCTGATTGGTGACCACCAGGGTGGCAAAATTGCGCTGCGGTGCGATCCAGACCGTGGCGTACCATAGGGTGTTGCTGCCACTGTGCGTCAAAGCGACGCCGTCCGCCCACGGCCGTTTGACCGCAACCCAGCCCAGCGCGTAGTTGTTATTGTCGGGTAAGGGGGTGTGCAGTTTGCGATAGGTGTCGGGCTGGAGAAGATTGCCTTGGCCCCGCGCGCCTTGCAGGTGCAGCGTGACAAATTTCGCCCAGTCTGCGAGGGAGCAATGCACGGTGCCGGCTGGACCTAACGGCGGCGCATTGTCAACCTGCGAAGGTTCGCCCTCGGCCGAACGCCCCCACGGCTGATCGATCTCGTCTTTGGCGCCAGGATGACCGAACCCTGCGGTCTTCATGCCCAGCGGGGCGAACAAGCCTTCGGTCATCATCTCTTCCCACGATTGGCCTGTTACTTGCTCGCCCATCAAACCCGCAAGGGCGTAACCGGCATTCGAGTACTCGAACTTCGTTCCCGGCGGTTGCGGTGGTTTCCAAGAAAGCCACCGCTGGAGCAGGTCGCGCCGTTGTTCGGTGGTTGTGGCTCCCCGGAGCCGCCACCAGGGACCGTTCGCCGGCAGACCCGAACGGTGCGCCAGCAATTGCTCTAGGGTGATCGTCGCTAGGTTTTCGTGCAACTTTGGTTTGAGATCGGGAAATACCTCGGCCAAAGTGGAATCCCAGCGTAACTTGCCGCTTTCGACCAGCATGGCCAGGCGAGTCGCCGTCATCGCCTTGGTGCAAGATCCCAGGTGCACCCGGTCGGAAATGGTCATCGGGGCATCGGCGCCCCGTTTTCGAACCCCTACGGCTCCGATTGCCGTCAGACGATCGCCCACTAGGACGCCGCCGATCATACCAGGAAGGGTATGCTTTGCGCGAATCGGCTCCAGTAGTTCCACCACTTGAGGATCGGGAGACAGCTCCTCGGCGCGAACCAGGCCGCTGGCTAACAACACCACCACCGAGAAGCGGAAGAGCGAATACCGATTCATTATGGGCCTTTGCGTCCATCGGAAGCATCCAACGTGTTGGCCGAGTTCTCTGGGAAGAAATCCTCAGTCCACACGAGGCGCGCTAACGTTCCCTACCGATTACTTTTTGCATGCACCGCCGTCTTGCCGTACGTGTAGCAAGACACATGCAGCGAAGGTTTCTTGATAAGTCGCCCTACGGCGGCTGTCAACAAGATCCAACCATGCACGCCCCGGAACGCGGGGCGAATGTTGAGAGGCGCTCAAGGGGCTATTATGATCGAACCACTAAATGAGGCGAGCCTTCGATAACAAGGACGAACTGAATGATGCGCGTGTGTGCATGCTTGTTGCTGATGTTGACTGCGGGCCAAGCGGCCTTTGCGACCGAGACGACGCGGCCCAACATCGTGCTAATATTGGCCGACGATCTGGGCGTGTCCGACCTGCACTGTTATGGCCGTAAGGATCATCATACGCCGCACCTGGACCGGCTGGCCGAGCAAGGAATGCGGTTCACTTGCGCGTACACTGGGCAGCCGATTTGCTCGCCGTCGCGGGCGGCGCTCATGACGGGCAAACATCCTGCCCGGCTGCACCTGACGAACTATCTGCCTGGTCGGCCCGATGCGCCTTCGCAAAAACTGTTGCAGCCGCGCATCGAAGGGCAACTTCCACTTGAGGAAATCACCCTCGCCGAGGCGCTTCGCAACGCCGGCTATGCTACGGGGTTGTTTGGCAAGTGGCATCTGGGGAACGGCCCCTTTGGTCCTCACGCGCAAGGCTTTGATGTGGTGGTTATGCCGCCGGCGAACACGACGCCCTCGGCCGAGGAAGGTGGCAAGGGCGAGTACGCCATTACCGCCGCGGCCGAGAAATTCATCGAGGAGAACCGCGAGCGGCCGTTCTTCTGCTACATTCCGCACAACAACCCGCACATTCCCCTTGGCGCCAAGCCCGAGTTGATCGAGAAGAACGCCGGCGCCTTCCATCCCGTCTATGCGGCGATGATCGAAACTTTAGACAATACGGTCGGACGCCTGATGGCGAAGATCGATTCACTGGGCCTGACCGAGCGCACCATTTTTATCTTCACCAGCGACAACGGCGGGCTGCATGTCTTGGAGTTCCCCAGCACGCCCGCCACGCACAACTTGCCGTATCGCGCGGGCAAGGGCTACTTGTATGAAGGCGGGCTGCGTGAGCCGCTCATCATCCGCTGGCCCGAGCGCGTTCGGGCTGGCGCCACCTGCGATACGCCGGTGCTGCTGACCGATCTCATGCCAACACTTCTTACAGCGGCGGCGATCGATCCGGCAACGACCATTGGCCCGCTCGATGGCGTGAGTATTCTCCCCTTGCTTGAAGGCAAGAGCCTACCGCCCCGCACGTTGTATTGGCACTTTCCGAACTACACCAACCAGGGTGGCCGTCCAGCCGGCGCCGTGCGGCAGGGCGATTGGAAGTTGATCGAGCAATACGAGGACGGAAGCTTGGAGTTATACAACCTGGCCGACGACGTTGGCGAGACGACCAATCTTGCCGACCAAGAACCCGAGAAAGCCCAAGCTCTACAAAAGCAACTGCACGCTTGGCTTACACGCGTGGGTGCGCAAATGTGCCGGCCCAACCCCGAATTTGACGCCAAGTTGCACCACCGGCTCTATGTGGAGCAGGACCCGTCGAAGCTACAGCCCAAGGCGACGGCCGCCGCCACCGAGCCGCAGTGGAAAGAATGGCGGGCCGCCATGAATGCCGCGATTAGAGGTCGTAAGCCGCATGTCACGCCGGCCAAGGGCGACGTGCGCTTGTTCGCCAAGGATGCCCGCGTGCACGGAAAGACTCTCCGTTACGAACCGCAGCCCCATAAGAACGTGCTGGGCTATTGGACCAACGCCGCCGATTGGGCCGAATGGGAGTTCGAAGTCCCTGCGGCTGGACAGTATGAGGTTGAAGTGCAACAAGGTTGCGGCGATGGCAGCGGTGGGGCCGAAGTGGCCGTGGAAGTGGCGGGACAAACGCTTCAGTTCACCGTCCAGGAGACCGGCCATTTCCAACACATGATTCAGCGAACCATTGGCACAGTCCACTTGCCGGCGGGCAAAGCCACACTGGCTGTCAAACCGAAAACCAAACCCGGCGTGGCGGTGATGGATCTCCGCCGTATCGTGGTGCGTCCGGCGCTGGAGCCTGGCGTCCCATGACGATGATCACTGCCGGCCATCAAGGTGCGCCGCCGCTCATAAGAGATGAAAATTACGTGCGTGGTAAGACGCTAACTCTTGGTGGGCTTCTGGGGGGGACGCAAAACAGCGCCGCCCAGCGATCAAGATTCGTCGTCAAAACGCAGGGGCACGCGGGGATTGCGTTCCGTTTCGACCTCGTAATCGACGCCGGTCATCTTGAGCCCGCCACTTCGGCCGGTCTTGGATTCGTGCACCACAATCCGAAACTCTCCGCCGTAATGTTCTTCCACCTCCGCCGCACATACGACGCACAGTCGCGTGGCCGGTAGGCATTGGACCCGACGGCGGCCAATCGGTTGCTTACACTTGGCGCATAAACGCACCCGCTCCGACATACAGAGAACTCCCCAAGGACCCGAAGGAAACACACGAACCCCGGCTGCTACTAGGTAATTCGCTTTTCCTTGGGAAAGCGGGCGGGTGCGTTTGCGATTTTCGTCGACTTTTCTCCGACGCGTATTAACGAATCTTGGCGGGGGGCTTTTGCCCCTCGGGGATGAAGCTGAAGTAGGTCTTGCCCTTCATTCGCTCTTGCCAGTCGGCCTTAGCGGCCGCCACTAACTGCGGATCTTGGAAAAGGTCGATCGCCGTGACCGCAAGCGCCTTGGCGGCATAGATCGTTCCTTTCTCGCCAATGCTGGAGCCGATCGCCGCCACATTCTGCCAACTGTGGCCAGGACTTCCTGCGGCGAAGCACACGGTGCGCAGGCCGCCTGTCGCTACGCGCCAACTGATGTCGCCCACGTCGGTGGAACCTTGGCTGATATCTAGCGGCCGGGGATAAGGAAGCACGTCGGTCTTGAGCGCTCTTGGGAAGGCCGTTCCAAACTCTTTGATTAACGGCTCCTGCAATCGCCGGGCAAAGAGTTCCTCTTCTTCGGTGAATTTAGGCGGCCCAATCGCTTTAAGGTTTTGCGTGATCCGTACCGAAAGGGGCCCATTGGGAATAATTTCGTGGCAGTCGGTGTCGATCTGCACCGAAACCTCGGTGCGGGTC
>CAYWIS010000049.1:0-22587 GCA_964458385.1 uncultured Pirellulaceae bacterium
CTACTTTGGGAGCGAAGTAGTGTGCGATGAAGGCCTTATCCCCCTAGAGCAAGCGGCCCGATGGCCTCTACTCCCATTGCATCCCGCCGCGGCCGAGTTCTTTCGTCAGACGCAAGGCCTGTGACCGGCGCGGAAGAGGCGTGAATCGGCAGGGTTTCCGAATTCGCTCGCTCCATTATTCGGGCGGCGATTCTTCAACCTCGTCATCCAAGTCTTTCAGTTCTTGCAGCCACATCCGCAGTTCGTTTCCGTACTCGCTGGCCATGTTCCCCATGACCAATTGGCGATGAAACGCCGCGGCGCCTTCTTTGAATAAATCCGCCGCTTCGGCGCTGGGAAACCGTTGGCTGGGATGCGGAGCAATCAACTGCCGGCAGAAACTCATCAATAATTCGTTGCACGTCACTTCGCCGGGCAATAATTCGGGCAACCACGAGGGAAGATAGCGCTTCGCCTCCAGTAGTTCCTTGTACGTTGTCTTGCCCATAAATGGCGACTGCCCGGCCAGCATTTCAATTAACAGGTATCCCAGGCTGGCCAGATCACTCCTGGGAGTGCAGGGCTCACCCTCCAACACTTCGGGCGCCGCATAAACCGGCGTACAGGTACGATGCATGGGAGGATCGACCACCTCAAACGCCGAACCAATGTCGACGATTTTGGCGCTTCCTGTGCGCTTAAGCATGATGTTCGAGGGCTTTATGTCGCCGTGGACCACGCCTTCGCGGTGCAAGGCCGCCAATGCGCCTAGGCAGTCACGCACGATTGCTACCGCAACACCGGGCTTAAGTCGAGGATGCACCGGGCCGTGCGTAACAATCACGTTGTTGATGTACTCCCACCGCTTCGGGTTCACGCGGTTCCGAATGCGCTCGAGTCGCTCGGGCACGAGCAAATGAGCGAGGTCATAGCCGTCGACCCACTCCATCACCATCATGCGAATGCGGTTGCGGTCGACGAAGTTATGCACATCCAGCAGGTTGTCGTGTTGAATCTGGGCCACGAGCGACGAAACGCGCGCGATGCGCCCCATGTCGATCTCGTAGTCGCGAACGGCCGGATACCGCTCGGGCGAGAAGATCTTCAAAGCCACCGGCAGAGTAAAGCCGTCAGCGCCGCGCCGCTCTGTCAGATAAACAACTCCCTGCCCCCCCGCACCAAGCAACTTCAACAACCTTTGGTGTGACGTCCAACTTAATTGCCGCTTATCGAGAATCCCCTGATACTGTTCGACCAGTTCGTTTGGCTTTTCTGCAGGAGGTCGTCCAGGCGCTTGGGTGTGCGACAGGTGGTGGAGTGTCGTCGTCAACATACAGGTGGGCCTTCCTCGGCGCGGTATTCCTCGGCGCGGTAACGCGGTGAGAGCCAAATCCCTTGGCCAATTCAAATTGATTTTAGATTCCGCTCGCTACATGAGTCTAGACCGTTCGCAGAGAGCATGCCGGATTACTGTTCTTCCTTGTCACGAAAGCGGCTGATTTTGGACGTTCATGATTGCGTCGCTCCCCTTTTTTGACTCCTCCCGTCAAAAAGATAGAATGGCTCTTAGGATATTGCTAATCAAACGGATTCTCTGGGCTGTTCGCCTTCGCCATGTTGCTCCGTGTCGCACAGATGATCGACTGTACCGAGGCGGAAGGCCCAGGACGGCGATTCGCCCTTTGGTTCCAGGGCTGCCCGTTACGTTGTCCCGGGTGCTGCAATCCGGAAATGTTACCTTTTTCGGGCGGCGAAATTTTACACATCGACACGGTTTGGGAACGGGTGCGCAACGCGGTAACTCGAAGCCACGTTGAAGGCATAACACTTCTGGGCGGAGAACCGTTTGCTCATGCTGCGGGCGCGGCGCTTCTCGCTCGAAAGGCGCAGAACGCGTCACTCTCGGTGATGGTCTTCAGCGGCTACACCTTAGCAGAGATTCGTAATCTGTCTGACCCGGCTGCGAGTGATCTACTGGCGCATACCGATATTCTTGTCGACGGCCCCTATCGGAGTGAGCTACCGGAAACGCGAAGGCGATGGATCGGCTCAGCGAATCAGCAGGTTCACTTCGTATCGGATCGCTATCGGTCCGACGATCCGGCCTGGAGTCGAGGAAACACACTGGAGATTCGCCTGCAAGAGAACGAACTTCTCGTCAATGGATTTCCCGCGGCAGGCGCGGTTGAATTTTGGCGCCGCCCGCCCCAATCGCGCACTGGTGCAACGCCGCCAAGAGATGAATAGTCAATGCGCACCGTCACTTCCTTCGAAGCGAATTTGCTGCGCATTCTTCATGGTTTGTTGGGGCGGGCTACGTTAGCCCAGATCCAACCGTTGGTTCTGCGTGGCGCATCAGCCCCCAAGTGCCTTTCGCGCGATTGCGTTGAATTAGTCAAAGACGCATTGGCGAAGGGTTCGGTCCGGCTACTCGCGATGCGCGGCTGGCGTCCAGAAAGATTTTTGCGCCACAGCCAGCCGGTTCAGGGACGCCTCTGGCAACGGACGCCTCCGCAAGAGCTTGCATTGACATTTTCCCAAAATGCGCTCGACTTTCTGATCTGGATCACTGCCGCCAAATTGGATGAGCCGACGCCTCCAGACTGGCGCCCTCGCGAGGGCGCTCCCGCGACGGTAGGTGACCGATGGTTGCTCTTCCAAGCGTATCAAACCTTGCGCCCCCTTAACGAACTTCGCCCCTGGTTGCGGCGCTTCGCCGGTCACGCTCTTTGTCGGCTTGCCTTTCCGCAGGACTTCGCCGGAGCGCCGCGGTTAAGAGAGGAGCAATTCGCACGCTGGACTCAGGGACAAGGTGCGTGTTTACTCGAGGCGCTGCAATACGATTTGGCCGAGCGCTGGATTCATGCGGAACGGGCAAAAGGCCGGATCATCGAACACCGTGAGATGCTGGCTTTGGGCGCAAATCAGGAAAGTACTCTTGAAGCGTTTCTATCGGCCGCCAATAAGGCAGGTCGCCGAGACCTGGCCCGATTCGTGTTAATGGCGGTTCGGCGACTCCTGGAGGGCTATCCACCCGCCACCGCGTGGACGGCCGCTTTGGATGTTCGCGGATTGCGAATGGCGGATCGCACCGACGCCTACCGTGCAGCCACCGCATTTCTGCGTTGTTTCGCAACACTTGTCGGCTGGCAACGTCAAGCGCGCGGCGTCGCGTTCTTTGACGATGACTACGCCGCTTCGCAACTTTGGAAATCCGACTGGGAACGCTACCAAGGCGACCAACTATGGGAACAGGCTCAAGCAATCATCCAAGCGATTGATCCCATGCAAGCGAGATAAGGTGATTGTTTCAACGTTCTTATCGCCATCGACAATCGCGACAGAGGCTTTCCCGATTTCCGACGCACGGCGGCGCAGGTCTTGCAATTCAGCCGACAAAGCCGAAAGATGAAAGCATGACCCGACCTGTGGACATGCTCGGCCTTTACTTGCACTTGGCGCGGGCGGCTCAACAACGCCGTCGCCCGCTGGTGCGCGACAAGTTGTTATTGCTCGCAGGAGTGATTGCGGCCCGAATGAACTTGTCGCACATCGCCGCCCTGTGCCGCAAACGTATCCTCGAGCATAATCCAGCCCATATGGTGCGCCGCTGGCCAACGTTCGCCGCAGCTTTGGAGGATGACGATTTTCTGGCTCTGCTTCGACAGGCCCAACGTCGCTACCCGCTGGAGAAGGCGGAACGCATGCTCGCCAACTTGGAAATCGACATGGCGCACGAGCGTGAGGCCTATTACAGCGACAACGAGTACGCCGCCGCTTTGTTGGGCGTTACGCCTGCCGAGTTAGAAACCATGTTTGGCGGCGAGTAAGTCGCGTCGAATATTTCCCTTCCAATGCTCCTCAACGATTGCCGGCGCCGACTTCACTGTCGTTAGCCTCAGACACGGCACGTTGCATCAGCATAAATGTCCTACTTACTCGGCGGGCGGCTGATACGTGAGTGCCTGCTCGACAACTTCTTCTGGCGTCAATTCCCGCCCACCAGGAGGCCAGTAAATGAGGTCGGCCACGGCGGGATGGGGCACGTTGGCTTGCACCACGTCAATCAATTCCTCCAGCTCTCCCGGTTCGCCATCGACCTCCATAATTCGACGTACGGCCTCGATCAGGTCCTTGCGAGAAAGCTGTCGTTTCATCGGCTCATATGCTGCCAATCGTAGCGCGACTTGCTCCATAGGCAAATCACCAGAAAAGAATACCTCCTCAAGGTATTCCTCCAGGTGTGGGAACCGGGTTTGTTCCGCTAGATACGCCACGTCCTCGTCGTAGTCCTCGCCCATGGCGTGAGCCCGCCAGATTTCGCTCAGAATCGTTTTGATCTGTTCTTTGGACAACGGCCCTGGCATGACTATTCCTCCTCGGGCGAAGTCTCACGCACCAAGGCGCTGATTTGCTTGAACTCAGGCGTCCCGGCAGCCTCGCACCATTCGAACAGCGCAGCCTCCGTTGTCGTCACAACGGCGCCGCCAGCCTCCATGCGTCGCAGCGCAAACTCGTAATCGACGGCATGGCGTGAACCAATTGCATCGGCCGCGACGTACACACGAAACCCCTCGTGCAGCAGATCAAACACCGTCTGCTGGACACACACATGAGCTTCGATCCCCGTTACGAGCACCCGGAAGACGCCACGTTCGCGTAAATTGCGAAATACCTCGCTGCACGCACAGCAACTAAATACTACTTTCTGAGGCAATTCGGCGTTCTGCGAGCGAAGAAGCGGGGCGAGCGACGCAACCGTGGGTCCTAGACCTTGGGGGTACTGCTCGGTCGCTGCAACCGGCAAGCCAAGAATTCGAGCCCCGTCTATCAAGCGCCGGATATTCCACACCAAGCGGCGATGGTTCCGCACGGCGCCAATTAACTTCTCTTGCACGTCAACGACGAGCAAGGCGGTGTCATGGCGCGACATCAACTCGGGGCTTCGGTCGCGGGGTTCAGCGGCATTCATACCCTCACCTTACCGAAAATCGTGGAAAAACAAAAGTAACGCGATGCGTCATCGCCGTTGTTGCATCGCAAGTCGCTGTCGCCGTGCCTCTTATGGGATCGCAGTCAGTGGCGCCCGAGGAAACGGGAAACTTCCGGTTGGCGCCATCGCCTGGAGCCCAGGTCGCTTGACAAGCGCCACTCCCCCCCGACATATTGCCGTTCTCGCTATGCATACCGTGATCCGTTTTTCCGTTCCTTCTGGGAGGCGCACGGGCCTTGATTCCTTTTGAATACGCCGCTCCGACAACCGTTGCGGAAGCGATCAAGCTGTTGGCCGAAAACAACGGTCGGGCAAAAGTCCTTGCCGGGGGCACCGATATCTTGGTGCAGTTGCGCGAAGGGCTGCGAAACGCAGACCTAGTCGTCGATGTCAAGAAGATACCGGAGTTAACCGAGTATTCCTACTCGCCCGAACGTGGGCTGGTGCTTGGCGCTGCGGTTCCGTGCTACCGTGTGTACGAAGACCGTCAATTGGCGGCCGCATATCCTGCGTTGGCCGACGCGACGCGCATCGTCGGCGGGTGGCAGATCCAAAGCCGAGCCAGCGTCGGCGGCAACTTGTGTAACTCCTCACCCGCTGGCGATACAATCCCATCGCTTATTATCTACGATGTGAAGTGCCGTATTGCCGGACCCAAAGGAGAGCGAGAAGTCAGCGCGGCGGAGTTCTGCACGGCACCCGGCCGCAATGTGTTAGAGCCGGGTGAGTTGTTAGTCTCTTTAGTATTTCCACCGCCTATGCCACGGAGCGGCTCCGCCTATCAGCGGTTTATCCCGCGCAATGAGATGGATATTGCCGTCGCAGGAACCGCTTCGTGGGTGCAGCTCGACGCCCAGGGTACGACAATCGAACGAGCTCGTATTGCCCTTGCAGCCGTCGCCCCACGGCCGGTTTTCGCAGCGGAGGCCAGTGAATGGCTTTCGGGCAAACCGGCAAACGAAGCTACCCTGACGCAAGCCGGTGAATTGGCGCGTAAGGTCGCGACGCCCATTTCCGACATGCGTGGCACGGCGGAGTACCGCGTTCATCTGGCCGGCGTTCTCACGCAGCGCACTCTGGCCAAGGCGATTGAGCGAGCCCAATCGCAAAGCTAGCGCGGATCGCCAAGACGCTTGTTGATTTTTTCGATTGGCATTCATGGGCGGCAATGTGTGATGGCCCAGAATCGCCCTTTCTCAAGTCATTCCGTACCGGGAGTTTCTCGTGTCTCGAAAAGTTCGTGTAGCGGCCACGGTCAATGGCGAAGAAGTCGAATTCCTGTGCGAGCCGCGGCAAAGCTTGCTGGAAGTGCTCCGCGATACCCTGCGTCTGACCGGTGCTAAAGAAGGCTGCAATAACGGCAACTGCGGCGCCTGCACCGTGGTGCTGAATGGTGTGCCGGTCAACAGTTGCCTGGTGTTGGCGGTCGAGGCGGACGGCGGCCAAATTGAAACGGTCGAATCGATCGCCCAGAACGGCCACCTGCATCCACTGCAGGAGTGCTTCCTTACGGGCGCAGCTCTTCAATGTGGCATTTGCACGCCCGGGTTCCTGGTGGCTGCGAAAGCTTTGTTAGAAAAGAACCCTCGTCCCAGCGAAGAGGAAATCCGGTTCCAGTTGGCCGGCAATCTCTGCCGCTGCACTGGGTATGATAAGATCGTTCGGGCCATTCAGGAGGCGGCCGAACGGCTGCAAAAGGAATCCGCTGCTCCGGCGCGCTCCTAGGGGGCGCCCCTTAGACAAATGCTGCCCATGTCGCGGTAGGATGAACCGTGTCTGAAGCGAATATCACCCACAATTGAGAGGTTTGTGTCATGGATAAGCGCGCCGATGCTACGGAGTCGCGAGAATATAAGGTCATTGGCACCCGGCCAATTCGTCACGACGGAACCGACAAGGTCACGGGCCGCGCCATTTACGGAGCCGATGTTCAGCTTACGGGTATGGTGCATGGGCGCATCCTCCGCAGCCCCCATGTGCATGCGCGGATCAAGTCCATCGACGTCTCCGCAGCGGAGAAACTTCCAGGCGTTCTGGCGGTCGTCACGTCAGCCGACTTTCCCGATTTGGAAGACAAGATCGCGCACTTAGGCGAAGGATCGGTCAATCTTGCCCATCTTGGCGCGAACTGCCTTGCCAAAGGCAAGGTTCTCTATCGTGGACATGCGGTAGCGGCAGTGGCGGCCATAAACCCGCACGTGGCTGAGGAGGCGCTCAAGCACATTCACGTTGAATATGAACCGTTGCCGGCGGTGTTATGGGTGCTAGATGCGATGCGCGACGATGCGCCGCTGCTCCACGAAAACCTCCATACCGATTCGATGGGCCAGAAGTCGGAAAAACCCAGTAACGTGGCGGCCCACCTACATTTTGCTAAAGGGAATATTGAGCAAGGATTCGCCGAAGCCGACGTGGTGATCGAGCGTGAGTTCCGAACCGCCTCGGTTCACCAAGGATATATCGAACCTCATGTCGCCACGGCTTTCTGGAACGCCGATGGACACCTGAAAATTTGGTCGTCAACGCAAGGAGCTTTCACCTGCCGGCAACAAACGGCCGAACTACTGCAAATCCCCGTCTCCAAGGTCACCGTCGTGCCTTGTGAGATTGGGGGCGGCTTCGGCGGTAAGATCTCGGTCTACTTAGAGCCGGTTGCGGCCATGCTCAGCCGCAAATGCGGTCGGCCTGTGAAGATCGTGATGCAACGAAATGAGGTCTTCGAAGGCACCGGTCCGACGCCCGGCTCATTTATTCGTGTCAAACTCGGCGCGACCAAAGATGGCCGACTCACCGCGGGACAAGCATGGCTTGCCTACGACGCCGGAGCGTTTCCGGGTGGAGTTATCGGGCCAGGTTGCATGTGCATCTTTAGTTGCTACGACTTGCCGCACGCCGTCGTCGATGGTTACGACGTGTGCGTCAACAAACCCAAGACGCAGGCGTATCGCGCCCCCGGTGCAACACAAGCCGCTTTCGCTTGCGAAAGCGTGATTGATGAGCTTGCCGAACGATTGAACATTGACCCGTTGGAATTCCGGCTCAAGAACGCCGCGAAGGAAGGAACACGACGGGTTGACGGTCCGGTCTATCCCCGGATCGGGTTTGTGGAGTGCTTGGAGGCCGCCCGCGCAAGTGACCATTGGAATACTCCCCTCCAGGGCAAAAACCGTGGCCGTGGCGTGGCAGCTGGGTTCTGGTTCAACATTGGTCTTAAGTCAAGCGTATCGGCCCATGTGAACCCCGATGGAACCGTTAAGCTGCTGGAAGGGTCGACCGATATCGGCGGAACGCGCGCTTCGGTAGCCATGCAACTTGCCGAAACGCTGGGAATTGCCGCCGAGGACGTGCACCCGCAAGTCGTGGACACCGACAGCGTTGGTTATACCGATGTCACGGGTGGCAGTCGGGTGACGTTCGCCACAGGTTTAGCGGCCTACGAGGCGGGCCTGGATATTCGCCGTCAAATGGCCGAACGGGCCGCCATTCTCTGGAATTGCAACGCCAAGGACGTGACCGTTGAAGGAAACGTCTATTCCGCAAATGGACACTCGGCCACGTTCCAAGAACTCGCCGCCGAGATGCACAAGACGGGAGGCGGCATTATAGGCCGAGCGACCGTCGCCCCCGAGGGTTCGACGAACGGTTTTGGAGTTCACATTGCTGACGTCGAAGTGGATCCTGAAACGGGGAAAGTGACCATCCTGCGGTATACCGTCATTCAAGACGCGGGCAAAGCGATTCATCCCAGCTATGTGGAAGGCCAGATGCAAGGGGGCGCTGTGCAAGGCATCGGCTGGGCGCTTAACGAGGAATACTTCTTCGACTCATCGGGCGCCATGCGCAATCCCAACTTCCTCGATTACCGTATTCCGACCTGCTTGGATGTGCCGATGATCGACACGATTATCGTCGAGGTGCCCAATCCAGCACATCCCTACGGAGTGCGAGGCGTAGGTGAAACGCCCATTGTTCCCCCACCGGCGGCCCTTGCTATTGCAATCCACCGCGCGACGGGAGTGCGAATGCGCGAGCTGCCGATGTCGCCGCCCCGCTTGTGGAAAGCAATCACCTCGAAGGAAGCGGAGTAGCGTCTTACCTTGCTCGGGCACTTTCCTGCTGGTGAATGACTTTCTATCGATGCCGCGTCTCGCGGCGTCGCGCTGAATGGAGCCGTCGACCATGAATTGCAAGCGAGCGTGCGCTTTACCGTCGAGGATTCCGCGCGCTTGCCGACCCACGCGGCCCGGAACAGGCCCGCGCAGTTCCTTGCATCGGGATCGCCTGCCTTTGATAATCAAGGATAGGAATCCCTCGTGGCAAGGATTGAACCATGGTCCGAGCAATATTGGTGGTCATCTTCACGCTATCAGCAACCGATCTTGCGTGGGGGCAGTTTCTCCATTATCCGCCACTTGGTGGACGATTCGAGCTTCTCGGCGGTCCCGCTGGCGTTTCGGTGAATGTTGATTCGCCATTTGGCGGCTTTTGGTACTCGGGTCGTTTTCTGCCCCCGCGGGTGTATGATCCGTATGTTTATAGGCGCTCGTACTATGGATACATCGAGCCCTATGGAACGTACTACGACCCACAATCAGGCTACATTGAGCATTACCTGCCCCCTATCTATTATCCCGGTGAGTTGATGTATGGGCCCCAAGCGGTGCGGCGTTTCTTCGGCCTGGACCGCATCGCCCCGCCGGTGGTGGTGACGCCGCGGCCAGGCGCGGACGTAGCCCCTAAGATTGACGCCCCGCCACGGCCTCGCGAATCAAACTTGGCGGCGCGTCAACGGGCGGCGCACTTTCTTTCCGCAGGCGATCAATTGTTCCGTGAGCAAAAGCATCACGAGGCGCTGCAACGATACAAGAGTGCGGCCCAAGCAGCTCCCGATGTAGCCGATGTTTATTTTCGCCAAGGTTTTGCACTCATCGCAACAAACCGTTTTACCCTGGCGGCTGAGGCGTTTCGCCGTGGGCTGGCGCTTGAGCCCGATTGGCCAAGTTCTGATTTTCGCTTGAAAGATCTCTACAACGGCGCGGAGTTAGCGCGGAAGGCCCATCAAGACGCCTTGGCTAGCGCCGCTTTAGCCGATCCGAATAACGCTGACCTGATGTTCGTCTTGGGCGTGTTTTTACACTTCGACGATCAGCAAGAACGCGCGAAGAAGTTTATAGTTCGCGCCAAGGAGCTAGGCGCCGACGCGACGCACCTCGATGGTTTCCTTGCCGAATCAGCGTTTTAGACTTAGGCGGCGCGGCGAGTGCGGCTGTAATGCCGCGTAAGCACGTCTATCTGCCGTTTAAGGTCAAGCAAGACCTGTTGCGGATCGGCCATTGCGTCGGTATTGAGCATCGGGGTTTTCACAGGAGCGCCTGCGGGGTCGTCCATTGCATCGTCGCGTCGATGCGTTTCTCTTTGTTTCGACAACTCCGCGATTTCGTTGGCGATCGCGCGTTGACTGCGTTCGAGCCTTCCCAACCGCAGTAAGATTCCCACAAGCCATCCCGCTTGGCCGACTATCGAGATCAGGATCCCGATTCGCCACAACTCGCCTCGGTCAGCCACGGCAGCCCATCCAAATAGCGCGGCGCCGTACAGAAAGGCCATCAGGCCAACAGCGATGAAAACCCAAGCGTAGGCGTAGAAGATTGATGTTGGCGGCAGCGAAAACGTTAATTCCTGCCGAGCGGGGTCTTGTTGTTTCGCTTGCTGCGACGCGTGCGCCGCTAGCGTCGACGTTCCTTTCGGAGTAGGCAGCGCATCAAGCCGAATCGCCCCGCGCGCCCATCGCTCCGCTTGCTGTAAGTCGTCTTCAAGCTCCCAATCGTCCCAATCGACCGGGATCGCATTTAAGGCTGACGAGACGTCGCATAACGAAGGCAACGCCCTACCTGCATTTTTAGCCAACGTGTCGCAATCCGGACACAGGCGGCCATCATCCGTGGGAACAACCGTCATTGGCACATCGTTGTCACACTGGCTGCACCGCATGGAATCTCACGACCGCAAACGAACTACAACGTCAATGTGCCGTTCTCCCTCATCCATCGGCGATTGAGCGTGGCAGACTGTAGCGATTTTGTGGATTGCGGCGCCCCGCGACGAAGATCAGCCGTGGCGCCTGTAAGGGCGCCTCTATGGTTTCATCGCCGATTGATTCCGGTACATTGGTGGCTGCTACGCTACTTTTCATCCTCCCATGTCTCGCCATGACCTTTCCCGCCGAATCTTCCTCGCTTGCCTTTGCATCAGCTCTTTCCACGTCTTCGGATACTCAACGGGCTTTGTCCGAAGTATGCCAAACCGTTCGCGATCAAATCCGCGGAACACTTGATCTGGCAGTGCTTTTTGCCACCCATCATCATGTTGCTGATTTTGCAACCTTGCCTGCGCAGGCGTGCGACCTGTTACAAACGGAGAGACTTATCGGTTGTGCTGCGGAATCGGTCGCGGGAGTCGGACGAGAAGTGGAGGATTGCCCGGGCCTGTCGCTATGGGTGGCACAGCTGCCCGGAACATTGTTGTGGCCGATGCATTTGCAATATGAGCGAACGCCCGAAGGCGGAGGGTTCTCGGGATGGCCCGACAATCTACCCAACCCGTGGCCTTCCGGAGCGACCATGCTCTTGTTTGGCGAGCCCTATACTTTTCCAGCCGATGTTCTCCTTACGCGTTTGAATGAAGACTACCCTGGCGTAACGGTTGTGGGCGGAATGGCCAGCGGTGGAGCAGGGCCGGGCCGCAACCGCGTGTTTATTGGCCGCGAAGCGTATGCGGAAGGCGCCGTAGCAACGCTCATTTCTGGTGGTGTACGTGTGCGGAGCATTGTGTCGCAAGGTTGCCGCCCCATTGGCCGGCATTTTGTGATTACCAAAGCCGAACGCAATATTGTCTATGAACTTGGCGGCCGTCCTGCATTGGAGCGGTTTGAAGAGGTTTACAACGAACTTCCTGTACGAGATCGAGAGCTAATCGCTCACGGGCTGCATCTTGGCCGCGTTGTTAGCGAGTATCAAGATCGCTTCGAACAAGGCGATTTCCTCGTGCGGAACGTCGTGGGCGCCGACCGAGAGTCGGGCGCTATGGCGATTGGCGATTGGGTGCGGACCGGCCAAACAGTACAATTCCACGTGCGCGACGCGGAAACCGCCGATGGCGAGCTTCGACAACTTTTGTCGCAAGCGAGGCGTGACCCTTCTGGACCGCGTGGCGCGCTCTTGTTCACTTGTAACGGACGCGGTACGCGTCTCTTTCCGCAGCCACATCACGATGCAGGCGCCATTCAGGAAGCCCTGGGAGATATTCCCTTAGCTGGGTTCTTTGCTCAAGGCGAAATCGGCCCCGTTAGCGGCAAGTGTTTCCTGCACGGCCTGACCGCAAGCATTGCCCTCTTCGAATCGCCGGATCAATCAATGAACCAAGAATGAGCGTCGAGCTGGGGTAGACAGAGGTATGCGTAGTGTGCCTGCCTAAAAACGGATATGCGACAGCAGGCGCTATCAGGCGATTTCATTATTGGGCCGCTGAACGCGTACCGTGAGGCGAGCCGCCGATCGGCAAGTCGTCGGGAAGCGGGCGAGCGGCCGTAAGAAACCCACGGTGAAATAACGCTTGCTTGAGGGTACGAAAGTGCTCAAAGCTATCGGGATACACCCAAATCGTAAGCGTGGTTCGCTGAGGATCGAACTGCGAGAGCCTCGCCTGAAACTGGGAGCCTGGCTGTAGCGCCTGTTCCAGCGGTTCACCTAGGTTTTCCACTACTGGCACTAAAACGAACTTCTCCAATTCAACGCCTTGCCGAACGGCAACACCCGCTTTGGTCGGCGTCGCAAATTGTTTGCGAACGAGCGTATACCGCATAAGGAAGCCGCCTTCGGGGCCGAGTGTCTCCGTAATCGATGGCGAGTCTTTCAGCTTCCAAACTTTCTGAGGCGCTTCGGTCTTGAGCTTTTCGACCAACTCGTCCCACGGGATATATGTCAGGCGGCCGCCCAACAAGCGAAAGTGTTCTTCCCTCCCCAGCACCGTCTTGGCCATCGGTGTCGGCAAATGCTCGATGATTCCCACAGGCGGCGGGGCGTTCTCGACCGCTTGCCGCTGGAGCTCCAGCGAGTGAAGCATCTGTTTCGCTTCCGTCAGTTGTCGATTTAGCTCAAACTGCTCACGTTGGCTCCCATCCAAATTGCGTTTCAGCTCTTCCAGTTTTTCGCGGGCGGCCAACGTAATCGCCTGCAATTGATTTCGTTCCCGCGTGCGCTGCTCCATCTCTTGGCTGACTTCCGCGATTTGTTGATCAATTTGTAAGATGCGTGCTTCGGCGTCTTGGGCGGCGCGGCGGGCGGCAGCCAGATCCACATTGATTTCGGGAGGCGGCGGCGACTCGTCGAGTTGCGAATCGACCATTGCGTCCTTAGCGCGGACGCCGATCACCATCACCAAAATGATGAGAATCCCGACCAAGTTCGCGACCACATCCAAGAAGGAGTCGGCGCCGGGCGCGTCGTGATCGGCAGAGCGTATTCGTCTCACGGCGTTTTCCGTTCAATCACTAGGCCGCTGTCGTCCAATAATCGCTGCAGGTCTTGGAACCGGCCTTCGGCGCCGGGCGCAACTTCGACCTTGAGAACCGGCTTCCAGTACGCACGGTTGCCCGCCAATCCCCAACCATCCATCCGTTTCCACAAGGCTTGCACAAACGGATCGATCGCGTCGCGAGTTCGGCCTGGCATCGGAATCTCAACGGGCTGCTGGCCGGCGCCTCGTTCGGGCGTCAACACCAACCGGTCGGAATAACACTGAACCGTGATCGGGCGTGTATACGGAGTGGCGCCTTGCGTAGCGTCTTTTAACCCCCAGTTCCTTCCGCGCGACACGGCAAACGCAGGCTCCGACTCGGTCGTCTGGCCAATCGAGTTTCGTCCCCCAACAACGCCACCGGGCGAGTTCACCCTAGACGCCGTCGAATCACTCTCATTAGCAGCGCTTTTATCCCCCTCGTATCCCCCTTGGCCGGGTACGACACTATCAAACTCATCGCGTCGTCCATCGCCGAAACCGCCATCGTTGCCTTCGCCCACAACACGGAAGCCGCCATGATGTGGAGTAGCTTGGAACCCAATTGATCCGCCCTCACGAAACCGATTGGGTTGTGCGGCGCGGAGAATCTGTTGCCTGCGGCGCGCCTCATCCGCTGCCAATTCCATCGCTTC
The DNA here is from genome assembly GCA_964458385.1 of uncultured Pirellulaceae bacterium. Taxonomy (GTDB): domain Bacteria; phylum Planctomycetota; class Planctomycetia; order Pirellulales; family Pirellulaceae; genus JAHWKS01. Next base: position 14,182 of record CAYWIS010000049.1, read on the forward strand.
TTTCATGGCCGGGTCGACGGGTGGATAGTGAAGCACCAGATCATCGTCAACCAGTTCATAACCAAACTCATCATCCCAGGACTCCAACGCAGCCCGAGCCGCCGCGTAACTGCGCGGTCCTTGGGAGCGTACGATCAGCAGGGGGTAAGGTTCGCCATGCCGTTCGACGCCTCCATGCCGAGCCAAGTACTCACGAGCAGCGCGCAACGCCGCGTCCAGCGGGTTACCGGGACCGAGCGGGCCATCAAAGTCACGGTCGGTGAACGTTACCCCTTCTGGCTGCAGGATAATCTTGTCGCGCAAACACTCGATATATAACGGACGGCGACGGGTTCCGTGCGGTCCCTCATACGGAATGAGCGCAAATGCCTGGGGTTTATTTCCAAGCTTCTGCTTTGCTTCTTCGACCTGCCGCCGGGCCTCGGCAATGGCTTGATGTAACCGCGCCAACTCGGCGCTTGCGGCCTGCCTGTTTTGCGCGTCGCCTTGGACTACACGCTCCAGTTCGGCGGCCTGATCCAACATCGCTTGAAGTTCGGCGCGGAGGCGGCGATAGTGGTCCTCCACGTGGCTCAATCTTAACCGTTCGTCGGCAAGTCGCTGCTGAATCTCCTCCTGTTGTTTTCGCAGCACTTCTAACCGCCACTCGTACGTTTCCTTTTCGAGAATCTGTTCTTCTAGCAGGTGGCTCGCCTGGGCGGCTTCTTGGCGTTTGCGATCGGCCACTTGTTCAGCTTGAACCCGCGCCTGCTGGACCAACACAACCAACAGGACGATCAGCGCGCCCATCGTACAGATTAAGACCGCCAAAAACGGAAAGAGAGAGACCTGCGCGTCTTTCTTCCGCAATTGCTTTCGACGGGATGCGGCGGAGGAGCTCATGCGTCGCGACAGCGGGTTGTCCGGAGTTTATATAGAGACAAGCACATCGCGAGTTACGCGGCGCGATCCTTCACCGCCGCTTCTTGCAGCGTTACGCGGCCATCGTGGGGCGTGCGGGTTAGCCGCGAATTGAGCAAATGAATGGCCGCCGCCAAACTCATGACCGTTTCTTCGAAGTTCTTCGCTCCAGCAAGCGCCTGAAGATTATCGTTTAGAGCCTTCTCGAGCTTAATCACTTCGCCGGTGGCCTCGACGGCGCGCGTCATAACCTCTCCCTGCCGAATCAGCTCAGCCTGCTGCGCCTGCATGATTCGCGCGTTCTCGTTCAGAGCCGCATGCAATTGGAGCGTTGAACGCGTTGCGTCATCGGCAATCGCCTTGTGTGCAGCGGCCAATTGTTCCGCGTGTTTTCGAATCGAGGCGTCAAGACCTTGCGCTAAAGCCGCCTGAATCGTCCCTCCCGCCTCGTCTACCAAACGTCCCCACCGTTCGTGGGCCGCCTCGATCGTTCCTTGCCAAATTTGCGACTGGCGTTCGACAAGGCGTTCGGTCGCCTGCAGCACCGCGCGGCTCATACGTTCGATGGATGCTACGTGCGGGTCGCCCGACGTCCCCAACTGTTCAAACCGCCCAATCAGATCCTCGCGAGCCCGCGTTTCGACCGCCTCCAAGAGTTGCGATTCGACCCGGTCAATAAGGAATTGAAAGAACATCAACGTAATCGAAATGCACAGCGCAACCGCCGTGGTGTCAAACGCAACGCTAAGACCGCCGAGCAGACCTTCCATGGCCTGCTCAGGCGTGCGCACCAAAGCTTCGGGCGATAGTTCGCCTAGAGCCAACGTGATGCCAATCACCGTTCCCAAGAAGCCCAACATGGGCGTAGCCCAAATGACGATCCGCACCAGGGCGTAGCTATCGTGAGCGCGCCCCGCGTCGAGGTCGGCGAGGTATTTTAATTCGTCATCGAGGCGATCCGCCGACTGACTCCGTTCGACCGATTCCAACGCCTCGCGCAGCCGACGTGCAAGGTAGGTGTTTTTGAGTCTTGCGGGCAGTTCAGCCAAAAGGTCAAGTTGATGCGATGCGTCGGCCACCGTCATCGCCCGGCGATCCGGCGCCTGAATCCGAATCGTATCGAGCGACGGGAACTGGGACACAACCCACGTCAGCTTGATTGCTAGGGCCGACAAGCCAATGCAAAGCATGGCGGTTTCGACGTACTCGACCCAATGCCCAGCAAAGTAACGGTGAAGCAGGGGGGTATATTCCCCAAAGATCGGCTCCAGCGCCCCAGAGTGCAGCAAGGCGAAGAAGCCGACGCAAAGCGCAATGCCCGAAACGATCGGCCACCCCAAGTTGCCCAGGGTCGCCATCAGAAGCGGTTTCTCGCCAGTTTTGGACACAGCGTGCTTCCTTTCTCAATGCAATCGCCGCGATTGCCTCCGCCCTATGTGGCCGCGATGGGGAGCCTTGACGCAAACGCGGCAAACGGCGGGTCCCACCGCCCGTTTCGCGCGTGACGGCCCCGCGCTTCCCTACAATCGGTCTAATCGTTACAGGGGATTAGTCGGAACCGGAAAACCTTGCAAGATCGCCAGGATCGGTCCGATCGGAAATGGCCTTGGCGTCAGAAGAACCCGTAAAGATTGCCAAAGTCGCCGCTAGTGCTGTCCGATAAATGCACCGTCGGGTGACAACAACGGCAGCAAAAACGTTCGAATACCAAAAATCGCGACTCATTCCAACGCGAAACCGCCACAGGGCGGAACACCATCGGCAATTCGCATCGATGTGGCTAATCCCAGGGGGGGACGTAAGTCCGGTCGGATCCGTGTGGTCCGGCCGGACTTTTTTGTTTTTCCGTTTGCTGGTTGGCCCTCCTGAACCGCCATTACGACCCCTACCCGGCCGAAAATCGCCTTCCTCGTCCGTCTTAGCCACGCCGGCGAATCGTGTAGAAATAGCGTGCATCCCTCCGATCGTCATGCAGGACGACCAGCGCGTTGCCGGATAATATTTAGCAAGTGGAAAGGCGACGCGCGGCGTTTCCTCGTATGCAAACGCGAACCTAAAACGGCCGTAGCGCTCGCCCGCCCAATGGAAAGGTCTGCTACCCAATTCCGCGCGAACAACTCAGCCGCACTTGCTAAGCCAGTGACCGACATTAGCTCTGATTTTCGACCGACGGCTCCTTGGTCAAACCTCATATTGCGGGCGGAGATCCTGCGCCGTGTACGGCGTTTTTTCGAAGAGCGAGGTTTTATTGAGGTGGAAACACCTTTGCTCTCGGCCGACACCGTGGTCGATCGCCATCTGGATCCGCTCCGTGTGGTGTTGCCCGACGATCCACGCAACCCAACGACGGGACGCACCATGTGGCTCCAAACCTCGCCTGAGTTTGCTATGAAGCGACTCCTAGCGGCAGGCGCAAAGGCCATTTTTCAAGTGACACGCGCTTTTCGAGCCGCGGAGCGTGGACGGCTCCATAATCCCGAGTTTACCCTTGTCGAGTGGTACCGCGTCGGTGACTCGATGGAAGAAGGGATGAACTTATTGTCCGACCTGTCCGAGGAGTTGTTCGGGCGTGGTCCCGCCGAGCGAGTTTCCTACCGCGAGGCGTTCGAAACGCGGCTCGGCGTCAATCCGCATCTCTCGTCGGCGAGTGAACTCGCCGCAATCGCAGAAGCAAAGGGCATCGCAACGCCCCAAGGATGGGACGTGAATGACTGCGACGCTTGGTTGGAGTTACTGTTGAGCGAGGAGGTGGAGCCGTATCTGGGAAGGGCACAGCCAACAATCCTCTATGACTACCCCGCAAGCCAAGCGGCGCTTGCCGTTGTACGTTACGGGGAACAACCCGTTGGCGAGCGTTTCGAGCTGTACGTGAACGGTATTGAATTGGCGAACGGTTATCACGAACTCCTTGATCCCGAGGAGCTGCGCCGCCGCAACACCCGCGTCAATCGTGATCGTCGCGCTGACGGCAAACCCGTCCTCCCCGAAGAAAGCCGCTTGTTAGCCGCAATGGAGCATGGCTTACCGCCGTGCACGGGCGTAGCCCTGGGCTTGGACCGTGTGGTGATGCTGGTCGCCGGCGAACAAAGCATCGACCGAGTTCTCGCATTTCCAATTGAGCGAGCCTGACGCGGTGATGTTTACCGTCGTCCTGTTCGCGTCCCCACGCGATAATGCTACTCGTTCGCCGATCGGTGGAAGTGCACATGCTTCCAAACGCCGTCGCGACGTTCCCAGACGCGGGTTTCTTCGCTGCGCCGAGTATACGGCTGGCCGGACTCGTCAATGGTTTGCACCAGCCGTACATAACTCACAACGGCTGCGTTTTCACCGAGAAGCCGCACATGCGGCGAAGCCATCGTCGTATTGATGGGCCGATTCTTCCGCTCCAGGTTGAAATAGAACTCGTGGAACCTCATCCCTTCAACCAGATGGCCGCGAGCTTCGGGCTCAAAAGCGGTCAAGGTTGGGTCACACAATTGCTCGTAGGTACTCCAATCTCCGTCTTGAATGCTCCGCAGCAGGCGTGCGTTCAGGTCCAGAAGTTCATGTCGCAGATTATCGGCCATGGTCAAATCCTCGCAGGGTGAAATGCGTTCCAAGATGCGGAAGGTCGTCGCGGCTGAGTTCTTTTCGTCCGCTGGAATATGCTCCTCCGAAATGAGGCGCCACGCGGACTGATCCCATGTCGGAAACCGCACATCGCCTTCAGGGCGGTCGTGGACAACCGTCATGTACATGCGCGTGACGTGCGGCAAAGCCAATTGAAAGATTTCAGCGCCGCCGATGACGAACGGCTCTTCGTCCCCTGCAACCACCGCCAGTGCTTCAGCCCACCCATGCACGACGATCGCGTCGGGACAATGAAAATCGGCCTGGCGAGTCAAAATTACCAATTTTCGGCCTGGTAGCGGCCGGCCGATTGACTCAAAGGTCTTGCGCCCCATGATCACATGATGACCCATCGTCAACTGGCGAAATCGACGCAGATCGGCCGACAACCGCCATGGAAGCTTTCCGCCACGACCAATGACCCCGTTCTCGGCCATCGCCACGATAAGAGAAACCCTCATACGGCCACCTTGGCTGCGATGTGGGGGTGGGGGTCGTAACCTTCGAGCGTGAAATCTTCAAACTGAAAATCGAATATCGACTGCACTTCGGGGTTGAGCCGCATGGTTGGAAGCGGCCGCGGCTGCCGACTGAGTTGGAGCCGAGCCTGTTCCAAGTGGTTGCTGTACAAGTGCGCATCGCCGAGGGTATGAATGAACTCGCCCGGCGCTAGCCCGGTCACCTGGGCCGTCATTAATGTGAGCAGAGAATACGACGCAATGTTAAATGGCACACCCAAGAATACGTCGGCGCTCCGTTGGTACAGCTGGCACGACAACCGCCCCTCGGCCACGTAAAACTGAAACAGCAAGTGGCATGGTGGAAGCCGCATGCGTTCAAGCTCGCCTACATTCCACGCACTGACCACCAAGCGGCGTGAATCGGGATTGCGTCGAATCTGCTCAATCACCTCACGAATCTGATCGATGCGCCGGCCATCCGAGGCCGGCCAACTGCGCCACTGGACGCCATAGACGGGCCCCAGTTCTCCTTGCTCGTCGGCCCACTCGTCCCAGATCGAAACTCCGTGTTCGCGGAGGTAGCGCACATTCGAATCGCCACGAAGAAACCACAATAACTCGTAGATGATCGACTTGAGATGCAGCTTCTTTGTGGTAAGCAGCGGAAAGCCTTGGGCCAAGTCGAACCGCATTTGATGCCCAAAGATGCTGCGCGTGCCGACACCGGTTCGGTCACTCTTGTCCGTTCCGCGTTCGAGAATCAAACGCAATAAATCGAGATACTGCTGCATGAATGATCGGGTCGTTCGCCCAATTGGAAATTCGCGATAGCTGCGTACTGTTGAAAGGCGCTGGAGAAAGAAACTCCACGCCGAAGTAATCTTACGCCGCCATGGACTGGAGAATCTTGGTGGTAGAGACGCCCTCTACCAGAGGTGCAATGTAGACACGCCCCCCATAAGATTGAACGAAGTCGTAGCCAACCACCTCTTCGGCCTTATAGTCCCCTCCTTTGACTAGAACGTCGGGGCGCACCAGGCGGATCAGTTCCGCCGGCGTCGGTTCGTCGAACACCACCACGTAGTTGACACAACCAAGGGCCGCCAACAACGTGGCCCGGTCCTCTTGGCGGATTACTGGCCGGGTTGGACCTTTGAGGCCGCGTACGCTGGCGTCGCTATTCAAGCCCACAACGAGCACATCGCCCATTGCCGCCGCTTCCTGAAGATAAGTCACATGACCAGCATGGAGCAGATCAAAGCACCCATTGGTGAACACGATCCGTTGCTTGCGCTCACGACAAAGTTCCATACGCCGCGCCAGATCCTCACGCGAGAGAATCTTCCCCCCCGAAGGCGCTTTGATCTTCATCACTTCGGAGCATAGCAGTTCGCGGGTGATCGCGCGTCCGCCCCCGTATTCGCAAAATAGGCTCTCGGCAACGCCAACCAACCGGGCAGCATCGGCCGCACTCAGGCCACTGGCAAGCGAAAGGGCAATGACCGCCACTCGAACGTCAGCCACCCCCGGCTGATCCGAACGTCCACGAGAAACCGGTGCAACGTGCCCGCGCCCCTGCGGCCGGGTAACGACCATCGCTTCACCTGCGACGGCGACAAACACCTGCGCCACCCCCAGCCGGCGGCAAAATGACGCTCCCACTTTGAGCGCATCGTCCGGCTTTTGAATTTTGGCGCCTGTAACTGCCTCAAGATGAGATTTCTCCAGCACCAAAGCCGTGGCGCCGCGGTACATCGACAAATCTTGCCCTGGTTCGGGACTGACGACCACAGGTATTGCAGCAGAGCGAGCAGCCTCAAGCGTGGTTTGCACCAACGCGGGGGTACATAGGCCATCGCCGCGATCGACAATCACTACACCGCCAAAAGAGCTGCCGATTGTTTGAAGCTGCTTCGCCAGAGTTGCCTCAATCGATGAGGGCAACAACTGACGCTGCCCCTCTTCGACGCACCAAATCTGTGCCGGGCGTTCATCCCCCAGGCTTGCAACGAAGCGCTCGTCGCATGGCGTGATCCAGCCTTCGGCAGCCTGGAATCCCGTTAGTTCCATGCCCGGAAGCGATAGCAACTGGGCCAACGCAGCGCCGTGGGCGCCGTGGTCCCGCAACCCCAAACAAATGGGTTCCGCCTCCAGGTCAACCAAGATGCGACTTACCCGAGCCGCGCCTGCTGGCCGAAACTCGCTCCGCTGGACACGCATTCTCTGAGCGCCGGCCGAGTTGGTATCAGTAAGAAGTTCGCCCCACACCCATCGCTCCAAGCGGTAATCGCCTAGGACAAGGAGTCGCGAATGGTCGAGTTGCTCCAAGACGCTCCATAGATCAGGGCCGAAATGCGTCATAATCCTTGACTTGGGTAGAAGTCGGCCTGCGCCTCCTGCGCAAACGGGTGAGTTTATAACGGGGCGGCGTCGCGGGGGCAAGGCAAACTGGTTAATTTACCGGCCCAAGTCGTAAAAAGTTAGGATGGCGGCGGGTTGACCAAAACGCTATGGCGCGTAACCCTTGAGCTTTGGCTCTCGTTTCCCCGACCCCTCCTGATCTATGCAAAACCCCAAAATTCAACGTGCTGTCATTAGCGTAAGTGACAAGACAGGTTTGACGGAATTCGCCCGCGCGCTGGCGTCTCGCGGAGTAGAAATCTACAGCACTGGGGGGACTCGTCTCCGCCTAGAAGAAGATGGCGTGCCCGTGCGCGACGTAGCCGAATACACCGGCTTCCCCGAGATGATGGACGGACGACTCAAAACCCTTCATCCCAAAATCTTCGGTGGAATCTTGTGTCGCCGCGACCATGCCGCGGACATGGACGCCCTGCAACAACATGCGATACTCCCCTTTGACCTGGTCGTCGTAAATCTCTACCCGTTCGAATCGACCGTCGCACGATCGGGCGTTACCGACGCGGAAGCCATTGAGCAAATCGATATTGGCGGGCCAAGCCTTGTTCGGGCCGCGGCGAAGAATCACGCCTTTGTAACGATCGTCACTCGCCCCGAACAATACGCGGCAGTGTTGGATGAATTCCAGCGTGACGGTTGCACCTCGTTAGAGCTCCGCCGACGTTTGGCGGGGGAAGCCTTTGCCCGAACGGCCGCTTATGACCGAGCAATTGCCGATTACTTTGCCCGTGGGGCGTCTGAGGAATTTCCGGCGGTGCTGTCTCCCACGTATGAGCGAGTAGCAACATTACGTTATGGAGAAAACCCGCACCAGCGAGCGGCGTTGTATCGCGATCCGTCGGCGACGGGCGCCAGCGTGGTAGCGGCTCGTCAGGTACATGGTAAAGAGCTTTCGTACAACAACCTGCTGGACCTCGACAGCGCATTAGCCATTGTGCGAATGTTCTCCGAGCCGGCCGCGTCCGTCATCAAACATAATAATCCCTGTGGAGCCGCGCTGGGCGCCTCGTTA
>CAYWIS010000049.1:22597-31740 GCA_964458385.1 uncultured Pirellulaceae bacterium
AGAAGGCCCTGGACGGCGATCCGTTAAGTGCGTTCGGTTCGGTGCTGGGCTTCAATCAAACCGTTGACCGTGAAACGGCCAAAGTGCTATGCGAGCCGGGTTTGTTCATTGAAGCGATCGTCGCGCCCGATTTTGCTCCAGAAGCATTGGAATTGCTCACCACCAAACCCAAGTGGCGGCAAAACGTGCGCCTAATGGCCGTCGGCGACTTGGCGCAAGCTCCGGCCGCACGGCAATTGCGGCCGTTGGAAGGTGGGTTACTCGTACAAGATGCGGACGTTTTGCCGGATCCCGAGGACGAGTGGAAGGTGGTCACAAATGCCCAACCCACAGCCGAACATTGGGAAGAGTTGCGTTTCGCATGGTCCTTGGTCCGACACGTTAAGTCCAACGCTATTGTGGTGTGTAATCAACGGGCGTTGTGCGGCGCGGGAGCAGGACAAATGAGCCGCGTCGATTCCGTGGACATTGCCATCTCCAAGGCGGGTGAAAGGGTCCAAGGAGCGGTTTTGGCGTCGGACGCTTTCTTCCCCTTTCCCGACTCAATCGAAAAAGCCGGACAAGCGAAAATCGCCGCAATCATTCAACCAGGAGGCTCCAAGAATGATCCGGCGGTAATTGATGCCTGCAACCGACTGGGCCTGCCAATGATATTCACCGGCCGACGGCACTTTAAACATTAAAGGGTGTGTCGATGCCCGACTTTCGCGACGGAGAACCCACCCCTGAGTTCGTTCGCTGGACCCTTGGCCGTCCCTGTCGCCTACGTGAGGATTACGACTGGACGAATCCTGAACAGGCAGAACGTTTGCTGCGGTCGGTACGAGCGGTGGGGGATGCACGGCGCGAAGGTCGCATCTATCACGGTATAGCGTTTCGCGAATCTCCGCCCCTGTGCGATGTGTTGGAGGAGGTTCGGGGCTTTATCGTCGACGAAGCGCTGGCGCTGTTTGGGGCCGAGTCCGAAATTGTCGCCCTATGCAGCGAATGTCCGGCAAACGTAGCCGGCCAAGCAACGCCTACCTTGGCCGGCTGCTATGGGATGTTCTATTCGGCCGACGCCGCGGCTTTCCATCGAGTGGTAAGTCACGCTGTTGAAGAATTGAATCTTGACACCGAATTGCACCACGCGTTTCCGCACACAAACCCGTGGTGGTACGCGTTCTGGATCACACCGCAACTTAATGAGACCCAGTGCCAGTGTCTCGTGAAATTGTTTGCGGCAATCGCGGAACGCACACAACATACAGCGCCTGGGTTAAACGAATTCCTTGACGCCCTGCAAATATCGCTGCGAGCTGATTTACCGCTGTTTGTGCGTTTGCTTCCCTCGGGCCGTCTGCAAAATGGAGTCTGGAAGCTCGACTCCCACTGCAAGCGTTGCACAGCGCCGCGGCCCCTCGGCGATCGAATGTGCCGTGTTTGCGGCATCGCTGGCGAAGTTTGCGCGGGACGGACCCGCAAGATGCGCGGGGGGCGGCCTTTCCATCCCCTCAGCCGCCAGTTGAGCCTCGACCGCCTCAGAGCGATCGTCGCAGGCTACAATACGTCTTCGACTCTCGCTCAATAGAAATCAGATAACTTACGTCAGCAGCATGGCCAACATACTGGACAAGATCGTCAATACCAAGCTTCAGGAAATCGCATCTGCGAAAGCCAAGCTTCCAGAACAGGAACTGCGCGCCATGGCGGGTGACGCTCCGCCTGTGCGTAATTTTTTTGCCGCATTAGCCGCCCCCGGACCAATACGACTCATCGCTGAGGTGAAAAAGGCAAGTCCCTCCAAGGGTGTTATCCGCGCCGATTTCGACCCGGTGGCCATTGCCCGAACGTACGAACAGAACGGCGCCACATGCATTAGCGTGTTGACGGACGCCCCCTTCTTCCAAGGAAGCTTGGAGTACTTACGAGCCATTCGTCAGCACGTCCGTCTGCCGCTGCTAAGGAAAGATTTCATCCTGGATACGTATCAGCTTTGGGAAGCGCGCTGCGCCGGCGCTGACGCCGTGCTTTTAATTGCCGAATGTTTGGACGATTGCCAGCTTCGCAAGCTCCATCAATCGGCGATTGCGCTTGGTCTAACACCGCTTGTCGAGTTCTACGAGGAAGCAAACCTTGAGCGAGTCTTGGACGCCGGAGCAACCCTCATCGGAGTTAACAACCGCGACCTGCGCACATTTCAAACCGACTTGGAACATGTAATTCGCATGCGCCAACGGATCCCTGCTGACCGCGTGCTGGTAGGCGAAAGCGGCATTCATGGACGAGCCGACGCGCTGCGATTGGAACAGGCAGGCATTCAAGCCATGCTTGTTGGAGAGCACCTCATGGCTAGCGACGATGTCGGAGCCGCTGTTCGGAATCTTCTTGGAGCGTAACGTCTTGTATCTCGGGGCGCGCGAGCATACCTTACTGCAAGTTGTGAAGTTGAAACAACTTGCGGCGAAACATCGGAGGCGGCACAACGATTGCGTACAATTAGTGCAGGGTTCTCGTGCGGGTTTTCGGTGCTATAACCCGCTTCAAACGCCGAACTACATTACTTGTAAGCACTTTGCCGCACGTTTCTGACGACTGCCACTTTTCTGCGGTCGCACTGAAAGGCCTCAATCATGTCGCGCGTGATCGAGCACGTCGCCACGCTTAATAGCGTAGTACGGACCATCCTGGCTGTAATCCTAGTTAGTGCTATGGGCTACGGCGGATGGGTTGCATACAGCTCGTACAATTCCGCCGACTTAGCGATGAAGAAACACTTGGAGGAGCTTGAGGCGGCGCGTCAAAGTTTGGCGAAGCGCGACGAAGAGATCCGCCAAAAGGATCGTCTCTTGTCCGAAAAGCAACAGCAATTGGCCCGGCAACAGGAAGAAATCGCCAACCTGAACCGTGTGATCAAGGAGAAAGACGAGAAAATCGCGCAACTTGACACGGCGATGCGTCTGCTTAAGGTCGATCGGCGGATCGCACATCTCCGGGTGCTTGACCAAACCACCGACGCAGAGACCGGCGAACTAACAACCAAAGTCTCTTTTGTCGAAGTCAACGAAGAAGGCTACCCCATTGGTCAAGAGCGGATATTCGACATTAAGGGCGACATGGTGTACATCGATCACTGGGTGGTCAAGTTTGAGGACCGTTATGTAGAACAGGCCGACCTTGATCGTTCAACTTCGATCTGCTTGTTTCGGCGGATCTTCGGTGAGTTTCAAGAGCCTAGCCAGGGCTACACCATCGACGAGGTAGGGTCGCGTCCCTTGGCGTATGGCCGCGGCGGCGTCATGTCGGATTTCGAGCGCAAGATCTGGGACGATTTCTGGAACATTGCGAACAATCCACAGCGGGCTAAGGAACTGGGGATTCGCGCCGCACACGGCGAAGCCGTCTCGATCAAGGCTGAAGAGGGTAAACGCTACCAGGTCCAACTGCGGGCTTCCGGTGGATTGTCGATCACGCCTCTGCAAGACAATAAGGAACCGCCCACCTCCTAATGCGCTGAACTGGCCCCATGTAGTACGAGTTTACCAACCGTTGCCATTCACTGAAAAACGCCGCAGGCCAAGGAGGCCTACGGCGTAAATCATACACGATACGATCTAAAGTCGGGTGGAAATCGAGGGGCCGCAGCTACTAGCTCTTCGATTCGTCTTTCTTCAACCCTTCTTTCTCCAGGGTACGGAAGGCGTCCACATCGTAACCTTCGTCGTCGCTGGCGTCTTTGTCTTTGATTACGTCAGCACGGGTTACGCGGATCTTCTTGAACATGTCTTCCGACACCACATAGTACCAGTCGGCGAAACGGAAATTTAGGTCGCGCACCTTATTCTGAGCAGCCTTGAGCTTCTCCTGGTATTCGTCCTGTTTACGTTGGTTCTCCTTGGCGATGCGTTCTCGCTCAGCTTCGATCTTCGCGCGATCGCTTGATTTGCTGTCCGTAGCAGAGCCGTCGCTCGACTTGCCATCTGAATCGTCGGAAGTTTGCTCGGAATCTGTTTCACTGTCAGCTTCACCTTGGGCCGAGCCATTCCCAGCAGCATCGGTCGCGGCCGATCCATCGTCGTCCTCGGGCAACGGCGGCAGTTCAGCGAGTTCCGGAGGCGGAATCATGCTCTGATTCACCCGGGCGGTGACAAGCATGTAGCGGTTCAGGTTATCCGACTCACCTTCGTTTTCCGCGCCCGACACATTGCCGAATTTAAGTACGTACTCGACACCGTCGCTGAGTGTTGCGACGACTTCTCCATTCGCGGCATAAAGGTCGATCTTTTGTTCGGTGCGGGACACATCGGGAATGAAGCCGAGTTGCACCAATGACTGCACGCCCTCTTCGTCGTCTAAAAAGCCGCGATCAGCCTTCAAATCTGCGCCAAGGCCCTGAGGCTTACGGCGCACGTCGACAATCTCCAACGAATCTAGGGCGTTTTTCAACTCGTCCAACTTAGTTTCATTCAGTTCCTCGTCGGGCAACAAACTGGTGGCCTGCGGCCGATTATTTCGATACAAGGTCAACGATTCCAGCTGCCACTTTCCATCTTGATCGACCACGGTAATGTCCATACGGCGATTGTCTTTGGCCCGCAGTACGCCCTGCCGTAGATCCACCGCCGCTTGCGCCGTGTAGTCAGAAATGGCCAGCTTCTTGACGTCAAACGGATTGAGCTTCAAAAGATCCTTCTCAATCCAGTCTTCAAACTTTGAGGGAAACGCGTCGAGATTGATCTCGACGGCGTATACCCGGTCTTGATTGGGTCGGCGCACAAAGCGTTGCGTCTCTTGTCCCTTCACCTTGTGCCCCACGATGAGACGCACCAAATCTTTGCCCCCTTCATCCTGCATAACGATGAGGACGCCGACTCCTTCGTGATTCGCGGTTTCGGTCGTCGGTTCAATCACCCCAAAGATTTCGTGGTCTGCAGGGCGATCACTGGCCACCCCCAAGATTTTGAGGTCGATCAACGCGACGGCGGCGTCACGAATACGGTTTTCGGCATCGGCCGGATAGCTTCCGTGCGAGGGAATCACCCATCGTCCATCGCTCCCCTGTTCAACCTTGAATCGGCGCAGTTTTCCCAGGTCTTTTTCGACCCTCACAATTTCCAAGCTAGCGCCCTTGAGCGGGTCTTTAAAGTCAGGGAAAAGCTGCTTGCCAACGTCGTTCTCGGCAGGCGCCTCGACCGGCTGCGTTAGCCAGACCGAGCCAAAAGCCGCCAGCGCTGCAACGAGCGCCACGGCGGCAAATATCGAGGTCTTAACGGTTTCGTTCATCGTAAGGAAAACTGTTGATCACGTTGTGTCGAGAAGCGCGGAGGATAACAACGCATGCCGCCGCTCTCCGAAGGAGAGCGGCTCTCTTAGCGTGCTGGTTCCCAACGGGTTTCGCACCGTTGGCTGCCTACCGTAGTCGCGACCGGGAAATCCCCTCGCGTTCGCGGAGGCGGCGTCGAACAAAGACCACCAATCCGACCATGAGCGGCGGAATTGGCGGCAAGATCACCGCCCACAACTTGTAGCGAGTCTGGATCTTGCGGATCTCCAAGTCGGCTTCACGACGGATATTTTTGATTTGACGATCGCGTTGCCGCTCTAGTTGCTCGCGTTTGGCGTTGAACCGCTGCTGGGCCGACTCGCGTTTGATGTTCAACCGCTCGGCAGCGACCGTAAGCTCCGCCGATACGTCTTCGCCTTCTTCACTGCGTTTGCGCAGGCTATCGACCACGCGTTGCAGTTCTTTGACGGAGTCCTCCATTTCCTTGTTGGCTTCTTTGACGGCCGAGTCAAACCGGTCGCGGTATTCCTGTTGCTCTTTCAGTTCACGTTCGCGAGCCGATTCGGTGCGAGCATCTACGTATCGGAGCGAACCGTAATGCGGTTTACGTTTGCGGATTTCGACAAAGTCGTGCTCTCCCGCGAGCGAGTCGATAACGTTTAACACAAACGTCACGTTTTCGAAGTTGAACCGAATCTCCTCGTCAGGACGGGCGCGAAGGAATAGGAACTGGTCATCCAGCACGTCCAGGTCACATACGTAGACCACGTGCAATGGCCGATCTTCGGACTTCTCCGCCTCTTCGTCTTTGTCGTCGTTTGCCTTCGTCTTGTCATCCGTCTTGGCCTTACCACGGATGCGGGCGGCAATGGTGTAGTTTTCTTGGGCCCCAAACGAGAGCTTGCGTTTTTCCTCCAGCCGCGCGGGGTTGAGATCCAGTTGCGCTGGCCCGAAGAACGCCGGTCCCATGTATTCCTGGTAGCTCATGGATCCGGCCAAGGAGCCCGTAGTCACGAGGTAGTTGAACTCTAACCCCTCCGGCGCGTTGTCCGTTTTTTCGAGACCGCCGGGGAACATGAACAACACTTCCTCCATTCCCGAGGTGATCGGATCATTCGGATTGAACGGCTGGAAGTTCTTGTCCTCCGAAGGAGCCTCAGGACGAACAAACACAAACTCGGGAATGATGCCGCGCAGCTGCAGCTTCGGATAAGGATTGTAATTCTGCCAAACAACGTCAACATTCACCGATCCGGCGGTATGTTTGCCTAGCATGCGAATCCCGAGCGCATCCCACAAAAGTTGGATATCGCCTTTTTGCTCGGGAGTGCCGCCGAACATGCCGCCCGGCGACTGCTTCGGCTGGCTGGTTCCGGGCACGCCGCCCATATTAAAGGGGATCGGATCTTCGAAGATCGCCGTAGGCAAGCCCTTCTTGATGGCGTCGATCAGATTGTCCAATTGAGTTGGCGTAAGCGACGATGGTTGGGCCGCCAGTAGGGCGTCGTACTTCGTTACGTCGATCGGTGAATTAGGATCAACCTCCTCGACGTCGTACTGCTTTTCCAATTCCGTAATGATCGCTTGACGTGGAATGTTTCGCGGCTGCATGCCCGACATGATAAAGCCGCCCATCAGCCGGGCATCGGTCGACAACACGCCCAGAGTCTTGCGTTTGCCTTCGGCCACCGTGGCGATCGACCGCACCAGTTCGTATTCCACGGGTACGCCGAACTCGAAGAACGGGACCACGACCTTTTCCAGACCCGACGTGAACGCGGTCCGTGGCCATCGCCGCCTCTTCACTGGAAGGCTCCAGGTTATCGTGAATGCGCACGACCACGTTGTTTCCGCCCAAAGCGCGGAATTCCTTAAGCAGCGAAATGAGGTCGCGTTTGGTCTTAACGTATTCCTCGGGCACTTCGCCGCTGAGAAACGCCTCGACCACCACGGGACGCTCCGTGTCCAATTCGCGAATCAGCCGTTTCGTTTCGGGCGAAAGCGAGCTGACAGCCCCGTCGGTCATATCAATGCGCACCAAGTCATTGCGCGAGAAGATGACGTTGACCGCCAAGGTCACGACAATCAGGCACAAGGTGCGGATGAGATAATGCCCCACCATGGCGTCGCCATCGCGCCCGCCCATCCAATGCCGCCGGCCGATCAGCATCATACATAGGTACAGCCCGATCGCCACGATCATCACAAAGTAGGTAACCGACGACACGCTGATCACGCCGCGGCCAAAATCGTCGAACTGCCGCCCGATGCTCCAATCAGCAATCGTTTGGGCCAGGGTGGCCGTCGGGGCGATGGTGTCGGCCCAGACCGCGAACACCAACGGAGCATTAAAGGCAACGCCCAAAATGAATCCAACGGTCAGAATGTGGGTCAGGAACGACGCGACCATACCGACCGCGAGCATCGCCAGCCCCACCATCCAGTAGCCAAAGTAGGTAGCCAGCAACATGCCCACATCGACATCGCCCAGCGAGAGCGAAACCAGCACGGTATAGGTTGCAATCTGGGAGAACAACAGCGACGCCGTGTAGATGGCCGCAGCAGCAAGGTACTTGCCCAGCACGATATCAAAGTCGCCGGCGGGGATGGTTAGCAGCAGTTCATCGGTGCCCTGGCGCCGTTCATCTGCCCAAACGCCCATCGTAATCGCCGGGATAAACACCAGCATGATGAGCGGAAAGTACTTGTTCAGTTGATCAAGGTTCGGCAAGTTCGCATTGAAAAACTCGTGGGGCCAAAAGGCCGCAAACGAGGTTAGCAACACGAACAAGCACAAGAACACGTAGCCGGTCGGGTTCGAAAAGTATCCCAAAAAGTTGCGCTTAAGCACGGCGAAAGCGGCCTGCTTCCACACGGCAAGAGGAACCAGGAGCAGGGCGAACGCGCCGAGGAAAAACGCATCAAATACGACCAGCCACAACAGAGGCCCAAAAATCTCCCCACCGGGAAAACGGGCCACCACCAGGAGCAGTACTAACGAGACAATCGCCACGGCGGCGTCGTACGTAAGAAACTTCAGCAACGGCGTCGCCAGTGAGGCTCGCTGTGACCGGCGCACCGCGTTCAGGCTCACCGCGGCGCCCACGCCCGTGAGCGCGGCAATGACGCCCAACACCACGATTAAAGTAGACGAACCAGTCATATCCACGAATGCAGCAGATGGAAAGATTGTGAGGAAGGAGCGCGACGCGAGTTCAGGCGGCCTGCGTGGGCGCAGTCAGACGATGGAACGCCTCCTCGAGTCCACGGCCATCTTTGTCGAGTTCGGCGACGGGGCCGTCATACACCAAGCGGCCTTCATTAATCACAATCACTCGACTGGCCATTGCCTCGACTTCCTGGAGAATATGCGTCGAAAGCAAAATGGTTTTCTCTTCGCCCAACCGACGCATGGTATCGCGAACTTCGCGAATCTGGTTAGGATCCAGTCCCGCCGTCGGTTCATCAAGAATCAAAACGTCCGGCTCGTGCAATAGCGCTTGGGCCATCCCCACACGTTGCCGGTACCCTTTTGAGAGTTTACTAATCGGTTTGTGCAGCACGCTGCCCAATTGGCAGATATCAACTACGGCTTCAATGCGTTCGTTCTTGCGGTCGCGATCCATTCCGCGGGCTTCAGCGAAGAACTCCAGAAGGCCATACGGCGTCATATCGGGATAGAGCGGACCGTTTTCCGGCAAGTAGCCCAAACGCTGCGATCCCGCGAGACGGTCGGTCATCATATCGTGACCGGCAATGCGAGCGACGCCTTCCGAGGGGGATAAGTACCCGGTGAGCAACTTCATCGTCGTGCTCTTGCCGGCGCCGTTAGGGCCAAGAAACGCCACGACTTCGCCGCGATACACCTTAAAGGACACTT
>CAYWIS010000050.1:0-3293 GCA_964458385.1 uncultured Pirellulaceae bacterium
GATGCGTCCTTGCACCGATTCCATCTCGGAGTTCGCCCCACGCGGTGGCGCATAACGCCAGACCACAAACCCCGCATCGAGATCGTAAAGATAGTCCCGACCGAGCAACACGTGGTTTTCGCTGGTCCACAACGGTGCGACGCCAGGAATGACCGAACCTTCCGGCAACGTCGATGAAAACCGCATCTTACCCGAGCGAAGATCAAACACTTTCAGATCGTCGGTCAACTGGCACGCCACTTGAACGCCAGACGGCGAGAATGCCAGTCCCGAAACGAGCATCGGCCCGACGGACCAATATCCCAGTTGTTTGTCGTCCGCGAGATCGTACACCGCGATTCCCCCCTTAGCGCGGATAGCCAAGTAGCGTCCGCCAGGACTAACTGCCGCTTGAGCCGACTCCCAACACTTCTCGGTTCGCCGCGCGGTGATGTTCCAGAGCAAGACCTTTTCGCCGCGGGTCACAATGACAATGCGTCCCTCCGCGGCTGGAGCGACCGACACAATTTGATTAGCGAACAAATCGTTGTTGCCCGTGCTCAATTGTACGGAATATTCCGGTTGCGGCGCCGCATCGCCCTGGGGCCACTTCCAGATTGTCACGCTGGTTGGCTGATCTTTGGGCGTAGTTAATAGCCATCCCCACGCCGCATTTCCCCCAGCCAAACGTGAAACGCCAGGAATCGTTGTTTGTCCCTGGGCGGCGCCCTTGGTAATGTCGTAGGTGATCAAATGCGTCGCCCCCGGTTTTCCCGGAGGGTTATAGGCAATCGCAACGAAAAACTTCCCCGTTTCGGCTTGCGCTGGCAGGAAGTTGACAACCGATTCGAAGTTTTCCAATGCACGCAGCGCAACAGCGCCTTCGGGCGGCGCCTCACTGGGAGCAGGATCAAGCGGCGCGTTCTGCGGCGGCGCAAGTTTCTCCACGGCGACCGCCGTCGTTGCATCCAACTGGCATACGACCTCCTCGATCGCCGCGGCGTCGGGCGGCATAGAAGCGGTTCCTTGCGTCGGCGCCGAAGGCGAGGTCGTGGGGCGCGCCGGCAGTGAAGGGGCGGCGGCTATATACTCGGCATCGGCGCGACTGAGTTTGGACAGCGGCACACGAACTTCAGAACCATCCGCCTTGCGCAGCCGGATCACCTCGCCTTCCTTCCCCACGAAGGCGGCTTCGATCCGAAACTGCCCGGTGGCGTCAGTCCACGTGCGTAGCGTTCCTTCCGCCCCGCCTGTTTTTGAGGACTTCTCCTCGGGAACGCGCAATTGCGTTTTCGGCACAACGCCCACCACGGGCCTGCCCCCTTCGCGAACCCGCACTTGCACCGATTGGCCGTCGGGCATCAGTCGCAGTACTTCGGCTTCCACCCACTGTCCGCGAACCAGTACTTCCACTTCCTGGCCGACGCGCAGGCGGTCTTGCGCGAGGAGCGTTGCTGCAAGCCCAGTGACGACGATCCCAACCACTACGCACAGCCGAACACGCCCCAAGCCGCGATGATGCATGATTCTTGTTCCTGCTGGGAGAAGATGGCTCCAAACTCGACAAGTGTAGAGGAGGATACACCAAGCCCCCCGAGGATACAAGTGAAAAGCTCAGGCTTTTCGTGGTGCGAGGCGAGTTCCGCAGGTTTGTGGCTGGCAACTTTACATTCGTGAGAGCGTCGTCCATACTCACTACCTGACCTGTATTTGGGAGGCACCTTGCATGCGTAGTTCCTGGATTCGCGTTGCTGTGCTGGCGATTGCGGCAACCTGCCTGTGCGCGTCCCTGGAGGCCGAAGATTGGATCCCTCGCCGTCAGACTAAACCTCCCGGACCGCCTCTCTCGCCGCAAGAGGCGCTAAAGAAGATGGTCGTGCCCGAAGGGTTTACTGTCGAATTGGTCGCCGCCGAGCCCGACATCCAGAATCCCGTGGCAATGACCTTTGACGAACAAGGCCGCATCTGGATCACCGAAAGCTTCGAATATCCCCGTGCCGAAGCAGGTCCCGGGCGTGACCGCGTGAAGGTGCTGGAAGACACCGATCGTGACGGTCGTGTCGATAAGATCACCGTGTTTGCCGACGGACTGAACATTCCTTCGGGAATCGCCGTGGGATATGGCGGGGTTTGGGTCGCCAACGCCCCCGATATTCTCTTTCTTCAAGACACCGATGGCGACCTCAAAGCCGACAAGACCGAAGTAGTCGTCACTGGGTTTGGCCGCACCGACACGCACGAACTACCCAACTCGCTCACCTGGGGCCCCGACGGCTGGCTTTACGGTTTGAACGGTGTGTTCAATCATTGCCACGTCCGTCACAAAGGAAAGGAATACCGCTTCAATTGCGCGCTGTTCCGCATCCACCCCGTCACACGCGATTTTGAACTGTTCGCTGAGGGCACGAGCAACCCCTGGGGCATTGCTTGGGATCCAGAAGGCAGTGCTTTCGTTAGCGCCTGCGTGATCGATCACTTGTGGCACCTGACGGAAACGGGCTATTACCATCGGCAGGGCGGCCCGTATCCGCCGTTTACATGGAAGATCGATTCAATTGTCAAGCACAAGCACCAAATGGCCGCCTATTGCGGCCTCGAATACTTCGACAGCGACGCCTACCCGCCGCAGTACCGTGACCGCCTTTACATGGGCAACATTCACGGCGGCTGCATCAATGTAGACAAACTGCAACGCAACGGGTCAACCTACTTCGCCACCGGCGAGCCAGATTTCCTGACCGCCAACGATGTATGGTTTATGCCCGTGGTGCAAAAAACCGGCCCAGATGGTTGCCTGTACGTGCTGGACTGGTATGACCGCTACCACTGTTACCAAGACGCCCAGCGTGACCCCGCGGGCGTGGATCGCGGACATGGGCGTCTTTACCGGGTACGATACAAAGATACGCCTCGCGCACCGCAGTTTAATCTGGCGACCGAAACCGATGACCAATTGATTGAGCGTTTGCACAGCTCGAACTCCTACTTCCGCCAAACTGCACAGCGGCTGCTCACCGAGCGCAATAACGAAGCCACGCGAGAAAAGTTAGAGCAACTTGTTCTAAGCGACGCTCCTCGCAAGACCCGCATGCATGCGTTGTGGGCGTTAGTTGGGACCGGCCGGCTTGACGTCGACTTCCATCATCGTTTGCTAGAACACCCCGACTCGGTCATTCGCGCCTGGGGCGTGCGGGCCGCGGGGAACTTTGGCAAGATCGATGCCTCACTGCGCGAGCGCGTGATCGAATTGGCCAACGATGATGCAGCCGACGTGCAACTTCAAGTAGCCATTGCGGCAAGGAAAATCGACGGCG
>CAYWIS010000050.1:3303-31212 GCA_964458385.1 uncultured Pirellulaceae bacterium
CAATGCGGCGATGATCCTCTGATCCCCCACATCGTTTGGCAGAACTTGCATCCGTTGTTGGAGGAACAACACGGACGATTTGTGAAGCTCATTAGCGAAGGGAATCGTGCTGTCCAGCCGGGCGTGGTGCGCATGATGCCACACGCGGTGGAGCGAGTCTTGGCGATCAGGCGGGCGGATGCGAGCGCCGTAGCGCGGCTGTTTGTCTCGTTGATTGAAGGCGGCAACGTCCATCGTGAGGCGGCCTCGCGATGCTTGCGTCTTTTGGCCGAACGAATTCGTACGCGCGAAATCGCCGGTCCACGGCTGGCGCTCCTCCGCGAGCCGCTGGCGGCGCCGCTGCAACAGATTCTTCAGCGCGATCCGAACGATCCTTTGGCGGTAGATGCGGCTCTTGTCGCTGCAGCCTGGGGCGACACGCCTGCACGATCCACCTTGCGCCGCATCGTGACCGAGGGCCAAGACACAACGACGCGTCTTGCGGCATTGGAAACATTGATTGCTGGCGGCGACGACCAAACGATCTCTTTGGCGGTCCACCTAATGGAGCACAAGGGAACAGCATCGCACGACTTGCAAGCGGGTGTGTTGGGGGCGCTCGGTCGCTCCGATGATCCGCGCATTGGCTCCGTGGTGTCGGCCGTGTACGACAAGCTCGACCCGGTGCAAAAGCCCAAGGCGATTGAACTTCTTACCCAGCGGGTGGCGTGGAGCAAGGAATTGTTAACCGCCATCGAAAAGGGCACGATCCCCGCTTCCGCGCTCAATGTGAACCAGGTCCGCAAGCTCCTGGAGCTCAACGATCCAGAGATTACAGCGGCGGTCCATAAGCATTGGGGCGTGATTCGTACCGAACGCGACCCGCAACGTGAGCAAGTCTTGGCCAAAATGCGCGAGTTCTTGAGTAAGGCTCAAGGCGATCCGCACCGTGGCAAGGCGGTCTTTATGAAGGTATGCGGTCAATGCCATAAAATATATGGCGAAGGGCAAGACGTGGGACCGGATATTACGAATAACGGCCGTGGCAGCTTCGAGCAGCTTCTCTCGAACGTATTCGATCCCAGCTTGGTCATCGGCGCTGCCTACCAGGCGCAGACCGTGGTCACCACCGATGGCCGCGTGCTCACCGGCTTGCTGGTGGAGGACACGCCCGCACGCGTGGTTCTCAAGACACAGGGCGGCAAACTCGAGACGGTCGCTCGCGAGGACGTAGAAGAGATGCGCCTTAGCAAGCTCTCGCTCATGCCTGAAGGCGTGGAGAACCAGCTCCAGCCCGAGGAGTTGGCCGACTTGTTCGCCTTCCTCATGCTCGACCGTCCGCCCACCGATCCCGAAGCGAAGCCGATTCCCGGCGCCCAGTAAGCGGCGCCACTTCGCTTTGGCGTTCCCAGGAATGCGGCGGAACGCACGCCGGTGATCTGCGTGACGCGCGCCGTCACGTAGTCGGCTTGGACAGTATTGTTCAATATGTAATGAAGTAATGAACCTTCGCGGCGCGGAGCGTCGCGGACCGGCGTTCTTACGCAGCGCGTAGGAACGAGGAAGTAGTGATGGCTGCGTCTGATGTTACCTCGCATGGTCCCCAGCGTTTCGGATCAGCGCTTCCTCAAAGGATCGGGGGGCGAGGATTTGTCTACCTGGTCGGAGCTGGCCCAGGCGATCCAGGACTGATTACCCTGCGCGGCGTTGAATGTCTGCGCCGCGCCGATGTGGTGCTCTATGACTCCCTTGCTAATCCGCGCATCTTAGAGCACGCGCCGGCGTCAGCCGAGCGTGTGTGCGTTGGCAAACATGGCCGCTCGCGCATTTGGACGCAAGAAGAGATCAACCTGCGGATGATCGACGAAGCCCGCCTGGGAAGAACCGTGGTGCGGCTCAAAGGGGGCGACGCCACCATTTTCGCCCGAATTGCAGAAGAAACCGAAGCGCTGTTGGGTGCTCAGGTTCCTTTTGAAATCGTACCGGGAATTACGGCGGCCGTCGCTGCGGGCGCCTATGCCGGCATTCCCATTACCCACCGCGACTTCGCTTCGGCGGCGGCGCTGGTCACGGGACAGGAACATCCAGAGAAGGAAAGCTCGACCCTCGACTGGGAAGCCCTAGCCCGCTTTCCTGGCACGCTGGTGTTCTATATGGGCGTGACAACGGCCCGGCATTGGACAGCCGAGCTGATCCGCCATGGCAAATCGCCAACCACCCCGGCAGCGATTATCCGCCGCTGTAGCCTTCCCGATCAGCGCACCATTCACGCCACATTGGCCGATGTTGCCGACCGGATTGAGTCCAGCGACGGTGAGCGAGTTCGCCCGCCGGCTCTTGTAATCGTGGGGCAGGTTGCGTCGCTTTCGCCGGCGCTGGCGTGGTTTGAGCGTCGCCCGTTGTTTAGGCAATCAATTCTTATCACGCGGCCGCGCGAACAAGCCGGAGAACTCGATGCGGAGCTGACCGAGCTAGGTGCGGAAGTCCTGCTTCAGCCAGCAATCGAGATTTCAGATCCGCCCGACTGGGCGCCTGTTGACGCAGCCCTTGAAAGACTTAACGAGTTTGATTGGCTCGTCTTTACCAGCGCCAATGGCGTACAGTATCTGCTCGAGCGACTGCTGACCGTCGGCCGCGATTTACGAGCGTTGGGAAACTTGCGTTTGGCCGCTATTGGCCCCGGCACCGCCCGTATGCTCGAGAAATATCGCTTACGGGCCGACGTACAACCCGACCGCTTTGACGCAGATGGACTTGCCGATATTCTGGCGCCCAACGCTCCAGGTCAGCGTTTTCTACTGGCCCGCGCCAGTCGCGGGCGCGATGTGCTGCCACGTCGGCTGCAAGAGGCGGGCGCTAATGTCGAGCAAATCGTCGTCTATTCAAGCACCGATGTTACGCAGCCCGACGAAGAAATCGCCGCCCGGCTGGCGGCAGGCCGCATCAACTGGGTCACCGTCACCAGCAGCGCCATCGCCCGAAGTCTGGCGGCCTTGTTCGGAGATGACCTTCGCAAGGCCCGCCTGGCAAGCATTAGTCCCATCACCTCGCAGACCCTGCGTGAGTTGGGCTACGAACCTGCCGCCGAAGCCGTGGAATACACTATGCGCGGCGTCATTGCGGCCATTGTCGAAAATACGTAGCCGCTTCAACCTACCAACGCAAGCAGGACGGGGACGCGATGCCTTCTCGTTCTTCGCCATATGACGGGGATTGGGTGAAAACGTTAACGCACGCGTCCCACACCAAACTGATCGCCCACCGCCACCACGTCGTCGCCTTGGAAGTGGATTTCCACGACTTTCTCGCTTTGCACGGCCGCGCCGGTTTCGTCGGTTAACCGCGCTACGATCTGGCGCGAGGCGACGTCAACGACTTCCCCCGTCGACGGCCACGCGTGGCGACCATCCAGACGAAACGTGATCCAGCCCGGTTCATCGCGCAGTTTGACGCTATCCACTTGTTGGGGCGGAAGCATCGTTACGTCGAAGATATGCAGGCGTTGGTTATGCGCGTCACAAACCCAGACCTCTTTCTCGTCCGGCGTGAGTCCAATGCCATGACTAGGGCAGCCATGTCGCTTGACCGGTCCGTTCTGGAAGCCTTGCACTTCCACCCGATGGAGCATCTCGCCTGTGGTGATGTCTCCCACTTCAAAGCCCAGTAGATCGTTCACATTCACAAAGCACAACGTCTGACGGCCATTGACCGTGAATGGTCGCACCGGCGCACTAAAGGGGCCCACCGAGCGAGTCACGGTATGCGTGCTGGTATCGGCGATCGATAAAACCGGCGACCGCAGGCCGGCTAAGTACACCCACTTTCCATCGAGACCATAAACCGTGTTGTGGGCGCCCGACTTGGGAGTGATCTTCGCCACCACATCGCCCGATAGGGCGTCGATCACGTGCCAGTGGTCGCGCTCCAGCGAAGGCAAATAGATCAACTTTCCATCGGGCGAGATCGCCATGCGGTCGCAACCACCGTCGTACTCTCGCTCCCAGAGGATTTTTTCGCTACGCAGATCAAGGCATTGAAGGGTCCGCAAGGTGCTTACGTAAATGCGGTCTGTTTCTTCGCTGGCGCAGACCCCTTTAACATTCATGGGCCTACCCGAAGCATCCACCCCCGCTAAGGGAATCCGCTTGATCAGTCGATAATCGTTGTCGATATCGAACACCAACAATCCATGGCCGCCATACTCCAAATAGTTTCGGATGCCTGGCGTGGCAACGTAAAGCAACCGTCGTCGTTCCGTCGCAACATCTTGTCCGCAAAGCCCCTCCGATAAGCCAACGATCCAAACGAGGATCACAAACCCCCAATTCCAATGTGTAAATTGCTGCATCATGGCAGGGCTCATCAAGGCTATGTTCCGCCGCGACGCTTAGTGCGCCGCCACAACAAGGATTGTCGCGTCACTCGCTGGTGGTTAATCTCCGCGTGGTCCTAAGTGGACTTCGAATCGTCCCGCCGAGTCGGCGGCGGCGCGGGCCATTCCGACGGTATTGAAATCCATCACGATAACGCCGTTTCGATCGACCGCAATTAATCCGCCGGTGTCTGGTTGAAGCGTTTTATGCAACACGTGGTTGGCCGCCTCCGCTAACGAAACGCCCTGATACGCCATGCGAGCCGACAAGTCATGCGCTACCGCGTGACGAATAAAGTGTTCGCCAATGCCGGTGCAACTTACAGCGCATGTGGCGTTATCGGCGTAGGTTCCAGCGCCGATGATCGGCGTATCTCCCACGCGGCCAAATAATTTATGGCTAGTGCCGCCCGTAGACGTGGCCGCCGCCAGGTCGCCGTGACGGTCTAGGGCGACGCATCCCACGGTGCCCATGTGGCCGTCGCGGTTGTTGGGCGATTGTTTGGCATTTTTTCGGGCTTTCTCAAACTTATCTCGCTGATACGGCGTGGAGAAATAGTCGGGGTCCACCAACTCCACTTGCTGATCTTTGGCGAAAGCCTCCGCGCCATCGCCAACCAGGAGCACATGCCGTGTTCTGGTCATTACGAGCCGAGCGAGCGAAACGGGATTCTTAACAATGCGCACGCCCGCCACCGCACCGCACGCCTTATGGCGGCCTTCCATGATCGAGGCGTCCAACTCGCGTCCGCCTTCGGTATTGAACACGGCGCCGCGGCCAGCGTTGAAGTGCGGGTCGTCCTCTAAAAAACGGACCACCTGCTCCACCGCGTCCAGGCTGGCTCCCCCGTTCTTGAGCACCCCCACGCCGATTTCCAGCGCTCGTCGGAGAGTTGCCTCTCGGGCTTGGCGTTCTTCGGGCGGAAGTTTGGCCGCGTCATGGCCGGCGCCTCCGTGGATTGCGATAGCATACTCCAATTTTTTCGGTTCGGCGGCAACGTTAAGACCAGCCAAGGCAACAATCCCCAACAAGCCAACGAACGTCGTGAACAACGTACGGTGCAAAATGCGGCGCATAGCGACCACCAGCACAAGTCGGCTCACCGTGATGGAATTCGCAGACGACGCTCTCCATCATACCGGCATCGCTCGCGCCGGGCCACGCACATGATCGGCGGCCATAACTTCCGCCGCAGCGGTTAACGGCGTACAATCGCAACCATCGCGCGCGACGCCTCCCAAGCAACCTTATCATTCTTCGACGTACTTGCCCAAGAATGGCTTCTTCCTCCTACGATTGCATTGTTATTGGCGGTGGGCATAACGGCCTGGTCACGGCGGCTTACTTGGCCAAGGCCGGAAAGAAGGTCTGTGTGCTTGAGCGGCGGCATGTGCTAGGCGGGTGCTCCACCACCGAGGAGCTTTGGCCCGGTTACCGCGTTTCGACCGCGGCGTATGTCATTAGCCTTTTTTTGCCCGAAATCATTCGCGAACTGCGGCTCAAGCAGTACGGCTTGACGATCCTGCCGCGTAATCCATCGTCGTTCACTCCGCTGCTGGACGGGCGCTCGCTGACCATGGGGCCTAACCTGCAACCAACCTGTCAGGAAATCGCCAAGTTTAGCGAGCGCGACGCAGAGCGTTATCCGCGGTATTGCGAGGTATTAGAGCGGATCGCCACAGCGCTGGAGCCCGTAATAACCGAGGCAGCGCCTGACCCGCTACCACTCCCTAAGGAGCGCCGCAAAATTAGCCTGACCAAGCGCATGCGGGATACCGGAAAACTGTGGCGTACGTATCAGGCGCTTGCAGAATTAGGGGACTTGCAAATCGATGCGATTGAGTTCCTCAGCGGCGCCGCGCGCCCCATCCTGGAACGTTGGTTTCAAGCCGATGTGCTGCGAGCCACTTTGGCAACCGACGCCGTAATCGGCGCCTTTGCCTCGCCTTCGTACCCTGGCACCGCGTACGTTTTGCTGCACCACGTGATGGGCTCCGCCGGTGGGGCGCGGGGTGTCTGGGGTTACGTACAAGGCGGGATGGGCGGACTCGCCGACGCTTTAGAGCGAGCTTGTCGTGACCTACACGTTGACATCCGTCGGGAAACGCCGGTTTCGCGCATCCTTACGCGTAACGGCAAAGCGATTGGCGTGGCGCTGGCGCAAGGAGGGTTGGTCGAAGCGCCCGTCGTCGCGTCAAGCGTCGACGCTCACCTGACTTTTGAATGCTTCCTCGCGTCCGATGAATTGCCTGCCGATTTCCGTGAAGCGGTAGCGACAATCGACTACGCATCGGCGTCGGCCAAGATCAATCTCGCCCTTGGTGAACCGCCACGGTTCACTTGTCTGCCCGTTGATGGCGTGGCGCCGCAACACCGGGGAACGATCCACATATGCCCGACGCTCGACACCATCGAACGGGCGTTTGACGACGCCAAATACGGTCGTCCCAGCACGGAACCGATCCTAGAGATTACGCTACCCACCAGCGTGGACGACACCCTGGCGCCCCCCGGCAAGCATATTATGTCGATGTTCGTGCAGTACGCGCCGTATCGTCTGGCTCAGGGAACATGGGACGAAGTGAAGGAAGACTTCGCCGATCGCTGCATTGAATTGCTCGCGCGGTACGCTCCCAATGTGCCAGGGGCGATTGAACATCGGCAGGTGCTTAGCCCACTTGACCTGGAGCGCACCTTCGGTTTGACCGGCGGTCATATCATGCAAGGGGCGATGAACCTGAATCAACTTTATGCGTTCCGGCCTGTTCCTGGTTGGGCGGATCACCGCACTCCGATTGATGGCCTTTACTTGTGCGGCGCCGCCAGTCATCCTGGCGGTGGGGTGATGGGCGCCTGCGGGCGCAACGCCGCTCAAGAGATCCTGCGCGATTTCCCCTAAGCGTCTCTCACTGACCGCGCAATCCGCAATCCCTACTATCTTCTTCGAAAGAAGTCATGCAGTTTCAAGTCGGATATTGCACCAATGTTCATGCGGGCCCCACATGGTCAGCCGCACGCGACAATCTTGAGCGGCACGCCCTCGCTGTAAAACAAGCGGTACGCCCACGTACTCCCATGGGTGTAGGATTATGGCTTTCGGCTGAAGCTGCGCAGCAACTACTGGCTGAGGGCGTGGAGGACGCGCGAAATTGGCTCGACTCGGTTGGCCTGCTTCCCTTCACCTTCAATGGTTTTCCCTACGGCGACTTTCACCAGTCGGTGGTCAAGCATCGCGTATACGAGCCGACCTGGTGGGAGGACGCCCGACGGGACTACACTTTGAACCTGATCGCCATCCAACATGCGCTTCTCCCACCGGGACAGGAAGGGACAATCTCCACGTTGCCAATCGCCTGGGGCTCACCGTATCCCAACGATGAACAACTCCGCGCTGCTGCAGCGCGATTGGCCGAAGTATCCGAACGCCTCGCCCAGTTAGAGCGCGAGGAGGGGCGGCTCATCTCGTTATGCCTGGAGCCGGAGCCGGGCTGCGTGCTCCAGCGAAGCGAAGACGTGGTGAATTTCTTCACGAAGTATCTGCTTGGGGCGGGCAACGAAGAAAACATCCGCAAGCACCTGCGCGTTTGTCACGACGTTTGCCATGCGGCCGTCATGTTCGAAGAGCAAGATGACGTCCTGCGGCGTTACCGGGCCGCGGGTATTGAGGTGGGCAAGGTGCAAATCTCGGCCGCCGTGCACGTTCCGTGGGACCAACTCGCGGCGGCCGACCGCGAGCCGGCGCTTCAGCAACTAGGGAAGTTCGCCGAAGATCGATACCTTCATCAGACGGCTGTACGTGTGTCCAACCAGGCTCCTCGATTTTACGAAGACCTGCCACTCGCACTGGCGGATCATCGCGATCCCGCCACCGTTCAAGGCGCTTGGCGCATTCATTTCCACGTCCCGATCTACCTTCGCCGTTTTGGGATGTTGGAAACTACGCAGGACGAAATCGTGCAGTGCATGAAGTCGGTGCGCGATTTGTCGCACGTGGCGCATTTCGAGGTCGAAACGTACGCCTGGAGCGTGCTCCCGCCCGACCTCCAGCAACCCCAACTGTCGGACGGAATCGCCGAAGAAATGCGCTGGTTCGACGGAGTATTGTCTTCGATCCTTGCCGATTGACCGGTGATTTGCGTGACAACGCCAACGATCCATTAACGGCTGAAAACGCACACGCCACGACCAAACCGGCGCCGCAGTGCTCGTTGCCGGTCGCGACCAATCCGGTTGTACCGCAAGTCAAGTCGCGTCAAACGCTCGAGGTGCGGCGAGGCAAGTAACGCGTCAGCGGCTTCATCAGTGAGGCGGTTGTCTCCCAGATCCAAGAGTCGAAGTTTCGCAGCGTTTGGAGTCTTGGCTAGCTCTCGGACCGCCGCATCTCCCACCCGGCACCCGGACAATCGCAGGGTAACCAACGAAGCGTTTTCGAGGATTCTTCGGAGCGCCGTATCATCACCCACGACCACGTGATTTAGCTTCAAGTGCTCCAACCGCTCCAAAGCCGGCGACGTCGTCAGCAATGCGATCGCCTCGGGAAACAACGGATTTTGCGCCAGATTGAGCCGCATCAGTCGCGGTGTTTGCAGCGTCGCCAGCAAGCGTCGGAGCCCTTCGCCGCGTAGTGTGTTGTTCGTCAGATCCAGCGATTCGAGCTGTTGAACATGAGGGCTTTCCGCCAATCGCTGTAGTCCCTCGTCCTCAATGAGGTTATGCGCGAGATTCAATTCGCGAAGGTTCACCAAGCACGGCGTCGAAGCCAGATATCCTGCCCCCTCGACGCCCAGCCCCGCCCCCGATAAATCGAGTCGCTGTACGGTGGGATTGGGGGCAATCGCCTGAAAAAGTTGAGCGTGACGCTCTCCTAAGTAGACGCCTTCCAGCGCGAACGTTTCCAGCGGCAGGCGTCCCAATGCTTCAACCAACCCGGCGTGCGCCAAGGGGTCGAGTACGCCACGCCAGATAAGCCGACGTAACTGTGACCAATGGGGCGAGGAGAACAATCGCTCGGTAATTCGCCCCGTCATTCCCCCTCCAGCGAGACGCAACTCGCCAAGACGGTGCAAATTTTGCGTTTCCGCCATTTCCCGAGCGGTATCAACAGTTAACCGCGAGAGATTCACGCGCCGAATTGGCGCCAGGTTAAAGAGGGTCTCCTGGTGATTAAGAAACTGCCGCGCGCCAAGTGTAATCTCCTGCACGAAGCCGCGATGAAACTTGGCTTCAAAGGTCATTTTGGCAATCGGCCCGAGCCACGAAGTTTTATGGCGTCGTAACAGCGATAGTTCCCGTTTCCGCAGCCGGTGAAAATCCGGGTGATGGTCTTCCATGCCCCACACGGCGCACTGGACTCGAATCAATTCGCACCGAATATCTCCTTGCTCTTCGAGCCAATCGGCGTAAATCAACCGCGGAATATCGTCGTCGGGGCGAGCCAAAATTTCTTGAAGAAAAGCATCGTGGGGATTCATGAGCGATCGCGCGAAGGCGCCTGCCTCCTCTCAAGTGCTTCGGTCCATGCGGCCAGCGTCCGCTAGCGTTCCTGGGTTAGTATGTTCACGTAGGTGGACGTGGGGATCTCAGCGCCATCGGGACAAACAACCTGGTTTCCGATCCCCGCGTTCGGAGGGAGACGCCCACACAACCATCTTGTTTTCCTACGCCGGCCGCCCCTAACGGACAAAGTTTGGTCCGATGGTTCAATCCCCCTTGGATCAAGTGGCCCACCTAAGTCAAACTGGCCACAAGAGTTACCTAGTCATACAATGTTTCAAGACGATAACCAAGGAGCGCCATTGATGGCCGACGTGACGCCCGACCAGGAACTAAGCTCGCTATTAGAAGAACAACCCAGCCGCTATGTGGTGGGGATTGATCTCGGCACCACCAACTCGGCCGTGGCGTATGTTGATTCGCAGGAGTCGCCTTGGACAGTACGGACCTTCGAGATTCCTCAACTCGTGGAGGCGGGCGTAGTCGAAGCACGCACCACGCTCCCTTCATTCCACTATGAGGCGGCGCCCGGTGAATTTGCCCCCGACGCGCTACGTTTACCTTGGAGTCGGGAGGCCCCGAATTTTGCGGTTGGATTTTTCGCCCGCAATCACGGCGTTTTATCGCCGGGCAGACTAATTGCGTCGGCCAAGTCCTGGTTATGCCACACGGGCGTTGACCGCACGGCGGCGCTGTTGCCGTGGCACGGCGCCGACGACGTCCAAAAGCTTTCGCCCGTCGAGGCGAGCAGTCGATATCTACGACATATCCGCGAGGCCTGGGACCACCGCTTTCCTGGCGAACCTCTTGCCCGGCAAGATCTAGTGCTAACCCTTCCGGCGTCATTCGATGAGATCGCGCGGGAACTGACAATCCAAGCCGCAGCGCGCGCCGGTTTGCCGCGCGTGGTTTTGATCGAGGAGCCGCAGGCAGCGTTTTACGCCTGGATTCACAAGCACGCTGAAAACTGGGAGCAGGAAGTTACGCCTGGGCAGAAAATCCTGGTGTGCGACATCGGCGGCGGTACGACAGACTTTACCTTGATTCGCGTCCGGCGCACCGAGGGCGGAAAGGTTCAGTTTCACCGGGTGGCGGTCGGCGATCACTTGTTGCTTGGCGGCGACAATCTTGAT
Source organism: uncultured Pirellulaceae bacterium (assembly GCA_964458385.1). Lineage (GTDB taxonomy): Bacteria > Planctomycetota > Planctomycetia > Pirellulales > Pirellulaceae > JAHWKS01. The sequence goes on from CAYWIS010000050.1 coordinate 14,282, forward strand.
CTGGCCTTAGCCTACATGTTGGAACCGCGCCTTTCCAAACAGGAGAAGTTGACTCCACGCCAATGGGCCATCCTGGTGCGGGCCTGCCGGCAAGTGAAGGAGCCCCTTCTCAGCGATAACGCTCCTGAAACCGCCACCGTCACACTTCCTGGCACGGGGGCGCGCTTGATTGGAGGAGGTCGTCAAGAGGAAGTAACGCGAGAGGAAGTGCGGCAACTCCTGGTTGAGGGATTTCTCCCGCACTGTGGTTTGGACGAGAAGCCGCGTGGGCTTCAGTCGGGTTTTCAGGAGTTTGGTTTGCCCTTTGCGGCCGAACCTGCCATAACCCGTCACTTGGCGGCGTTTCTGACGGCGCACCGTAATGTCGCATTGGATGAAGCCGAAAACGACAGTCATGATCCGGCGCGTCCCGACCTGGTGTTGTTCAATGGCGGTTTCTTCGCTTCGCCTGTATTGCGCGAGCGTTTGCTCGAGGTGCTTTCTTCGTGGTTCCGCGGAGATGAGCCAAATTGGTCGCCGCGCGTGCTGGAGAACGAGCGTCTAGACTTGGCGGTGGCCCACGGCGCCGCCTACTACGGCATGGTACGCCGCGGCGAAGGTGTGCGCATTGCTGCGGGATTAGCGCGCACCTACTATGTGGGCGTCGAAAGCGAGGAACCGGTCGCTGTATGCCTGGCGCCGGCCGGCGTTGAGCCGGGGCACGAGGTTCGTTTGACGGACCGCCGGTTCCACCTTCTGATCGGCCAGCCAATCGAGTTCCCGCTCTACTACTCCAGCGTGCGGCTCACCGACAAGCCGGGCGATGTGGTTCCGATTGACCGCGAACAGATCACCCCTTTGCCGCCGATTCGCACCGTGTTGCGATCGCACCGCAAGAGTGAACGCGGGGCCATCGACGTAGAGTTGCACGCCCGGCTGCTGGAAATCGGCGTGCTTGATTTAGGTTGCCGAGAAGTGGGGGGCGATCGGAGTTGGCGCCTTCAGTTTGACGTCCGCAGCGCTACCCAAACCGACATCGAAGCGCACATTTCGGCCGCCGAAGCCGAAGGAATGTACGACGAGTCGCTATGGGAAGAATGCCGACGATTGCTCCACGCAACGTTCTCGCCACAAGGCAACGATGACCCGCGAAAACTCGTAAAGCATCTGATTGAAGCCACGGGCATGGACCGCGACGAGTGGCCCACCTCGCTCCTGCGGCGGATCTGGGAAGAGTTGCTGTCGCTGGAATCAGGACGCCGCAAGAGCCAGGCGCACGAAGCGCGTTGGCTGAATTTACTTGGCTACGCCCTACGGCCAGGATTTGGACTAGCCGCCGACGACTGGCGCGTTTCGGAAACGTGGCGGTTGCTTCAAGGCAAGCTCTATCACCCGTCACCCACGTGCCGCAACGAATCCTGGATTTTGTGGCGCCGCATCGCGGGTGGATTGAACGCGGGGCAACAGCGCGCGATTGCCGATCCGTTGTTGGCGTCGCTGCGATCCATGTACAAGCGTTTGACGACCGGACGCGGGCGGGGCGGCGAGTTCGACGTAGCCCCTCAAGAGACTCCCGAATTGTGGCGTTTGTTGGGTTCGCTGGAACTATTGGAAATCGGCGTTAAGAGCGAACTAGGCGGCATGATTTGTGACTTATTGACCCGTCGCAAATGGGAGCCGGTGCGTTCCGCCCTGGCCTGGTCTCTTGGGAGAATTGGCGCCCGCGTCCCTCTGTATGGTCCGCTGAATACCGTCGTTCCCGCGTCAACGGCCGCCGCTTGGCTGACCCGCCTAATAGAACTTCCGGACGGTGATCCAACGGTGCATCTGGCAGTGATGCAACTTGCCCGCAAAACGGACGACCGCTATCGCGATCTCCCCGAAGCTCGTTGCGAGGAGGCCGCCCAATGGCTGCAAGCCCAGGGTGCGGCAGCGCATTTGATCGAACTCGTTCGCAACGGCGGCTCTCTCGACACGGAGGAGCAAAACCGAGTTTTTGGTGAAGCGTTACCCAAGGGCCTGCGTTTGGCCGCGACCTAACGTCGCAGACTACATGATCATCTCGTCGTCTTCGGCGTTCGCGTTGATCGTCAGTTGGCCGGTGTCTTCCAGTTTACGGATGATGTCGACAATCTGTTGCTGAACGGCCTCGACTTCGGAAGCGCGAACTGGCCCCAAATAGTCCATTTCCTCGCGCAGCATTTCGGCCGCACGCTGCGACATGTTGCCGAGAATCTTGGCTCGCAGTTCTTCCGAAGCGCCTTTGAGCGCCATAGCCCATTGCGAGCTTTCAACATTCTTAAGAATCGTTTGAATATCCTTGTCGCTGATCTTGATGATGTCGTCAAAGACAAACATCAGGCGGCGAATTTCCTCGACCAAGTCAGGGTCTTCCTGCGCCAGGTTCTCCAGCAATGATTTTTCCGTGGTTCGGTCGGTCACGTTCAGGATCTCAGCCACCGCGCTTACGCCGCCTGCCTTGTCGCCCACGGACTGGCTCATTACGCTCGCCATGCGGTGTTCCAGACCGTGCTCGACCGCTTCGATCACCTCGGGGCTGGTCTGCCCCATGTTGGCGATGCGGCGCACAACCGATAACTGTCTCTCGGTGGGTAACCCGGCGATGATCTCGGCGCCGTACGATGGCGGCAAATGCGATAGGATCAGCGCAATGGTTTGTGGATGTTCGTCGATAATAAAGGTAAGCAGGTTCTGCGGGTCGACACGTTTGAGAAACCCAAACGGCAGGGCGTCGAGCGACTGCTTGACGTTGTCGAGAGTTTCGCGCGCGTTTTTGCCTAGCGCCTTTTCGACTAAGGTCTGCGCCAATTCCAGACCGCCCATCTCGCCGCCCAAGGCGTTGGGGTTGGATTCGGCGAAGTCGGTAATGACCGCTTCCTGCTCCTCGCTGCTGATGGGTCCCAAGCGAGCGATCTCGATGGAAACCGCCTCGACCTGTTTGGGCTTAAGCCGCTTTAGTAGGTTAGCTGCGTCCTCGGGAGGAAGGCTTGTCAGCAGCACCGCAGCCTTACGCAGATTCGGCGAGGAGATCATTCGGATCGAAGATAGCGAAAGGAGGGGGTGGACGATCAGCCCCGCCGCTGGCCGCTCCGATGGGGGCTACCGTCGTACGACTCCCCACGGACCGGCGCACAGCAGAGCTTACGTCGTCCTCATCGGCGCGCCGGCGCATCTTCATCCATCGGGCGGGAATGTGCGAGAACTACACCGGTTTGCTATGCCTGAGCGCTTGTCGTGTAACCAGCGCGACCGGCATTAATGCGACCGCTGGCATTCTCCGCCCGATTATCAAACGCGGTGCAACACGATATGCTACAATCGCGGTTGGAAGACCGCCGGGCCAATAAATGTTTGTAGTTTTGATCTGGAAGAGTGCATGACCGTCGCCGCCCAGGATGAACTGCGCCGCACGTTATTCAATGTGCCGAACCAGCTCACAATGCTGCGATTGGTGCTGGCGGTCGCCGTGTTCACACTCATTCCCTTCAAAGCGTACCTCGCGGCCTTGGTGGTCTTTCTGATTGCGGCTTCGACGGACTGGATCGATGGTTATTGGGCGCGGAAGTACGGTCAGGTCACCCAATTGGGGCGCATTTTCGACCCATTTGTCGATAAGATCATCATCTGCGGAACGTTCATCATGCTGGCCGCCGAGCCGCACTCAGGGATTGCCGGGTGGGTAGCCGTCATTGTTGTTGCGCGGGAGATGCTCGTGACCGCCCTACGTAGTTTTATTGAGCAAAGTGGCGGCGACTTCTCGGCCAATAAGGCCGGCAAACTCAAAATGGTTTTCCAATGCGCCGCCGTGGTCGCCAGTCTGCTGGCGCTAATGGTGCTGCGGTCGCGCACGGGACCAACAGCGGCGCTGCCGCCCTGGTTGTACTGGTCGGTCGTGCTTACGGTTTGGGGAGCCGTATTGCTGACTGTGTATTCCGGCGTGGGCTACGTCATGGCGGTGTTCAGGTATCTTCGCGACGCCGAGTGAACCCATGCCGCCACACACGCTTTTCGCCGCGCTGGCAATGCTCGCTTTATTGGTGTTCGGAAGCGCGGGCTGGGTTTGGGCGCTGACCCGTCGCTTGCGCGGAGAGCCGATTGTGCCCTTAGAGCCGCGTCAACCGGCGCCATGGACGTTTGTGGACTTGCTGATCGTCCTGGCGGCGTTTGTCGTTGTTCAAATAACCGCGGCCGGCGTAATTCGAGCGGCGCTAGGCCATTCCGTCGACCTGGAAAACGCCGACGCACGGCAACTTGCAATGGTCGTGGGGGCGCAGGGAGTCGCAAACGTCGTCACGTTAGCGGTAGCGGCGGCCGTCGTCGTTCTACGCGTCCGGGCCACTCCGCGCGATTTGGGATTCGTTTGGGAAGCGTTTTCGAGCGATGTCGCTTTGGGCGCGAAGGCGTTCTTCATGTTGGCGCTGCCCGTCCTAACGCTCCAAGGAATTCTGACGCGTTGGTGGTATCCCTCGCAGCATCCTTTAGTCGAGATGCTGCGCGAAAGTCCCGACTCATCCTTGTTCGTCACCAGCGTGTTTGTGGCGGTGCTGGTCGCGCCTGTGGCGGAAGAGTTTTTCTTTCGCGTCCTACTACAAGGCTGGTTGGAAAAGTCGACGACATCGCTTGCGCAATTGTTTAAGACAATGCCACAAGTCAAGTATGCCAACGGTATTCGGTCTAGAGCGTCGGAACCCCACGTTGTCGAAATGGGCGCCGGGCGCGACGCCTCGTCGACGAGTGACGAGGTTTATCTTGCCGAAGTGGTTGAAGAGCCGCCGCCTCCCTACTGGCCCATGTTTGTCAGCGCGGCGGTGTTCGCGTTATTGCACTATTCGCACGGCCCCGATCCCATTCCGCTGTTCTTCCTGGCGATTGGACTGGGCTATTTGTATCGGCAGACGCACCGGATTATGCCGTGCATTACCGTCCACTTCCTTCTGAACGCTCTCAGTATGACCATGCTGTGGCTCGAGTTGACGTTCGGCGAATAAGACACGCCCTCAACTTTGGCTTTGACATGCTGACTCTATCCGGTAGGGTTCACGACGAACTCAGGCTGCGCAGCGTCTCCAGGTTGATTGCATCCCACGTGCGGCCTTCGTGATCCCCCTTGGGGGTTTCCAGGTACATGGGAATGTCTCGAAAGCGAGGATCGTTCAAAAGCAGTCGGAACGGTTCAAGGCCCAAATGCCCATGACCAATATGCTCATGCCGATCAACGCGCGAACCTAGTTCGCGTTTACTGTCATTCAAGTGAAAGGCCTTGATCTTTTCCAACCCGATAATCCGGTCAAACTCCGACATAGTCGCCTGGTATTCTTGTTCAGGCCCTAATGGGTAACCCGCCGCGAATACATGGCAGGTGTCGAAACATACTCCCAACCGGTCCGGATCCTCCACCTTCTCTAGGATCGTCGCCAACTGTTCGAATCGGCAACCCAGGCAGGTTCCCTGACCGGCTGTGGTTTCTAGCAAGCACTTCGACGCTACGCCACGCGTTTGGGCGTGTACTTCGTTCAAAGCGCGAACGACCGCCTTCAGACCGGTTGGCTCATCCGTTGTGGTATAGGCGCCTGGGTGCAGCACGACGTAGGGAATTCCCAGCGCCGCAGCCCGCCGCAATTCTTCGGCGAACGCTTCCACCGATTTACTCCACAACGCTGGATCGGGCGCCGCCAGGTTGATCAGGTACGAACTATGGGCAAGAGGATGACGAATCTGGTGCTCGGCCAGCGCCGCCGCAAACCGCTCGGCCTCGTCGCTTGTGATCGGCTTGGCTTTCCACTGGTTGTTATTCTTGGTGAATAGTTGGACTACGTCCATCTGATGCTGTGCGGCGGCCTCAACGGCTTTGTGATAGCCGCCAGCAATGGACATATGGGCCCCAAGTAGGCTCATGCAACTCCCTCACTCCCGTGGATTGAGCTGCGGCGCTCCTTGCCACGGCTACACGGTAACGGCTGGAGCGCTGGCTTCCAAGGCCATTTGGATTCCCTGGGCGCTGCGTCTAAAATGGGGCGCATGGCTCGCCGTCTTTATAAGACCACTGCCGATTATCTCGCCATTGCGATCACGCCGGCGCTCATCATGGCGCTGGTGACGAGCTTGGTGTTCTTCCTATTGCTGGTGTTTTACCGCGGCGCCTTCCACGGACGCCTTCAGTACATCCTGTTCTTGTTCGTATTCGCCGCGGTGTTGATTGCCCGCATCGCGATGGAAGAGGGGCGGGAACGGGCAATGGTGTTTTCTCTTGCCTTGGCCGCCGCAACCGCCCTGGCGGTCAATCGATTCTCGGACCTTGGGACGCTGGCAAATCTCTTTTTTCTGGGACTGATTTGGTGGTGCGCCGATCGGCTAACGTGGGATTGCACGCTGATTGACGAGCATGAGAACGTTGCAGGCGAAGGCTTATTGCAAACGGTTGGACTGGATAGGCCTCCCCCGGAGAACGCCCCCAACGGCGACGCAGACGTAGAACCGCTGAGTGTGACCGGGTCACTAGATGCCGCCGAACGCAAGCCGTTGTGGCGGCGTCTTTGGGAGCGGCTTCACAAGCCGCGAGCGCCGGGCGTATGGGTGGTTTATTTCTCGCTGGCGGCCTTGCCCATTTTCGGTTTTGGCCAACGTTTTCTGATTGGCGACGAGCCGCGGCGGGCCGCGTTCCGTTACCTAGTCGTCTATGTCGCCAGCGCATTAGGGCTGCTCCTGGCAACCTGCTTTTTGGGGCTGCGGCGGTACTTGCGTCAACGGCGCGTCGAAATGCCCAACCAAATGGCGGCGGTATGGATCACCCTCGGCTGCGGGTTAATTGTCGCCTTGTTAACGTTCTGCATGCTTCTCCCCCGACCAAGGGCTGAATACGCAATCTCCCAAGTTCCTCTGGACTGGGAGACCTCTCGAAAGTTGCTGGCATCGCGATTCGGCTGGGGCAACGAAGGAATCCGAGATGACCACACGCCAAATCCCGCGCCGGGCAAATACCCCAACTCGGCTCACGAGGACTTGACAAGCGTTCCCTCGTCCACCGTTGATGCGAACAGCGAGTCGCAGGGGCCGCCAACAGCCGGCGATACGCCGAGTGCGACTTCGGCGCCAGGCGATCAGACTAGCTCGAATGCCGGCCCCACGACTGCCGATCACACGCCAGGGGCTCAGCAGGAGGAGCAGTCCCCCTCCTCGTCTCAACAACGCACATCGCAATTGCGGTCACCTTCGCCGTCGGGTGGCGAAGGCGAACCGTCACGGTCCGACTCCCCAAGTAGCCCTGAATTCTCCCAAGACGAATCCGCGCCAAGTGAGCACTCTGCAGACAGCGTTCATAGTCCCGAGCGAGAACAAGCGGCTCCGCAACACGATGCGTTCTCGCCGCGCGAGACGCCGCTGAACCAGGACCACCCAAGCCAAACTTCGCGCGATGTATCGCCTCCATCCGAACCACAACCACCAACATCCGCTCCTCAGCGTCTCCGGCCGCCACTCACCCCAACAACATTGCTAGGTTGGTTGGCGACACTAGCGAAACTCATTTTTTACGCCTTGTTGTGCGCCGTGGGCGTTTGGTTGTTCACCAAGTACAAAGACGACCTGGTGGCGGGTGCTCGCGAATTGTGGCAAGATTTCCTTCGCCGTTGGCGCCGACTTTTCGGCCGTGGCGCTGATCAAGAGACGTCGGCAACCCCAGCGGAAGAGCCGCGCCCTCGTTATCGACCGTTTGCCGATTATGCCGATCCATTCGCCACCCGCAAAGTAGCTCGGTATACGCCCGAACAACTGGTGCGGTACAGTTTCGAAGCGTTAGAAGCCTGGGCGAGAGAGCGCGGTTGTGCACGACCGCCAGAACAAACGCCGCATGAATTCGCCCAGCAGATTTCCTCTCGGCACGCGAACATGTCGCAACCGGTGCGAGCGTTGGCTGAGCTTTATTCTCGTTTGGCTTACGCGCCCGGCCCCTTGCCGACGTCTACAATTGACCATCTAAAGCAGCTCTGGGCCTCGCTTCGAAAGTGAGCCAAGAAGAAAGTGCTCACTTGCACGGCTGCGTTTAGCATGCCACTACTACCGTGAGTTGTTTCTCCGCGGATTCGCCTCACGGCGATGATTCACCGCCGCGGTGGATTAGCGCGAACAACTCATCTTGGTTGACCGGCTTGACAAGATGGGCGTCAAAGCCAGCCTCGCGCGACCGTTGGATGTCTTCGGGTTGCCCATATCCCGAAACAGCGATCAGCGTCATCGAACTCGATTGCTGACGAATTCTTTGCGCCAATTCAAAGCCGGTCATGTCGGGCAAACCCAGGTCCAGTAATGCGATATCAGCCTGAAAGGAATGTAGAAGGCTAAGCGCTGCCGACCCCGAGTACGTAGTAGCCGTCTCATGGCCGCAGGTCTTCAGCAGCAACGAGAGGGTCATGGCGGCGCCCCGGTTGTCGTCAACGATCAAGATCCGCCGTGCATCGGCGGCAGAGGTCAAATCAGAGCCAGGGGCGCCTTCCGACTCCTTAGGCGGGTCGCTCGTGGGCAAACGCACTAGAAACGTACTCCCCCGACCTAACCCTTCACTTGCAGCGACGACTTGACCGCCGTGCATTTCCACCAATCGCCGAACCACCGATAATCCAATACCTAAACCTCCCTGAGAGCGATCAGGCCCTTGCTCCGCCTGCGTAAACAATTCAAAGACACGCGACAACATCTCTGCCGAGATGCCAATGCCGTTGTCTTTGACCTCGACGACCGCTTCGCTCCCCGTTTGGGCAACGCGCACCCAAATCCGTCCGCTTTCAGGCGTGTACTTGACGGCGTTGGATAGCAAGTTCACCAGCACTTGCTCCAGACGCGCTGCATCGCCCCGTAGCCACACGGGTCCCGCCTGATAGGCGACCGAAAGCTCATGCTTCGCCGCCGATAGGTGGGGTTGCAACGTTTCGATGGTCCGCTGCACCAAGCGGTTTAAATCCAGAAGTTCCCATTTCAGCTCGATCTTGCCTTGAGTGATTCGCGAGATGTCGAGCAGGTCATCAATTAAGCGACTTAGTTGCTGCACCTGCTGGTCAAGCATTTCTTCAACCCAACGCCGGTCATCGCTGCTCACGTGAGGCATACGAATGAGGTGGACAGCGTTGGATATGGCGCCGAGGGGATTACGGAGCTCATGGGCCAACATCGCAAGAAACTCGTTCTTTTTTCGGTCGGCCTCGCGAAGAAGTTCTTCGGCCTGACGGCGCTCAGTAATGTCTAGGTGGACACCGACCAGCCGTGAAGGCTCTCCCTCGGGGCCGCGCACCAACTGGCCGCGCGCCGCCAACCAATGCACTTCACCGTTCGGGTGCACAATGCGAAATTCATCGTAATAGTCGCCACCCTCCGAAATCACTTTCCCCAACCGCGTCGCAACCCGCGCGCGGTCTTCCGCGTGGACCAAAGACCGCCAGCGCTCGCGGCTACCACGTGGCTTAAAGCAATCCAATCCTAAGAGCGACTCCAAATCTTCCCCATCGGCGTCCTGCTCCGCCAAATGGCAATCCCATGTTGTCGCTCGGGCCGATTGCAGCGCTAAACGCAAGTACAGTTGATCGGCGGCTTCCAGTGTCCAGATTTCCGGCAGTTCTTCCCGGTCGACGACCACTGCGTCCACAAGCCCACCGCGGATCGCCGCGACCGTACTTTCCAACTCATCAAGGGTAGCTTCGGCCTGAATCAATCGTTTGCGCAAGAGTTGATTTTCGACGCGCAGCTCCTCCAGAGTGCGCCCTTCGTCGGGCGCTCGGCGGTCAAGAGACTCCATATTCGGCCTTACGGTTATCGGTCGGCACTGCCGGTGGCGCGCAGTTGCAGGCCCACTAAGGTTTTTTCGGTGTTCGACAAGTCACCGATAATCTTCCGCATCGGACTGGGCAATTTGCGTACCAAAGTCGGAATCGCGACGATCTGATCGCCGCGCGCCAGCTGCGGATGCTCAAGCAGGTCGATAATCTCGATCTGGTATCGCCCCGGCAGATGCTCGTCGCAAATGCGCTGGAGGTTCTCCTTGGCCGCGACAGATTTGGCGGTCTGCCCCGCCACGTAGAGGCGAAGCTCCCAGGTTTCCTGATCGGCCGTTTCGTGAGAATCCGACGACGTGGTTTCGGCGCCGTACATCATTACATTTCTCCGTGAAGCGAATGCTTCGTTGGATGTTCCGCCGCATCCGCTTTGCGGCTCTGCGCCATCTGTTCTCGCAATGCCGCCAATTGCGAGGTCCGAGATTGACTGTCTTCCAGGAATAATTCGAATTCGTTCTCTTCAGCCAGCAGTTGGGCCTTAAGAGCAGCAATTTGGGCTTCAATCGCCTGACGTCGTTGCTCCGATTTTTGCTTCCGGCGCGACAACTCTTGTTCACGTTCCAGCGCCTGAGCGCGTTCGCGCGCCTCTTGAGCAATTCGCATTGAACCAGTCAGCACTCCTTCTGGACCAACATAGACATCCAAAAGCTGAATGCCATTCTCGTTCAGCACGAATTCGCGTATTTGGTTCGAGTGGGCCATACCGCGGGATTTGAGCACGTACAACCCACGATTTCGCTCACCGCCCGATTCAATATCCCGCAGCAGAATCCAAGTGTCGACAATCGACGAGACTTCAGCCTGCGTGCGCTCCAGCGCTTCGCCACCGGCTGTTAGCGATGTGAACAAAGCCGTGATCCCGCGAGTTTTCAGGTAGTCGACCAGGCGCATCAGCATTGCATGGGACTCAGCTCGCGTGGCGTTGGTGGAAAAGTTCGTGATGGGATCAACGATCGCCACGGCAGGTTCCAACTGGTCGATAATTTTATGCATCACCGCCAGATGCATTTCCAAACCATAGAGCGTCGGACGCGCAGCGTGAAAGTGCAACAGGCCGCGATCCACCCACTGGGCTAAGTCCAACCCGATGGATCGCATATTGCGAATAATCTGTTGCGGCGACTCCTCAAACGCAAAGTACGCACAGCGCTCGCCGCGGCGGCAGGTCGCGTTGGCGAGGTGCGCCGCCAACGTAGACTTTCCGGTGCCTGCGGTTCCTGAAATTAGAACGCTTGACCCGCGGTAGTACCCTTCGCCTCCGAGCATCGTATCAAGCCGGTCGACACCGGAAGAAATACGCTCATCGGAAGCGTCGTGATTTAACCGTAGTGAAGTGATAGGAAGAACCGAAATCCCATCTTCATTAATCAGGAAAGGGTACTCGTTGGCGCCATGCGCAGCGCCGCGGTACTTGACAATCCGTATCCGTCGCGTCGAAATCTGATCGTGAACACGGTGATCAAGCAGAATAACGCAGTCCGAGACGTACTCCTCCAATCCCTGCCGGGTGAGTTGCCCCTCGCCGCGCTCGCCGGTGATGATCGCGGTCACGCCGCGTTCTTTCAGCCAAGCGAACAATCGCCGCAGTTCGGCTCGGAGAATCGCCTCGTTCGTGAACCCCGAGAACAGAGTTTCCAGTGTGTCAATGACGACACGCTTGGCCCCAACCGATTCAATGGCGAAATTGAGACGTAGGAATAGTCCTTCCAAGTCATACTCGCCGGCTTCTTCGATCTCACTCCGTTCGACGTGAACGTGGTCGATGACGATACGATTCTCCGCCACCAACTGATCGAGATCGAATCCCAAGGAACGGACATTCTTAATGAGGTCTTCCGGCGTTTCTTCAAACGCAAGAAGGACGCCCGGTTCATCGAATTGGGTCGCCCCACGCACGAGAAATTCCACCGCCAACAGAGTTTTGCCGCAGCCCGCAGTTCCACACACAAGCGTTGGGCGCCCCGTTGGCAAACCGCCGCCAGTGATCTCGTCTAATCCTGGAATTCCGGTTGGCGATTTGGGAAGAGCACGGTTGGTGTGATCGGCGCCGTCGATATTCCGTGCATCGAGAGTATTCCCTAGGCTATGCATCATCAACGTCTCAAGGGAAGCGTCGTTATCTATCCTGTTCTTAATGGTTCGAGCGTCGCTATCCGATCGGCGCCCGACAAATCGAAGGATAGTCATCCCTCGAGGCGTTCCAGTATTCTTACCGCGATCGCACCCTAGGTCAAACGGCTTCTAATCGCTTTCGCTTGCCTTTCTTCACTCTTGACGACAATACGTAACTGTTTCTGCGTCGATGCACTGGCGAAGAAACAATCACGCTTCCCTGGCTACACGCAAAAATTCGAAGTTGGCAAATTCAGCAGAGCGGGCGCTACGTAGATTCCAACGCGGTGCATTGAGCGCAACGTGGTTAGGCGCACTGAGTACGCATACCGCCAATCAGCTCACAACCACGGCGATAACCGAGAAAACTTCAGGCGACCGCCGAGCGCACAAACTTCACCAGGAGGTTTCTTCAGCAACTGCAAATTCTGTGCGAGGCGGACGAAAAATCTATCACTGCGTCCAAACCCCACTCCGCTACTCCAGGCGTCTAAGAAAAGTACTGTTTGCAGCAGAAAGGGAAACGGTGATCGCCCAGGACGTAGGCGATGTTGACCATCGGGCTTATCCGTCAGCGTTCCGCTTTTTTCTCGTCGCTTTCCGAAGCCAAGTGCACCGACTGCCGATTCGGCCAAACTTACCTTGCCCGAGTCCTTATGGCCATGGCCTTGAGCTACTTGCATTCGGATGATTAAGCACGTCACTTGCCTACCAAAGGGGAATAGTAAACTCGTGGGTATTGCCATTCCGCAACACCTTAAGTCGAATCGAGTCTTCTGGACCGTGCTGTAGCCGCAAGTAGGCGAGAAAGTCGGTTTCGGTCATGACCTGGGTCCGATTGTTTACGGCAACTACCACATCGTTTACTTGCAAGCCGGCTTGTCTAACGTGAGGCCCGCCGCGCCCATACAAACCTTTTACGACCAACGCGAGGCGGTCGGGAGCGATACCACGTTGCTTCTTCTCGGTTTCGGAAAGCGGTTCGAGCTTTACGCCCTGACGTAGCCCATACCATGACGACGCCCGCCAAGCAATGTCTGACTTTTTCCAGCCGCCCGAAACCTGAATGGTCCTTTCCACCAATTTGCCGTTGCGACGCAATGTTACCGACAATTGACCATCGTCAGGAGCATGATGCAGCACCCACTGAATATCGGCCGTTGAGACGAGCGGTTGCTGGTTAAGGGTCACCAAGTTGTCGCCGCGAACAATCCCCGCCCGCGATGCCGGCGAGTTCTCGGCGACATCCTCCACAATCAAACCATCGTCCACATCCATGGTCAGGCCGATCCGCTCGGGCATGGGATACACCCACAAATCTTTCTCGGTTAACCGCCCCTGGAGCCACTTCGCCCGCATGGCGTATTCCTTCACCATGTGACAATGAATGCAGTCCTGCTTAGCAGCGGCCATCGCGGGGCGATCCCCTAAGCCCGAAATTTGTCGAGGATGGTCGTACTCCGAGGGCCTACCCGTCTTAGCGGCAAGCACTGTTTTGTTGGCAGGAAATCGTTGATGAAGCTCCAAGGCTCTTTCGGCCGCCTTACGAAAACCACGCACCGACAATAGGCGGTCCGATGCTGGGCCATTGGCGTCGCGCGAACCGTAGCGACCGTAAACGGTCAGGTCCGGACTCAAAAACATCGCCGACCACGACATATCGTAGTCGTATTGAAACAAATCCAGGTCTAGGTTGTTGGCCTGGATTAAACGCACGCAGACAAACTGCTTCTCGAGCGACTCCAATTCTCGATCCGGCCGCATCACTTGGGCGTCGAGACTTCGTCCCGGCGGACACGGAACGCAACGAAGCACCACTAAAAGCGGCTTGCCTGTCGATTTGGCCTTGGCGACGGCCCGGGGCCAGTCGTCGTAAATCCAATGAGAGGCCACTTCGATATCCTTGAGCGTCTCCCCCAAAGGCGACCGCGCTTCAAGCAAAGACGTCAGAAAGAAGCACGACGCGAATGCGACAATCATCGAAATCGTTTTATGCATAATCAGTCTCGGTTGGAAACGGAGACGAAATCGAAGCCCCCAGAAGTAATCGAGCGCGTCGCTTGCCCCAGCGTTTATTCGGTTTTTAGAATCTTCGGCAGGTCGGCCAAGATCTTTTCGATGGCCTGATCGGTCAACTCGCCCTTACGAAAAGCGTGGTTCGCCTTCACCGTATAGTTGCAGTACAACACCACGGTTACATCCGCTTCTTGTGCTACTTTGAATCCTTCGGGGCCAGCCGGTGCATCGACCGCCAACACCAAGTGTCGGATCGCATGCTTGTCCGCCGCGGCTTTCAACTGTTGCGGCAAATCCTCCGATTCATTCAGAAACACAGCGAAGCTCCCTAATTCCTGCGAACGGTGTTTCGCTGTAGCCACGTCGAACTTCGTCAGCAATCGCATGAGTTGAGGGTTTACCTCGCGGGCAAACACCATTGCCACCGGATTGCCGCCGTTCTCGCATACGAGGCAATGGGGCTCGCCGGCGAAGGGCCCCGTAACGTTAAGCGGCTCAAAAATCGTGGTGATTGCTTCGCCAACCTGCAAGCCCGACTGTACGCGCTCCGCCGCCATTATCAGAACGGGCAAGAGAAACACCGCCAACGACCACGCCGCAGCACAACAAATAGGACGGATAATTGCCGTCATGTCACCACTCGATCTAGCGTTCACGACAAAAGCGCGGGACGCATAGGGGCAAAGGCGCTATGCCAGTGAGCGTCATCCCGCACCGGCTCTTTCTCTCGTCCAAGGCAACTTTGCGTCGTCGAAAACGGGAGAAACCACCGATGGACAACCATACGGAGGTTGGGATGAGATACGACCGAACCGCGTCGAGATTAACGTCGAGACACTACCAATGACCAAAGCGATTGATCGTGGGACATTCTAATGCCCCGCCGAGATCCCTGCCATTTGCAGAGCCTAATTTTTAATCCGGGAACAACACGGACCGTATGGTATTCGGCGGATGATGGCTGACACCTGGGAAGAGGCGTCTTTATGCGCCGAGGCGAAATTGTGAAACGCCAGCCCATATTGAGGTTGCTGGCGCAATGGGTGCGGCATGCTGACGAGCGCGGCCAGCACCGTCGGAAACAACAATTCGAACAGCAGCCCGGTAATGGCGATCACTACCGAGAGCTTGACCAGCGTGAAAGTGTTTCATTCGCGAATAACATTGATTCCGCGAATAAAAGAAATCGTTAGCGAGGTGCTAGAACGAGGAGTCGACCGAGATAGGAACGGGCAAACCCGTTTTGGCTGAAAGTCAGAAAAGCGGTTAGCTGATCTCGGGCCACTGAGGGTGCAATTCTGTCTCAACAAGCTGCCCGTTAAGTCATTGTTCGTTTGTCGTCAACTTAAGCTAACAATTCGCGGTAAAAAAATACCGAGTTAAGCATCGAGACATACCTTCCATCACCACCGGTGACAGTCCCGATTTGGCGCCGTCGTAACTCTTGAGCGGCGAAACCCGTCCCGTAAGCCGACAAGTGCGACAAAGCAGCGGCTCAGCAACGGGAGCAAGAAGCAACTACGGCGCTGAAGTGCTCGCTCTTGTGAGGTTTTCGAGCTCTTCAGCGTCCTCCTCCTTCACGACAAGACGGCGAATCGAAAGAGCGCGGCCTGTTTCGGTGTCGACTTCGACAATCGAGCCGTGCAAACGAACATCGTTCTCGGCCACATGAAAGATGGTTGGACGAAAGGTAAGTGTCGTCTCCATAACCTGGCCAATTTCTCGGCCCAAGATGCTGTCGTGAGGGCCGGTCATACCGACATCGCATTGAAACGCCGTTCCCTTCGGCAAGATTTGCTCATCCGCCGTGGGGACGTGCGTATGCGTGCCCAACACCGCCGATACCCGGCCATCCAGAAAGCGTCCCATCAATTGCTTGTCGCTGGTGGCTTCGGCGTGGAAATCAAGCACGATGACTCGTACCTCGTTAGGCAGCGCCGCCAGCACCCGCTCCGCCGCCTTCCATGGACAGTCCACCGGTCGCATGAAGACACGCCCCAATAGGCTGAACACCGCCACCGGTGTACCATCCGCGGCCTCAACGACGGCCCACTCACGGCCCGGCGCCTCGGGTGGATAGTTGGCCGGCTTAACAATGCAAGTTTCTTTCTCGAGCGTGGATTTGATCTCGTTGCGACGATAAATATGATCGCCCATGGTTACGCAATCGACGCCCACTTCTCGCAGACGATGGTAAATTTTGGGCGTCAATCCAGCGCCAGCAGCTGCGTTCTCAGCGTTGGCGATCACCAAGTCCAATTTCTCACGTCGCCGTAAACCGGGCAGAACCCGCTCCACCAACCGATAACCTGGTTTTCCAACAATATCGCCGATTAAAAGGAAGCGCAGGGGCATCGTCCAAGTACCTTCGTACCTCGTTCCGAAATGGGGGCGCCAACTTATACCATGCAGTCGCTGGGGCGCTGATCAAGTCGGCAGCCAAGCAGAAGTCTCTGCGGTATTTCGGTTCAGGCGAATCATCGCGAACGCCCGCAAAGCGGCTTCCCGAAAGATACGTTACGCCACATCACTGGGATTGTGCAACGGGTCCTCGAGACACGCCCCATCACGCCCGCGGTTGCCACCAAGTGAGCGTTCGCCAAGTACTCTGCCATTGACTTAACGCGCCGTCACCTCGCGGAGCGCAACGAGCAGCCGGTCGACCTCCTCTGCGGTGTTGTAATGAACCAATCCGATGCGCAACATTCCTTCGGGCTCCAGCCCCAAGGCTTCGGTCAGACACAGCGCATAGTAATTGCCATGCCAAGCAAAGAGGCCCCGTTCGCCCAAATCGCGAGCTAATTCACGCGCGGTGCGCCGAGTGTGCGTCAGCGACACGGTTGGCAGCCGCTCAGAAAGGCGGCTCGGATCGGTGATGCCATAGACGGTGACGCCTTCGATCTCGGCCAGTCCGGTCAATAGACGCTCGGCCAAGTTTCGCTCGTAGGAGGCAATCGCCGTATACACTTGTTCCAGCGCCTGCCG
>CAYWIS010000051.1:0-30544 GCA_964458385.1 uncultured Pirellulaceae bacterium
GGCCGTTAATGGCGCCCCCGGGTCATTCAAGAATACGAGTAATTCCGCAATTTAGCGGGTTAGGCGGTTTGCTTCAAGGCCGTCAATGCCGCCCCTCGTTCAGAATTCAGACACCAGCCGGTCGAACCGCAAAAAGTGGTAGGATTGCGCCCTCCTGCGCTGCATTGTTCTCTCCTGAATAATATTCGGTGGTGTCTTTTGTTATGTCCTTATGCACCGCCAATATCGATTTCGGTGTGGCATTGTACAACGGGGAGGACGAAAATTTTGCCATCCCCCATACGGCCGGTACGCGCCAAGCTCACAATCTTGCGCACAATTTCCTCGACGCGGAAATCGTCCACCCAAATAGTGATCTCAACTTTAGGAAGGAACGACAAGGCGTATTCACCGCCCAAGTACTCGTCCAGGTAGTTTTTTTGCCGTCCGAATCCTTTTACCTCGCGCACCACCAGCGCTTCGATCGGAGCCCGCCGTAGAGCCTCGAACACTTTCTCGGCCAGATAGGGCTTGACGATGGCGACAATTTGCTTCATGTCAGCTAAAAAAGTTCTCGCCAAAGAGATCGACTGCGGGCCCCGATTCTACCTCCACATCGCCTTGCACTCGCACCTGGCACGCCAATCGCATCTTCCCTTCGTGGTTAAGATACGCCATGCCCGGCAGCGGGTCGCCGACGGGAATGGGCGATTTGAGCTTCAGCCATTCCCGTTTGGTCATGGGGTTGGTGTTTTCCATGCCGTGAACGATATTAACGGCGCATGTGCCGCAGAATCCCAGGCCATGGCAGTTAGCGTACTTGAAAAAGCATTGGCCGAAGCCAAGTACGCCCTGATTTAAGTTAATGCCAGCCTTCATCGCTTCTCGTCGCAAATTAGCGCCGGCCGGGACCTCGATTTCTTTATTTTCCTTGATAAATTTGACGATGGGCATGGCAAGAGCGACCTATCCGCGAGAGGAGAAGACGCGAACAATTCCGCACACCCCCGGCGGTGGCGGATGCACTCGCGTTTGGTATAACCCCAATTAACCCCCACAAGCAACCCGGCTTACAACGATTCTCGCGAAAGGGGAACGCGAACTACCAGAGGGTTCTGGTCAAAGATCCAACCGCCAAACGACGGGGGAATCGGTGGCGGAGGCTTCTTTGTCACCCCTGAAACGGCGCCCTCGTCACCGGGCGACCAACAGGAACTTTTGAGGATCGGTATGGCCGAGTATTCCAAGTACCAGCAGAAGATCATTCAGCGGTATTACGATAACCGCGACGCCATTGCTCTCCAACGCTTGCAAGAGCTCGTGACCGAGCTTTATCTGACCACCGGCAAAAAGCGGCAGCAGCATTGGAAAAGTGTTGTGCTGCACTTGGAGAAGCTCAAGGTGCCCGCAGAACGCATCCAAAGGCTCGTCGAAAAAGATGACGCCGCCGAAGTCGCCAAACTTGTTCAACAGTTAGCGGCCAAGAAGTAACTCCTGGCTCTGTTCGCTGGATAGCGATTGGCTGACTTCACTGCCGAACAGAGATTTTTGATAAGATTCTGCTCAGAGCGTTCGCGCTGCGGTGTGAAAGTACATGGGGCGCCTTAATGCAAGGAATTGGCGCCGCTGCTTTCCCTACCGCAAAAAACATTTACGTCAATTTGCCTCGAGCATTGGCGGGGGTTACCGGTACGAAGCGTTCGCCAGGGAGAGTGATTGCCGTAATCCGTAGGCCGAACTTTTCTCCAACCTTTACCGCCTCTCCTAACGCTACCGACTGTTGGCCAACCTCCAATTCCAGCGACTCTTCGCAAGACTTCGAGAATTGAATAAGCGAGCCCGGCGCCAAGTCGATAATCTGCCGGACCGGCAGCTTCGTTGAGGCAAGGGTTACTCGTACCGGCACTTTGATTTTGAGCAGGCTTCGCGAATAGACCGGCAAGTACGGAAGCGCATCTTCGATCCGCTCATATTGGATCCGTTTCGGTCGATTACCCAGACCAGCGCCCCGGGTGGCGGTAGAGTCGGTCGGTTCCTGTGCTGAAGCCGACGGCCGAGCCGTCGCGCCTTCAACAGCGCCGCTGTTTGTCGTCCAAACCAGCGACAATACCCCCTCGTGCTGTCCATCAGAAAGCGGGATATGTATTGTCGGGCTCCCTGCTGCAACGCGGCGTTCGGCTACGGCTGCGGCTAAATCGTTGACCCAGTAAGCGTGGCAATCGTCGGGAGAAAACTCGTCGGGAAGCAAATGGGTCGCCAGCTCTTGGGCCAGTGTTCGAAGGCGGCTTTGGCCGGTGGCGTCGGGTTGGACGCACCAGGCGGGAATTAGCCCTTCAACGCCGCTGAGCAACATCAGGGCGCTGCCGCCGTCGATCGCGATTGTCAACAGAACACCGGGGCGCCGCCAAGCCTCAAAGGGCGATTGCGGATCATAGCGGTCAACCTGCGGCGGGGGAGACACCTGAAACTTGCCATCCAACCCGCGTTCTACGGCGGCGGCCGTTTCGGCGAGCCCTGCTTGGCAGGCGGCCAGCACCCGCTTGGCGACCTCGGTTCCCAACGCGTCCATGGAGGAATGTCCGATTCGTTCGCGAAAAGCCAAAACCGCGCAGGTTTGCGCATCTTTCGGCTATCGGCCAGAGGTCGGCAAAACTTGAGCGTCGTTGGAGGGGCTTGCAGGCTCCTTGCATAGTACGAACATGCCATATCGCATCGCGCCGGTGAGATAGGCCCAGCGGATGCGAAACATGGTCACCAGGAAAATCCAGTTATGGGTGCGTCGCTCCCACAAAAACTGACGATGCCGCGGGCTGACCGCCAATTTTCCAAGCACACGCCTCAGGCATATGGTCCAGGTTCGTTGTACGTCGCGACTCAAGTCGCGAAAGGCCAGCAAATGCAGGCCCGCCGCTTCCATCATGGCAATGTACTCGGCGCGGTCGCCTATGCCTGCCAATCGGCCCTCGCGGCAAATCGGCTCCAGCAACCTCCGCTTCGCAAAGCGGCCAGGATTCTCGCACGCTAGCCACGCTAGCACCACGGCTGAGCCGCCTGGTTTGAGTACCCGGCGAATCTCTTCAAAAAAGCGGGGCTTGTTCTCGATATGCGCGAGGCATTCGATCGACACGACTGCGTCGAACGAGGCCGAGGGAAGATGATTACATTCCCAGTTGCACAGCAGATACGTCGGATTGGCAGAGCCTCCGGTACGCTCCACGGCGTATTGATATTGTTTCGTCGAGATGGTCAGCCCGGTGACCTCAACCCGGTAGTGCGACGCCAGATAGCGCGCGGTTCCGCCGTACCCGCAACCCACGTCACACACGCGGTCGCCCGGTCGGAGCCTCGCCTCATGAGCTACAAGGTCGATGAGCTGTTCAACCGCCTGTTGCGGCGACTCTCGCCCGGTGATCCATAGCCCGTGGTGGACGTGTTCGCCCCAGAACTCGCGGTAGAATTCGTCTAGATCATCGTAGTGCGCCGCTACATCGCGCTCGCTGATGGTGGAAGAAATCATCGGAAAAACTGAGCGGCGGGTGGGAAATGCGAACTAACCCAGACGGTGCGGATCATTGCCCGCATCTATGCGGCAAGTCTCCCTGTCGCTAACTTCTCTAACTATTCTTTTACCTTGTCTTGAGCCGGATGCGATAGTCGCAAGAACGATAGACGCTGCTTCGGCTCCGCCCATTACCGTCTTGAATTCACCGTGCGGCGGCGACATTCGGCTTGAGCTTCTCGGTTGGCCCGCCGATTGGAGACAACAAGGCGACATGTTACCATGCCGCTATCGCCAGGAAGGACCTGGCGCTCCATCCCACAACCCGACAGAATCGCCATGTCTCCCACTACGTTCGATCGCGATGCGGTGTTGGCGCAGGTGGAACGCGCCGGCCAGGAGGGCAAGTTGTCTTCCGGGGCTGTGAAGAACCTGCGCGCTTGGTTGACCGAACCTCGCTACGAAAAGTACGCCCCCCGCATTGCCAAGCAGGTCGAACGCGCCGAGTGGCGTGAATTGGACGATTTGTTCTGGACCGTGATTCCCTTTGGCACGGGGGGACGGCGTGGAAAGATGGCCGAGTACGGTTCGAACGCCATCAACGACCGTACGATCGGCGAAAGCGCTCAAGGGCTTGCTGAATATGTGAAAGAAACACTCGCCCGCCAAGGCGAACTCTCTTGCGGCATCGCTTACGATACGCGCATTAATTCGCGTCACTTCGCCGAGTTGTGCGCCGAGGTGATGGTCGCTAACGGGTTCAAGGTTTATTTTCTTGACGATTACCGCAGCACGCCCGAATTGTCGTTTCTGGTGCGTTACAAGCATTGTTCGTGCGGAATTATGGTGACTGCCAGCCATAACCCGCCCAGCGACAATGCGGTTAAGGTGTACTGGTCGACCGGTGGGCAGGTGCTGCCCCCTCACGACAAAGCCATCATCGACCGTGTGATGAATGTGCAAGACATACAGCAAGCTGACTTTAGCTTGGCGGTCAAGAAGGGCCAGATTGTCATCTGCACGGAAGAGGTCGATGCCGCCTTTGTACGTGAGGTGAAATCCCAGGGCTTCTCTGGTCCGCGAGAAGTCAAGGTCCTCTATTCGCCGCTGCATGGCGTGGGACGTTGGGCTGCCGTACCCGTCCTGGAGGCCGATGGCTTTAAAGACGTGGAAGTGTTCGCTCCCCACGCTGATCCCGATGGAACCTTCCCCAATGTTCCGGGGCACGTTTCCAACCCCGAAAATCCGCGCGTGTTTGACGCCATCATTGATCGTGCGAAAGAGATCGGCGCCGACGTAGTGCTAGCGACCGATCCCGATTGCGATCGACTTGGCGTTGCTGCGCCAGTGACGACCAACATTCAGGGGGAATGGAGAACGCTGACTGGCAACCAGATTGGCGTTTTGCTGGCTGATTATGTCCTTGAGCAGCGTAAGAAGGCCGGTTCACTTTCGCCAGAGCATTATATTGTTACAACGTTAGTGACAAGCGAGATGTTGCGGAGGGTGGGCGATTCCTACGGCGTCAAAACAGACTTCAACAATCTTGTCGGATTCAAATGGATCGCCGGCCGCATGGACGAACTGGGGCCCGAACGCTTCGTCTTTGGCGCCGAAGAATCGCACGGCTATTTGGCGGGAACATATGCCCGCGATAAAGATGGCGCCTTAGCGTCGATGCTTATGGCGGAGCTTGTCGCGCGGCTCAAGACGCAGCGCAAGTCGCTTCACGAAAAGCTGGAATCGCTTTACTGGCAACATGGCTATCACGCGGAGTCCCAGGTGAACCTGCCCATGGAAGGCTCCGAGGGCATGACGCTAATGCAAAAACTCATGGCGAAGTTTCGCGAGGCGCCGCCTGCATCGCTCGCGGGGATTCCCGTGGTTGCAACCCATGACTACCTGGGACAAGTCACGCTCCGTGGCGGCCAGAAAGAAAAGCTGGTTGGACCGAAGGACAATCTGGTCATTCTGGAATTAGCGGAAGAAGGCAACCGTGTTGCTGTGCGTCCTTCGGGCACCGAACCGAAAGTCAAGTTCTACATGTTCACCTATCGCCCTGCCGAATTGCTTCACGATCTTGACCAGACGCGCCAAGATATGAGCGAGCGGCTCAAGGGCTTTGAGGCCGACCTGCGGGCCTACGCCAAAGATTTGTAGCCATCGGCTAGCGCAGGGGCAAAGCGAAGGTCGGTAGCGCGCTTTAACGCCAAGCTGCGGCGGACGAGAATAGTGAGGTATTGCCACACTCCCCGCATTCTGTGAGGCGGAATGCGGGTGCAAGAATTCACCCACAGAACCTTACGGCCTTTCGGTGAGAACGCCCTATGCGCTACGGAGAATGTCGTTGGCCCGAGATTGAGGCGTTGGACAAAGACCGCGTGGTGGTCGTTGTGCCTATCGCCTCGTTGGAGCAGCATGGTTATCATCTGCCGCTGCTGACCGATACCTTCTTGGCGACGACCGTGGCCGAGCGGGTTCACGATCGTATGGCCGATCGGATTCTGCTTACGCCCACGCTATGGCTCGGCGCGTCGGACCACCACTTGGATTTCCCCGGTACGATTTCGGTTCCGAACACCGTCTACGTCGAGATCATTAAGAGCGTCGCCCGCTCATTAGTGCGGGCGGGTTTTCGCCGCATTTTCTTTCTCAACGGCCACGGCGGCAATGTGGCTCCCGGTGAAACCGCAATCACGGAAGTAGCCAACTCCTTTGATGACTGCGATGAAGCGTTGATTGCGCTTGGCTCCTACTGGGCGATTGCCGGGCAAGCGATGAAGGCGGAAACACATGGCATGACGCAGCCGACGCTGACGCATGCCTGCGAATATGAAACCTCGATGATGCTCGCCTTACATGGCCACTTGGTGCGAATGGACTTGGCCCATGGCCACACGCACGGACGCGTTCCTGCGTCACCGGGTGTCCGTGTGGCGGGCCGATTCCATCGGATGACCGCGAGCGGGGCTTTGGATACGCCGGAGTTCGCCACGGCCGAGAAGGGCGAGTCGTTGCTTTCGGCCATTGTTGAGGAGGTCGCGGCGTGTGTTGAGCAGATGCTTAACTGGCCCCCTCGCCACGTACTCAAGCCTCCGTGTACTCCCACGCTTGAAGGAGAAGAGTCAACGTAAAGCGGTTGCTACGATTGTCCTGTCCCTTCCACTTACGCGAGTTGGCGTGCCATGTCTCATCACCTGGTTAATCGTCGTCAAGTGTTGGTTGGCGCTTCGGCTGCGGCCGTAGCTACGTTCGGAATCGTGCGACGGACCGCGGCGGCTCCCTCGGCTAAGATTGAGGAAACCCGCGTTATTAGCCGCTTATCCCACCGGTATCATGGCTGGCCGACGCTCGCGCGGCGGAAGTATGGCGAGTTGCTGGTCGTCTGCTCGGGAGGACGCGAAGCTCACGTCTGTCCCTTTGGCCGCGTGGAGTTGATCCGCTCGCACGACAACGGTCAGACGTGGACTTGGCCCGAGGTGGTGTTGGACGGTCCCATCGATGATCGAGACGCAGGCATCCTGGAGACGGCCAAGGGAACGCTGCTGGTTACGACATTTACCTCCCTCGCCTATGAGCCAATATTGGATCGCGCCGAAAAAGCTGCTGGCGGCGATGGCGCTTGGCCGGCCGACAAGCTCGACCGTTGGCGGGCGGCCCATCATCGCGTCTCGGCGGAAGAGCGCAAGAAGGCGCTAAACGTATGGATGATTCGCTCGACAGATGGCGGTCTGACTTGGTCGACCCGCTATGATCCGCTGGTGAACAGCCCGCACGGTCCCATTCAATTAGCTGACGGGCGCTTGCTCTACGCCGGAAAGGATCTTTGGCGGGGAGACAACCGCGTGGGTGTGGCCGAATCGCTCGACGACGGCCAAACGTGGCGCTGGTTAGCGAATATCCCCGTGCGCGAAGGCGATTCACACAAGGAATACCACGAATTGCACGCGGTCGAAACGAAGGGCGGCCGGATTATCGTCCAGATTCGTAATCATAACCGCGCTAACGCGAATGAGACGTTGCAATGCGAATCGGACGATGGAGGAAAGACGTGGACCACGCCGCGTGCGATTGGCGTGTGGGGGCTGCCCTCGCATCTGTTGCGGCTCCAAGATGACCGGCTGCTAATGACGTATGGACATCGCCGAAGTCCTTTGGGGAATCAGGCCCGGATTAGTGAGGACGAGGGCCAAACGTGGTCGGAGCCGATTTTGATTTCGCAGGATGGCGTCTCTGGGGACTTAGGCTATCCCTCGACCGTGCAACTTGACGATGGCTCTCTAATTACCGTGTGGTACGAACTAATGCGGGGGGCTCCGAACGCCGTCCTGCGTCAGGCTCGTTGGACCCTGACCGGGTAGGTGTTACTGGAAAACTTAGAATCCCAAGTAGCGGGGACGGGTAGGTTTTTTGGTTGAGGATACTCCCAATGGGAGGGTATCGGCCAAACAACCAACCCGTTTTTTGTTGAATCTCGCGAGGTAGGCAATTTATGAGAGACGCGTTATCCGCTGAATCGCTATACCCGTAAACGGGACGCATCCGATACTATCCGCAGGCCCGCCATCTTCGGATGGTTCTCGGATGACGGTCGCCCCAATGGGGACAGTTTGTGCGAGTTCGCTGCCTTCCCTAAACGAACAAAGCTCCGCCTCTTGAGAAACGACGGAAGACAACACATGGGCGACATGGATGTACGCCGACAACTCACGCTGTATCGCACGTTATTTGCGACGCGGCGGCTTGACGGGCGGGAACGCGATTTGGTGAATCGCGGCGAAGCATTTTTCTTCGTTTCAGGCGCCGGGCATGAAGCGACCGCAGCCTTAGCGGCTCATCTGACGCCCGACGATTGGCTCCACTGTCATTATCGTGATAAGGCCCTGCTCCTGGCGCGGGGCGTTCCCCCAGCGGCGTTTCTTCGCACGCTACTATGCAAAGACACAGGCTCGTCGCGAGGACGGCAGATGAGCCCTTTCTTGCACGATCGCCAGCGTCGTGTACTGAGCCTCGTGACGCCCGTGGGAAATGGGGCGATTCAAGCGGTGGGCGTTGCTGCAGCGATCAAGAACGCGCCTTCACGCCCTTTGGTGTATTGCGGCGTTGGAGACGGTACAACGCAACAAGGCGAGTTCTACGAGGCGGTGGCTGAGGCGGTGCGGAATCAACTTCCGGTCCTGTTTGTTGTGCAGGATAACGGTTGGGCGATCTCCACCCGCACGGCAGGACGAACATTTTTTGACACGCCGGGCGGACCTCGGAATGACTTTTTGGGCTTGCCTATTCATCGCCTTGATGGACGCGATGTTGTCGCTGTGGATGACGCCTTTGGGCGGTTGGTTGCGCAGATTCGAAATACGCGCGGTCCTGCCCTTGCCGTGATGCGCGTAGAACGGCTGGATAGCCACACCAACGCCGACGATCAAACCCGTTACCGCACGGTAGATGATATCTTGCACGCCGCCGAAACGGGCGACCCCGTTCGCCTTTTTCGACAACGTCTACTTTCGGAAGGCGTAGCGGAGGAAACCCTGCTTGCCCTGGAGGCCGAAGTTGAGGCGGAATTAGCCGCAGTTGAAGCCGACTGCTTGCAACACCGTGATCCCACCCCGGCCTTCTCGGCCAAGAAGCCGGTGCGGGTCGAGTTGACACACCCGGGCCATGAACGCCGCGGTGTGGAGGGCGAAGGTGGGCTGACTCTGCGTGAAGCGCTGCGCGAGGTGCTGCGCCATCGTCTTGCGAGTGATCCCCGCGTGTTTCTTTATGGAGAGGATATTGAAGACCCCAAGGGCGATGTGTTCGGGGTGACGCGCGGTCTAAGCACCGAGTTTCCAGGACGCGTTGTGAACTCGCCGTTGGCCGAAGCGACAATCATCGGCGAGGCGATCGGCAGGGCTATGGCAGGCCAGCGGCCCGTGGCGTTCCTGCAGTTCGCCGATTTCCTACCGCCGGCTTACAACCAGATTGTGTCCGAGTTAGCAACGTTGCATTGGCGCACCGATGGCGATTGGTCCACGCCCGTAATCGTCATGGTCGCGTGCGGAGGCTATCGGCCGGGGCTGGGGCCATTTCACGCTCAAACCGGCGAAGCAATTATGGCGCATACGCCGGGGCTGGACGTCGTTATGCCGTCCACCGCCGCCGATGCGGCAGGGTTGCTCAATGCGGCGTTTGAAACGGGACGGCCAACGCTATTCTTTTATCCCAAGGCGCTGTTGAATGATCCGCGCCTTGCCGTGTCGCCGAACGTAGAGGAGCAGTTCACGCCGCTTGGCGTGGCGCGCAAGGTTCGCGCTGGGCGCGATATTACGTTGGTTGGTTGGGGCAATACGGCCAGGTTGTGCGAAAAAGCAGCCGAGGCGCTGGAACACGCGGGCGTTGAGGCCGAGGTGCTCGACCTGCGTTCGCTTTCGCCGTGGGATGAGCGGCAAGTTATTGCGTCGGCCGAGAAAACGGCGCGATTGCTAGTGGTGCATGAAGATAATCACACGTGCGGGTTTGGCGCCGAAGTGCTGGCCACAGTGGCCGAGAAAGCGAGGGTTCCGGTCGCCATGCGCCGTGTGACCCGGCCCGACACGCATGTGCCGTGCAATTTCGCTAATCAGTTAGAAATTCTTCCCTCACTGAAACGTGTGGTCGAAACGGCCGCCGACATGCTCGACTTGCATGTCGACTGGCAAACGCCGCCGCAGCCGCAGGCTGGTTCTTTGCTGGTGGAGGCCATCGGCTCGGGGCCCTCGGACGAGACGGTCCAAGTGCTAGAGTTTTACGTGCAGCCGGGCGAAACCGTGGTCGCAGGGCAGCCGTTGGCTTCGCTGGAAGCCTCCAAATCAGTGTTTGACTTGGCGGCGCCGGCGCCGGGGGTGGTGGAGCGTATTGAAGTCCAAGAAGGCGAAACCGTTCCAGTGGGTGCCACCTTGTGTGTGTTGCGCACCGAAAACGTGTCTCGCCGCCGACCGGTAACGCAAGAGCAGCCTGGCGCTCCGATATTCACCAAACGTCCATCGACAGGACGGGTGGTATTGCCACGTTCGGGACAACGGCCGCGACGATTCGATGTGGGGCTATCCCGCCCTGCGACGGTCACCGGCAGTCGATTGGTTACCAACGCCGAGTTGATTCCCGCTGCATCGTCAATGACGGTCGACGACATCGTGCGCCGCACCGGCATTGAACGACGGTTTTGGGCGGCTGAGGGGGAAGATCCGGTCACGCTGGGCGCTGCGGCTTGTCGCGAAGTGCTGGAGCGTGAAGGACTGATACTGGCTGACCTGGATCTGGTGATTTGCAGTACAACCAGTCCCACGTCGATCACGCCTTCCATGGCTTGTCGGATCTGCAACGCACTTTCGGATGGCGCGGGCAGGACTTTGGTCCCCGCGTTTGACCTTAGCGCCGCTTGCTCGGGTTACCTGTACGCATTGCAATCGGCGTATGACTTCCTGCAAAGCACTCCTTCGGGTCGGGTGCTGGTGATTACCAGCGAAGTGCTTTCGCCTCTACTAGATCGCGAAGATTTTGACACGGCGATCCTTTTTGGTGACGCCGCTTCGGCTACCATCGTATATGGCGAGGATCATTTTGAACGGGCCGCTGCTCGCCTGCACCGCCCCGAACTATCGGCCAATGGCGAAGACGGCCGAACGCTCTCTGTGCCGCTTCAGAATGCCGGTTTTATTCAAATGCGGGGGCGCAGAGTCT
The DNA here is from genome assembly GCA_964458385.1 of uncultured Pirellulaceae bacterium. Classification (GTDB taxonomy): domain Bacteria; phylum Planctomycetota; class Planctomycetia; order Pirellulales; family Pirellulaceae; genus JAHWKS01. The sequence continues at coordinate 11,180 of CAYWIS010000051.1, forward strand.
TTACCGAGGCCGTGCGCGCGATGATTTCCAGCCTAAGGCGTGTTTGCCGGCATGCCGAATGGAACGTAGATGACTTGCGCTGGGTGGCGCCGCACCAAGCCAACGGTCGTATTCTGGAGGCGATTGCCGGACGCATCGCGGCGCCGGTGTACAGTAACATCCAACGTTTTGGCAACACCTCGTCCAGCAGTATTCCTCTGTGTCTCGACGAACTGCTGCCGCAACTTAGTACGGGCGATCGACTGGGGCTGTGCGCCTTCGGCGGAGGGTTCACATTCGGCGCCGGCTTGATCGAATTGAACTAAGCAGCGTTCGGTTATTTGAAATTAAGATTCTTCTCGCCGATAGGCGATTCGACGACGCCAGTTCTTGTCGTCCGTCTGTGGAAAATCGGTGCGAAGGTGGACGCCCCGCGATTCTTCGCGCGTCAGCGCCGCGTCGATCATAATGCGGGCCACCAGCAGCATATTTTGCAACTCCCAACCACGCGGGTCGGAGAACTGCCGTAGCGAAACGTACCGCTGCCAGGTGTCGATCTGTTCGGCGGCGTCGAGCAATTGCTCGCGATTGCGGCGCACTCCCGCAGCCCGCCACATGAGGGCGGTTAATGAATTGCGGATGTCGGCCAGGTCCAGCGGTTCGGTCGGTTCGGGAATGGGGGCGTTTTCTAAAGGCGTGACGCGGTAATCGTCGTCCATTTCGCTGGCCGCCTTGGCGGCGGCTTCGCCAGCACGGGCGCCGTAAACTAAACCTTCTAGCAGACTGTTCGACGCCAAACGATTGGCGCCGTGCAGGCCGCTTGACGTTGCCTCGCCTGCAGCCCAGAGGCCCGGCAGCGTGGTGCGGCCGTCTTGATCGACCGTGACGCCGCCAATCATGTAATGGGCGCCAGGGCGAACCGGAATGCGGTCCCTGGTGATATCGATGCCGAATTGGGCGCACGTTTCGGCAATGCCGGGGAAACGCCGTCGCACGTGCTCTGCGTTGAGGTGGCTTAGGTCCAGATAGACGCAGGGCCAGCGGGTCTTTTCCATCTGCGCCACAATGGCCTGCGATACCACGTCACGCGGAGCCAACTCGGCCCGCTCATCATACTCGGGCATGAAACGGTGGCCGTTATGGTCAATAAGCCGCGCGCCTTCGCCCCGCATGGCCTCGGTAATCAGGCTCCGGCTACTACCGGCGATGTACAACACGGTGGGGTGGAACTGCATGAACTCCATATCACGCAGCTCCGCCCCTGCTCGAAAAGCGATGGCGTGTCCATCGGCGGTGGCGACGGGAGGGTTGGTGGTTTCGCGGTAAATTTGTCCGGCGCCGCCGGTGCACAAGATGGTTTGCTTCGCCCATAAGAAGGTCTTGCCATGCCGCTCGTTCCAAACCAACGCCCCACGGCAGACGCCTTCATGCGTAAGTAGGTCGATGGTGAACGTATTCTCCCAGATCTGGACGTTGGGCAGCTTCTGGGTGTGTTCAATCATCGCTCGCATCACCTCTTTGCCGGTGGCGTCGCCCAGGGCGTGAACAATGCGGCGATGGCTATGGCCACCCTCACGTCCGAGCAAAAGTTCGCCCGCATGTTCGTCGAACCGCGTACCCCACTCGATCAATTCGCGAATTCGGTGTGGAGCGTCGCGCACTACGATTTCGACGACTTTTTCGTCGCACAATCCGGCGCCGGCGGTTAGGGTATCGGCAATGTGGTCCTCAAATCGGTCCTCGGGGTCGAGCACCCCGGCGATCCCGCCTTGCGCGTAACTACTGTTAGACTGCCTTACGGCGTCCTTGGTGATGACCACGGCCGAGAGGGGCGGCTTGACCGCGTTGGCGGCACGCATGCCTGCCAACCCACCGCCAATAATCAGCACGTCGGTAAAGTAATGCGGAACCTGCTTGGGATGAAAAGGTACGAGGTAGCGGGGCGTTTGCGGAAACATGGCGGGAACAAATTGGCCACGGAAGGAACAGAAACAAACACGGAAAAGGTTCTCAAGGAAGCCGTGCTTGCTGAATCCGTGATCGATCCGTGGCCCGAATCAAGGATCTACTCGCGTCGTCCGGTGGGTTATTTGATCAGCGGTTCGACACGGGTTGCCGGCAGGTAATTGGGGCCAAGGCAGAGCGGCGTGTAACGGTCGTGGACGCCATCGTCCACATAGTGCGGAGTCCACCCAGAAACATCCTGAAACAATCGAATGCAGCGGATGGTGCGGTCGGCGCACAGGTCGAACCAATGCCGCGTTCCGGCGGGAACATTGATCAAATCGCCCGACTCGACCTGAATGGCGAACACCGGGCCGTGTTGCGGATGAATGTGGAAGACGCCGCTACCTTCAATGGTGAAGCGGACTTCGTCTTCACTGTGGGTGTGCTCCTTGCTGAATTTGGCCAGCATGGCGTCCAGGTTGGGCGTTTGCGGGTTGACGTCGATGACGTCTGCCGTCACAAACCCACCCAGCTTCTTGAGGCGTTCGATCTCGGAGGCGTAGGCGGCCAGGATTTCTTCGTTGCTGGCGTTGGGGCTGATGCGGCCCGCCACCTCCCATCGCTCGTACCAGACGCCGTGCGAGCGAAGGAAGTCGCTAATCTCTTGTGGGTCCGAAATTTCGCGATTCTCGTCAGCGATACGAATGTGAGCCATCGAGATTACTCCAGGCCGTGGAATCGTGATTTAGTGCTACTGAATGAATTATTAGCGCTTGCGCCTTCGTTCTGCGAGATGCGTCATGGCGGGGGCCGGCCATTTCGCGCTTCGGTGTGTGGGCTCCACGCTCCGCGTTCGCCTTGCGCGTCACAGTCTTCGCCCAAGGACTTCAAAGAGGAACTCAAAGACTTCCACGTGACGGCGGGCTTTATCCAAATCTTCCGCCCAGGTGTAAAGACCGTGACGGCGAATTAAAAAGCCGTGCAAGAGGGGGCTTTCTTGGGCTAGCGTTTCTCGCAGTTGATCGGCCAATGCGGGAATATCTTGGGTGTTCTCAAAAATCGGAACCCACTCGCGATGTTCATGCGTGGTGACGCCCTCCAGACCTTTGAGCATCTCGTAGCCTTCGATCACCACGCCGCCCGACGCAAAGTAGTGATCCGAGAGAATCGTGCCCCATACGGAATGGGTGTGCAAAATGGCGCCGGCGCCGGCCGCTTCGGCTAAGGCGATATGCAAATGCGCCTCGGCCGATGCTTGCGGCTGGTTTGCGGTCGTTGGTTTGCCCTCCGTGTTGATCCGAGCAAAATCGGTGCGCGCCAGACGGCTCTTGTCTTTTCCTGTGGCGGTGATAAGCAATTCCAGCGGGTCACGATCAACGACGACGCTGTAGTTGCTGCTCGTGGCCAGCGACCAGCCCCGCTGATGGAAATATTCGCCCACATGCCGCAACGCATCGACCTGATACTCCAGCCCCCGTAGCACTTGCCTTGGAGAGCGTTTGGCTTTAGCCATAATGGGTTCTGGGGGAGCCGGGGGAACGGCGCGGCAGGGCTGTTTCGATCAATGTACCACATACCGCCCGGCGTTCAACGGAATGAAAGACGCGGGCGGTTCTGTTTCATGATTTCCCTCCTCCATTGATTTTGCGCTGGCCAACGCCGCAAGTAGACGAGATCAACTTCGCGTGGGCCGCCATGCTCCAGACGCGATGGCTGAACCTGTTTGCATTACGGAGTCGCTGGACGATGGCGGGGAAGTTTGCTGCGGAAATCGCCCAAACTGGGCCAAAGCGTGCGGCGATTCAGATCAACTTCGGCCACCGCCACCGTGCCCCATTCTTTGGCTTGGGCAATGGGTTCGCCCGTGTGGTCGTAAACGGCGGAGATCATCCAGTTGCTGGAAACGTCTTCATACGTGCTGCTAGCCAGGTAAACATGGTTCTCGGCTGCACGCGCGCGGGCAAGCTCCGGATTGCACCCCCACACGGGCCACGCAATCACTTCGGCGCCATTATTTGTTAGCTCGCGGGCGACCTCAGGAAAGAATCCATCGTAACAGACCATCATGCCCAGCTTCCCAAAGCGTGTGTCGAACACCGGGTATTCGTTCCCTGGCGCCACGCCACGCTCAACTTCGCCCGAGGGAAGCGTCACTTTGCGATACTTACCCGCTACTTGTCCATCGGGCCCGATGAGCACCGCCACGTTGTAAACCAGATGGTGGGATTTCTCGTACAGACCGGCTACGATGTACATGTTGTGCTTTTTGGCGAACAGGCCGAAGTACTCGGTTGACGGGCCGGGGATGGGTTCCGCCACTTCAACCGGCGCTCGTCCTGCGGCATAGTAGGTAAGCGTTTCGGGAAGCACAACGAGGTCGGCGTGTTGTCGAGCCGCTTCCTCGAGTAAGGGAGCGAACTGCTCACACTTTTCGCGAGGCGTACTGCCCAAACGCGGCTGTAGGTGGACCGTCGCCAGACGCACCACGCGCGGCGACGGTGGCGAGATTTCCGACAACGAAACGCCACTCCATTCGATGCGAGCATTGGGCGCCCACATCAAGTGCAGCTCAAGGCGGGCCTGCGTGGCTTTCTCTGGCGCCTGGTAGATACCGGCGACTTCCGTCCAACCTGATTCATCTTGTTGACCATCTGCCGGATGTTCGGCCTCGGCGGTGGCGATGAACGTGTTGAGGTAGCGAGTTACCGTCCCTCGGTCTTCAGGGACTTGCTGCCCGGCGGAGTCAAGCCAAACAAGACGCACCAGCGCGCTGCGCCGTGGAGAAGGCACGTTTTCGATCCGGCGAAACGCCTGGAACCGATAATACTTGCCGCCTGTGACGGGGGTATCTTTGAACCAATAACCATCAAGTCCTTCGCGCTGGTCGGTTTCGATAATGAACCGTCCTTGCCCAGTGCGGCCGCCATCGGCTTCGTAGAGAAATGTCGGACGGACTTCTTCACGCGGGGCTGCTGTGGCCCAACCATCGGGAGCGCTCGGCGGTTCCGTCGCCTTCAAAGATTTCGCCAAGAAGGCGTCGACCAACGCAACCAAAGCCAAGAGGGACAACCAACGCCGCGAAAACCGTATTGCAGCCATGATGAGTGCATTCCACAGGAAGGAATGGTGGACGACCACGGACCATTGTGGCGTTCCTCCTTGTCTGTGTCTATCAAAGCGCCCGATGGGGGACTCACCCCAGTTGTTGCTGCAAAGTTTGCCGTTATGAAACGTAGCCAGACCGCGGCTCGTAATCCGAATCGAGCGCAATGAGGGAGCCGCTACTTACGCGGCAGGCGAACCGTGGCTGGTATAAAAAATTAGCGAGGAGCTTCGACGGAAGCTCCTCGCTAAGGTTATGGGCGATGATTGGCTTGCCGATGCTCACTCGTTTTGGCGAGTGAGCCTTGCTGGGCAATATTAGGTCAGGTCAGTCAAAGGACCTTCACCACAGAAGTCGGGGTTACCGAAACGTTCGATGTAGTGGCCAAAGCCGTGAGCCAATGACAAGAGCAAGCGGTTATGCGGCGTGTTCTTGTACCTGAGCGAGCGACCCATGCGGAAATTCAGGCCATTGCCCACCAGCACAAACGGAATGTTGTCCAGCGTGTGCGAATTGCCCTTACCCAGCTCGTTGGTCCACACGATCAGGGTGTTGTCGAGCAAGCTTCCCTCGCCGCCCGGTTCGGGAGTTTCGGCCAGACGCTTGGCCAGATAGGCGACCTGCTCGCAATACCACTTGTTGATGCGGGTCAGTTTATCGACCGCCTCGGCGTTGCTGTCGGGCTCGTGCGAGAGTTCGTGGTGGCCTTCTTCAATACCGAGCCACTTCATGCGCGGTTGACCGACGGAGTTGGTGATCTGGAGCGTGCTAATCCGAGCGAAGTCGGCCATAAAGCTGTTGACCATCAGCTCGATCTGCATCTTGCAGATAGTGGGGATGTTGTCGTTCTCGTCCTTGACGCCCGGCTCCAACTCGGGCACTGCATGGCCTACGCTCGACGGGTTCGAAGCGCGCAGCTCCTGCTCCATCTCGCGGACGAAAGTAGCGTGCTCCTCTAAGAGCTGGCGATCTTCGGCGCTGACCACCGAGCCGAGTTTGCGCAGATCCTCGTGGACGTCGTCGAGGATGCTCTTCAGGCTCTCCTGGTCCTTCATTTGCCCGTACAGCTTGGCGAACATCTGGTACGGGTCGTCAATAGGCGCGATGGGCTTGTTCGGGCCGGCGTAGACCATTCGGGTCCAGGTGTCGGCCCGGTCGGGCACCACCACGCCAAACTCCAACGAGCCAAAGCGCGTACGAGTTTCGGGCTTGCTTTGCAGGAACGACTTGATCTCCTGGTCGATCGAATGTCCCTTGGACCAACCGGCGGGCGTATCGGAACCGCCTTGGATGTTACCCGGAAAGAGTTCGATACCGGTGAGCAAACAACCGATGCCGCGCATGTGGTTGTCGCCATCGCCGCGTATCTTATCCGACACCCCACGGAGCATCAGCAAGCGGTCCTTGAAAGGCTCCAGCGGCGAGACGATTTCTTTCAAAGTGAACGACTCGCCCACTTCGTCTGGCCAGAAGGCCGAAGGAATGACGCCGTTGGGGCTGAAGATAATAACAAGCCGTTGCTTCCGCGCTTGCGTATTGGCAAACCCCAAGCTCGGCAGGTTCCAAAGGAAGGGGGCAACAGCGGCGCCCAGGCCCAGGCTGCGCACGAATTCGCGTCGGGTGGTGGTTCGGGCCATCGCGTTTCCTTTCGTTACTCGACAGGAGAGGGAGGCAGCGCGGCCGTAGCGGCCACATTCACTAAAAGACGTTGGATGGAAAACTCGTTGTCGACAAACGCCTGAGAGAGCGTTTGGGGTTGGTCTGGGTAGGCACGGATAGGCTGCTTCACCAAGTGATGGAACATCTGCTCCACAAAGGCGGTGTGGGCTTCCTTGCTGCCGGCCAGAAAGTCCGCTAATTCCCGCACCCCCTGGAACTCGACCATCTTACCCGAAGTGTCCACGTAAGATCCAGATGCATCAATGGGTTTCCCCTTCTCTTCGGTTCGATATCGGCCGATCGCGTCAAAGTGTTCCAGCGAAAAACCTAAGGGGTTGATCAACGCGTGGCAAGTTTGACACATGGTGGGGCTGGTTTGCAGCGCTACCCGCTCTCGCGTGGTAAGGTCGGCATGCAGGTCGGGCGCCAGAGGGGCTACGGCCTCGGGGGGTGACCGGAGCGCCCGGCCTAAAAGGCTTCGCGAAATGAACACACCGCGATGGATCGGCGAACTGGCGGCGTGGTAGGCGAATCCTGTCAGCAAGAACGGGTGCGACAGGACTCCCGCCCGTTGTTGTGGGTCGAATGCCACCTTTTGCCAGGGGGCGTCAGGCGGTAGATCGACGCCGTACAGTTTGGCTAACCGGCCGTTAACGTAGAGCGTGTCGGCCAGGAGTAAGTCGCGGTAATCCGACCTTTCGCTCCAGACCACCTCTTCAAGGAACAAGTCCAGCGAGGTGCGCAAATCGGAAACCACCCGATCGTCAAAGTCGGGGTAAAGCTCCCGATCTTTGGCCATGTCGTCCAGATGATCCACTCGCAGCCATTGGTTCAGGAACTCGCGGACTTTTGAGCGAGTACGCAGGTCGCTCAACATGCGTTGGGCTTGCGCGGCAACTTGCTCGGGCGTGGTTAATTGATTTCCTGCCGCAGCCTCAAGCAGTTTTTGATCGGGCAGCGAGTCCCAAAGCGTGAACGACAAGCGAGCCGCCACATCAAACGCATCGCCAGGGCCCGCGCCCAGTTCGCGGTACAGGAACCGCGGCGACTTGAGCGCCAGAAGTATTACCTTCTTCAGCGCCGTGTCGGCGTCGGCATCTTCTTCAAAGTAGCGGTCAACGTACAAACGCTGCTGCTCCTCCGAAAGCGGCCTGCGAAATGCGCGTTCAACGAACCGGCGGGCGAACTCGCGCAACTTCTGGGCGCGGTCTGACGCATCGTTGCGCGTTCCCGCCAGATTGTTTAAGTTCGCGGCAATATAGGCGGCTGTTTCAATTGCTGCATACGTAGTGGCTTGGTCCCACTCTTTAGAAATGAACGACCCCCGCTCATATCCACGGCTCCGGTCGTCGGGCGGAAAAGCGGTGGTGAGGACAAACAATTCCGGGAACGGATTGGGCGAGAGATACCGCTCGGAAATCAGCTCAGCGGCGCGCTTGGGAGGCCGCCATTCCAGTTTTACCGAGGCGGTCTTCTCTTGTTTCGATCGGAAATACTCCAGCTTGATCGGGTAGACGCGACCGCCAATCAGAAAAATCGACTCACGGTATTCGGTGTCGTCGCCCGACTTCACCCAAGCGTCGATCAACGGCTCCCGATTGTTGTTGACCCACAGCCGAAAGGCGTTCTCGGTGCGAACGATAATTTCATATTCGCCTGTGTCGGGCGCTAGCAGGCCGCCCTCCCAGCGCATGGAGAATTCTTCGGCGCCGAGTTTTTCTGCGTCGGGGCTTCCTTCGACGTAGTGAAAATCCACGACGGGGTCGATCCGCTCAATAACGCGTTTATCGCCGCGGAGCCGGCGGTCATTGTGGTACTGGGCTTTCAAACCTCGCTTCTCGTCCCAGTTGCCCGACCACCGAAATCCGCCGATCAGGTCGAGAACCGCGTTCTGATATTGCCGCACCGTGAGCCGCGACAACTCAATCCGCGGCTTCTGATTACGTATTTGCGCGTCCTCCGAATAGAACGCGTCGTAGATGAAGGCGGCGACCTTCTTTGCGTCTTCGCCAACGCATGCCTCGGGGTCGCCCTCGGGCATGGTCTGTTCAATTAGCTTGGTTAGCTCCAGAAGCGACTTATCGCCGACCAAGGGAGGATAGTCCTCGTTTCCTTCGCCCGCGGGGCCATGACAGGAAGCGCACAATTGGCGGTAGATTTGCTCGCCTGTTTTTTCTTCAGCAATTGCCCGAGATAGGGGAAGAACAATCGCAAGTCCCGTGAGCGCAACAAGCACAGACCAGCGAAGCTGGATGACGGGCGTATTCATGGTTCCTCCGGTGTGCCGTAAGGAAAGGAGGAGGCGCTGTCCATCGCCCGATGGCGCAACACCGCAATAAGGCGGGACCGCTCTAGCGCGGGCCGGCCCTCACAGGGCCGGCGCCGCCGCAAGCAGCATTCAAGGAAGGATGCACCCGCGAGGGCCATTCCCAAAACCGCGAAGTTCTTACGCAGTTTTGGGAGGTTCTCGGAGCGTAGCAGTAATCATGATACAAAATTCCAAAAAACGCAACATGTTAGGGAAAATTGATCGATTCATGCCGTCACGACGCGCGATTGAGTTCGGGCGCCGAAACGACATCGGTTTCTTCTTCAGGCCGGGCCGAAAGCACGTTGCGGTATCCGATTAACGCCGCCCGGCTAGGAAGCTCGTTACATCAAACTCTTAACGCGTTGCTTCTTTCGTACCGACGCTTGCCTGTGAGTGTTGAAAGCCAAATAAGCCAACGGGATTACGGTGAATTTTTCGGCGGGCGGTGCGGAGCGGTTGGGTGCGGTAATGGGGCCCAAGTCTCAAGACAAGACGTTGTGGCGCTTGAGGGCGTGATCGCCCCATGCGGCAGAGGTTTCTCCGCCAAGAAATCGAGCAATAACTGGTTTACTTGCTCTGGGGCGTCGTTCTGCACCCAATGGCTTATTTCAGGTAACCGCTCGATGCGTAGGTTGCTGACCCATTGCGGCAGGCGTTCGACCAGTCGCACGTTCAAGAACGGATCGCAGCAACCCCAAATGACGAGTGTCGGCGCCGCTACCGACTGCGGCGGCTCATAAAGATCGCGAGGATACCGCATTGCAGCGCGGTAATAGTTTAAGGGCGAACTTAATCCGCGCGGGCCGCTCAGGGCGTGCTTGTAAGCGGCGATGTCGTCATGCGTGAAACTGGCCGATCTGACTGGCTGCTCTTGGAAAATTCGCTCCAACAGGGCAAAGTTCCTTGCACGTAAAACCCATTCGGGCAGCCAGGGCGCTTGGAAGAATAGAACGTATAGCGAACGAAGCCATTGTCCGAGATGATTTCGCAATTCATCTCGGAACGCCGCTGGATGTGGGGCGTTAAGAATGACGAGTTTGCGTACCCGGCTGGGGTGTAACGTTGCCAGACGCCACGCCAGCACGCCGCCCCAATCGTGCCCCACCACAACGGCGCTGCCGCCTGCAACTTGCTCAACCAAACCCACGAGGTCATTCGTTAGGGCCGCGATGCGATAGCTCTTTACGCCCGCGGGGCGACTGGACTGGTTGTATCCACGCAGGTCAGGCGCTATCGCGCGAAAGCCGGCATCGGCTAGCGCTGGAAGTTGATGGCGCCAGGAGTACCAAAACTCGGGAAATCCGTGCAACAAGACGACCGGCTCGCCCTGCCCTGCGAAAACATAGTGCAGATGGACGCCGTTCGTCCGAGTTTCGCCGTGAATCCAGTCTGCCGTCGGATTCACCGCTTGGGACTCGCGGAAGATGGGCTGAGACGCGTTGTTGGCAGCCATGGCAGGATCCCGTTGCGAAAACGGTTAGTACGCTGCAATCGCTGCGCCAACATACAGCGGGCACGGTCAACACCGGCCGCAATGTGCTAAGGGCCGATGGCTAATGGGGAGTGCCGCTTGTTTATTTCCACGGAAAAGGTTGACCGGTAAGCAACTCGTAGGCTTCGATGTACTTAGCGCGGGTTTTTTCGACAATCTCTTTCGGCAAGGGAGGCGGCGGGCTGTTTTTATCCCAAGAGGTCGTTTCCAGGTATTCTCGCACGAACTGTTTGTCGAACGACGGTTGATTGCGCCCGGGTTGATATTGGTCGGCTGGCCAGAAGCGAGAACTGTCGGGCGTTAGCGCTTCGTCGATGAGGATAAGTTGTCCATCGCACCATCCCCATTCGAACTTGGTGTCGGCCAACAGGATGCCACACTTCTCTGCATGCGCCGCGCCGCGGGTGTAGAGCGCCAGGCTGCGGTCGCGCAATTCCTCGGCCGTGTCGCGTCCGACGATTTCCACTGCCTGTTCGAATGAAATGTTTTCGTCGTGCCCCGTTTGCGCTTTGGTAGCGGGCGTGAAGATCGGTTCCGGTAGCTTGTCGCACAATCGCAGGCCAGAAGGAAGCGAGATTCCGCACACCGCGCCGTATTGCTGGTAGTCTTTCCAACCAGATCCAACCAAGTAACCCCGCACAACACATTCGATCAATACCGGTTCAGCTTTACGGCAGATCATGATGCGCCCTTCGAGATCGGCGCGAGGCGCGTCGGGGGGCAGCTCCACATCATCCAGGTTGGTTGAGAGCATATGGTGCGGTTCTCCCAGCGTCTCAAACCAGAAGCGGCTGATCTGTGTTAAGACACGCCCGCGGTCGGGTACGCCATTGGGAAACACCCAGTCAAAAGCGCTTAGACGGTCGGTGCTTACCATCAGCATCCGATCGCCCAAGTCGTACATGTCGCGCACCTTGCCGCGTTTGACCGGCAGCGATCCAAGCGAGGAATGAAGAAAGGCCTGCATGGGAAGAGAGTAGGGAATGGGGAGTTACAGTTCAAAAGGTCTAGGAAGGCTGAGATAGAAATGGAGAGAGCCTGCTGGTTATACAGCCAGCAAACGCTTTCCGCTACTTCCCACGGTTCTAGTCCTTACTCTCCTCTTCAATGCCGGGAATTTCTTTTTGCGAGCCGTTGGCGCCACGGCGGCTGCGGCGACGCGATTCACCCAAACGGCGGCCGTTTGCGGTGGACGGAGCGCTAACGAGCGGTTCGGGCGAGCCTTCCAGCGGGTCGCCAACTTCGATTTTCGCCAGCCGCTCGTCGATTCGCTTGGCATACTCGGGCGATATCTCAAAGCTGACGAACTGCCGTCCGAGCTTCTTGGCCACCGCTAACGTCGTGCCAGCGCCCCCAAAGGGGTCGAGCACCAGCTCGCCCTCGTTGCTCGAAACGCGAATGATCCTTGCAAGAAGTTGTTCGGGCATTTGGCAGCCATGCCAACCGGCCCGTTCTTTGAAGGTCCCTGCGACGCGCGGAAAATACCAGACGTCTTCATCGGGCAAGAAGCCCTGAGGAAAATCTTGTGGGCGAAGGATCCAGGTGTCGTCGGGAAGGCGGCCTTTGGGATTGGCTCTCCCATCGGCGTAGACCAGTTGGCGGGCCGAGGGAACGCGAATAGCGTCGGCGTTAAAGGTGAATTTTTTGGGATCTTTCACCATGTGAAACAAGTGCGCATGCGAGCGATTGAACTTGTTCACACAGTTAACGCCGAATGTGTAATACCATACCACCCAGCTCCGGCACGTCAGGCCGTGCTCGCGCTGCATCATCACCTTGAGTTCGGCGGCGTATTCGTCGCCAATGGCCAGCCAAAACGAGCCATCGGGTTTGAGCGTTCGGAGGACTTCTCCGATCCATTGGCTGCACCACGCCAGGTACTGCTCGCTTTCGCGCCGATCATCGTAGACATCGTACTCATACCCGATGTTGAAAGGCGGGTCCGCAAATGCCAAATCCACCACGCCATCGGGAATTTTCTTCAACCCCACAAGGCAATCTTCGTTGTATACGACGTTCCAGCGCACCGTCAGGGAGGAGTGGAAGGAAGGGGAAGGACTGCGGCCTGCCCAAAAACGCCGCAAGGAAAGGCCGGCGGACAAGAGAAAAGTTCGCCCTTGCCTGTGAAGTTATCGTACCAACAACGCCCAGGAACGCAACCGAAAACCAGAGACGCTTCTCAAGCCGCATTGTCAGGCTGCCTGGGGAGGATGCGCCGATATTGCCACAAAAGGGCGGAACTGTTCCGCCCGCCTGGCTACTTCGGCGCTTCCCCAAGCTAAGATAGATCTGAAGTGTTAGGCCCGTCCTTCTTCCCCAGGCCGTTCATGAATCACATTCCGTCTGTCCGGCCTCACGGCGCTTCCCCGTGGATCATTTCGGCCTGGTGGGATCTGAATTTTCTCATTGCAACGCCTTTAGCGATTGTGCCGCTGGTTATGGCGGTTGAGCGTTGGTGGATGACTCCCGAGACGGTGGCGTTGTGGGTCGTCTCGTTTGCCTCCATCGGGCACCACCTGCCAGGATTCATGCGCGCCTACGGCGATCGCGAGTTGTTTTGCCGGTTTCGGTGGCGGTTTCTTCTGGCGCCCCCGTTGATGCTGGCGTTAGCGGGACTGTTCGCCCTGCGCGGCTCGCACGGTCTAGAGGTGATTCTGCTGTTTTGGGCGACGTGGCATGCGCTGATGCAAACCTACGGGTTCATGCGTATCTACGACCTAAAGCGTGGCGTGCGCGATCCTTGGGCAGCGCGGTTGGATTGGGCGCTGTGCATGGCCATCTTTGCATCGGGGATGGTGTTTAGCGATGCGCGGGTGTTTGGCGTAATGGAAGCTCTTTGGCTCACCGGCGCTCCGTTGCTGGATAGCGCGTGGTTGATTGGCTTGCGATGGAGCGTGGGCCTGGCCGCCTGTACCGTGTTCGTCCTCTACACCCTACATGCGCTCACGCTGCATCGGCGTTCGACGGGCGTTACGTGGGCCAAAATCGCCTTAGCGGCGACAACAGGATTTCTTTATTGGCTCAGCGGCGCATTGGCGACGAACGTGCTGATCGGCGTGGCAATGTTCGAGATCTTTCACGCCGTGCAGTACTATGCGATCGTGTGGAGCTACAATCGCCGGCTGGCCCAACGCGTTGGCGAGCGGTTTGGTCCCTTGGGCTTTTTATTTCAGGACCGGTGGGCTTTCCTGATGCTCTACCTTGCGGCAATCGCCGCATTCGGCGCCATTCGCTTTTGGGGCGAGGGAATTACTGATCCTCGAACGCAAAGCATGCTTTTGACCGCGCTGACCGCGTCGGCCATGTTGCATTTCTACTACGACGGTTTCATTTGGAAAGTCCGAGAACCAGCAACGCAGGCGAATCTGGGGATTACCGCACAGCCCGTCGGCACGTTGGCCCGCGTTACAGCGTTGGCCCATGCGGGTAAATGGTGCTTGCTCTTGGCGGCTGCTGGAGGCCTGCTATGGTTGGAGGCGAATTACGGTCCCACCGACGTAGAGCAAAAGCGTGCGTTATTGTCGAACTTGGAGAGGTGGACGCCCAACCTTCCCGAGCTGCAATGGCGCGTGGCGCGTCAATCGCTCGACGAGGGTGCGAACGAAAAGGCTTTGGCTGCCGCTCAGCAAGCCGTACAGCGGCGGCCGCGTTCGCATCTTTCGCATGCGGTTCTGGGAGCAGCCTTAGCGCAGCAAGGACGCCATGAAGACGCGGCTGCTGCGCTTCAACGGGCGGTAGCGCTAGCGCCTGGCGAATGGCGCAACCATTGGGAGTGGGCCATGGCGCTAGAGGCGTTAGAACGCTGGAGCCAAGCCGACCGCGAGTATGCAACGGCGGCGCGGCTCGCTTCGCACGAACCGGCCGTGCGGCATTCCTGGGGCGCAATGTACGCTCGGCGCGGAGAATGGGAGCAGGCTCTTCCGCACCTGCTCGCTGCGCTGGAACTGGCGCCCGACTCACAGGAAATTCGCCAATCGCTCGTGTTGACGTATTTCCAGTTGGGCAACGCAGCATACGCCGCAGGCCGCTTGTTGGACGCGCGGGACGCCTACGAAGCCTTGATCCGCCTGGCGCCACATTTCCCCGATGCTTACAACAACCTGGGGGCGGTTCTGTTCGAGCAAGAAGATTTCCATGCGGCGGAAATCGCTTATCGCCGCACGTTGGAGCTTAAACCCGAGGATCCCGCAGCGCACTACAACCTGGGACTTCTATACTTGAATCTGGATAATCGAACCCAGGCTAGCCGTCATATTCGGCGCGCTGCCGAATTGGGGCAGCCTCCGACTCCCGAGGTGCAAGCCTACTTGGGGCTGTAAGATGCCCCGATATGGATCAAGCTGCGCCACAGTCGAGCGGTCACGGTCGTTCAGGCCGTAGACCGCCCGTGGAGAAACAGAACGTGGCTTTTTGCCTTCAAGGCGTCCTCGTTACCGACGCACATCGCCAAAGGCTTTCTGCAGGCTGGCTAGCCCTCTTTCGCCATCTTTGCCGTCGATTACCACGTTCACGCGCACTTCGCTGGTGTTAATCATGGCCAAGTTGATGCCTTCCTCGGCCAAGGCGTGAAACATGCGCTGCGCCACGCCGGTATGACTGCGTAGGCCGATGCCCGAAACCGACAGCTTGGCGATATCGGGGCTACTGCTGACGCCTTGACAATTGAACTCCGCCGCCAGCTTCTTGGCCACGGTCATCGCCGTGTCGATCTGAGTCTTCGGCACGGTGAAGCTGAGCGTCGCCTCGCCTTCTTTGCCGTTGTAGCTCTGAACGATCATATCGACGAACACCTTGGCGGCCGCAATCTCTTCAAACACCTTAGCTGCCACGCCGGGAACATCGGGAACGCCCCGAATGGTTACGCGCGCTTGGGACTGATCCAGCACGATGTCGTCGATGAACAATCCTTCCATATCCAAGGTGGCCAGCCGTTGGACCACGTCGACAGGGCTTCGCGCCGCGGGCGTCGACGCAGCGGGACTCGGAGGATTGGTGGATTCCGGGGGTGGGCGGTCCAGATTGAAGGTGGCGTGCACCACCCGCAGGGCCGGCAAGGCTTCGTCGCGGCGGACCAGGACCGAGATTTTGATCTCGCTGGTGGTGATCATCTGAATGTTGATCCCCGCTTCGGCCAGCGCCAGAAACATCCGGTCGGCAACTCCCGTCTGCCGGGCCATTCCCAGCCCAACAACCGATACTTTGGCCACCTGATCGTCATGGGTAATGCGGTCTACCCCTAGTTCCGCGGCGGCCTCTTGCACCGCGTCGAGCGTGGCGCGCAGTTCTTCCTGTGGTACGGTGAAGGAAATGTCGGCTTTGCCCTCTTCGCCGATGTTTTGCACCACCATATCGACGCTGATGGCTCGCTGCGCCAGTCGCGAGAAAATCGCTACACTGCTGCCCGGCCGGTCGGGTACGCCCACCAGCGTTACACGGGCTTCGTTCCTGGTCATGGCGCAGCCCGACACAGGCATATCATACGATTCGGGCTCGTTAACAATCATCGTGCCCGGCACATCGGAGAAGCTGCTCCGGACGTGGATCGGCACGCGAAATTTCTTGCCGAACTCAACGGCTCGGTTGTGCATGACTCCTGCGCCCAGGCTGGCCAGCTCGAGCATTTCGTCATAGCTAATGCGGTTCATGCGCCGAGCCTCGGGCACAACGCGGGGATCGGTGGTGTAGACGCCATCGACGTCGGTGTAAATCTCGCACGCATCGGCTTGCAGCACGGCAGCGAGGGCTACGGCGGTGGTGTCGCTGCCGCCGCGGCCTAAGGTGGTGATATTCCAGTCCTCGTCAATGCCTTGGAAGCCAGCCGCGATCACAATGTTTCCCGCCTCGAGCAACTTGCGCATGCGTTCAGTCGACACCGAACGGATGCGGGCCTTGGTGTGCGTGCTGTCGGTGCGAATGCCGATTTGGCCGCCGGTGAGGCTGACCGCTTTATGACCTAGCGAGTCGATCGCCATCGCCATCAGGGCGACGCTTACCTGCTCGCCGGTTGAAAGGAGCATATCCATCTCACGAGCGGGGGGCTGCTCGTTGACTTGATAGGCCAGATCCAACAGGTCGTCGGTGGTGTCACCCATGGCGCTAACCACCACGACTACTTGGTTACCTTCCTGTTGCGCGCGAATCGCCTTGCGGGCGGCTGCCAGGATCTTTTGAGCATCGGCGACGCTGCTGCCGCCGAACTTTTGCACGATAAGAGGCATGGGAAATGCAAACGTCGAAATGCGGAAGGAAAAAACGGAAGGTCCGACGCGCCTAGGGCGCCTTGGGGGCCATGCGGAAAGCGAAACGCGAAAGCCACAAATAACCGTCGCAGTGACGATTACTCTGGTTCACTTCGTAGGTCGCATTCCGCATTCAAAAACCAGCTCATCAGCCGCCACCCTTCGGCAAACGCAAAACCTTGCGCGGCCGAGCGCTCGTCGTACGTGGTGCTGGCGTCGGGCGTGACGTTCGTGCCGGCAATGGCGAATGGTACGTCGCCGTGGCTGTGGGTCTTGGTGCGGATCGGGGTGGGATGGTCGGGCGTGACCAAAATGCGGTAATCGCCCTGCGCTTGGAGCGCCTCCCACACGGGGCCGACGATGTGGCGGTCGATCTGCTCTAATGCTTCGATTTTGGCTTGTGCATCGCCTTCGTGCGAGGCCTCATCAGGCGCCTCGATGTGAACACAAACGATATCGGTGGTAGGAATCGCAGCAACGGCGGCCCGCCCTTTGGCGGCGTAGTCGGTGTCCAAGTAGCCCGTGGCGGTGGGCACATTCACGCGCTCCCAACCAATTAACGCCGCCAAGCCGCGCAGCAAGTCCACCGCGGTGATCATCACGCCTCGTTTGCCGTGCAATTGGGCGAAAGGCGTTAGCTGAGGTGTGCGGCCCAATCCCCATAGCCATATATGGGTGGCGGGGAGCTTGCCTTCCGCGCGGCGTTTGGCGTTGACCGGATGGTTGGCGAACACCTCATCGCTTTGCGTCATCAGCCGCGTGAGGAGATCGCTTCCCGGTCCACGGGGAAAACTATCGGCCACCGACTTGTCGGTCAGGTCGTGCGGGGCGATGGTGCGCGTTTCGTGCGTGAACGGGGCTGGCCGCCCCTCGCCGCGATAAAGCAACAGGTTGCGGTAACTCACGCCGGGAACAAACTGTAGGTAGTCTTCCGACAATGTCGCTTGCAGCGCGGCGAGCAGTTCCGCCGCTTCGGCGGTCGAGATTTGACCAGCCGTAAAGCTGCGCATGACCTGGTCTTCAATGGTCACCAGATTGCACCGCACGGCCCAGTCGTTGGGGCCAAGTTGAATGCCTTGTGCGGCTGCTTCGATGGGCGCACGGCCGGTGAAGTACTCGTTCGGGTTGTATCCCAGTAGGCTCAGGTTCGCGACGTCTGAGCCGGGCGTAAGATGGGCCGGAACATTCGACGCACGCCCCACCACTCCCGCCTGCGCAATGGCGTCCATGTGGGGCGTGTGGGCCGCTTCGAGCGGAGTTTTCCCACCCAGCGACTCTTGCGGCTCGTCGGCGCACCCGTCGGGAATGATGATGGCGAACTTCATAAATGCGAATTGCCGATTGCGAAATGCGGAACGAGGATGATGGACGTTAACTCAGGTTGGGCGCGGGGGAAGAGGAAGGATTTGCGTATCGCGGTGTTAATCGCTCGAAGTCGTTTCGATCGCGGAAGTCAGGGCTGAAACTTGGATTCGGGAGTCGGGTTGAACGCGGTGTGCATGTCGCTGCCGTGCCCACCTTTTGAGTTTCTCTTCAAAGACTTCTTTGCGTGGAGTTCGGCAGGACTTGTCGCTTGGTAGGAAGCGCGATCGTCCACGTTGCCGGAGATCCCTGCTCGCGGCGATGGGGGCCAACGGGACTAGGGGCCCTGCGACCCGGAACATGCTCCACCAGGTGAACTGGACGCACGACAAACGCCCTTGCGTGCTGCTTCCGATCCGTTGCCGCCCGAGCCATGAACCACCTCGCGCGTCGAAGCCGCCCGTCACCTTCTCCTGGTTCTCATTTCCTATTCCGCAATCTGCACTTCCCTCAATCTACCACGCGCATCTTGACGCTTCCTGGCCGGACGCTGTCGAGTCGGTCGATTTCTTCAACGGCGCGGCGGGCGGCGCCCTCGGGGGTCTGGTGGGTCATGATTACCAGCGGCACTACATCATCGCCTGCACGCTCCGGTTCGCGCTGGAGCACCGAGGCGATGGAAACTCCGTGCCGTCCCAGCACGCCTGCGATTTGAGCTAATACACTGGGGCGGTCTTCCACCGTAAACCGCAAATAAAATCGGCTCAGAACTCGGTCGTAGTCGAGCATCGCAAACCGCGATTCTCGCTGCGACCACAACTCCAGCGTGCGGAAGGTGATTTGCATGCGGCCCACCGCCATGTCGATCATGTCGGCGACGACTGCGGAGGCGGTCGGCATTTGCCCGGCGCCTTGGCCGTGGAAGAAGACCGGCCCCACGGCGTCGCCCACGACGCTTACTGCGTTGTAGTTGTCGCGAACTTCGGCCAAGGGACGGCCTCGCTTGACGAGCGTCGGGCCGACATGCATCTCCAAGCCGCCAGCAGTGAGTTGCGCCACGGCCAACAGTTTGATGCGGTAGCCCAGGTCGCGGGCGCAGCCCAGGTCGGCCTTATCCAGGCGGTCGATACCTACGCGGGGAATCTCGCTCCAATGTACGCGGGCGCCGTACGCCAAATGGGCGAGGATCGCCAACTTCTGGGCGGCGTCGCTGCCGTCGACGTCCATGGTCGGATCGGCCTCGGCATAGCCCAGTTCTTGCGCCCGGCGGAGAGCTTCGTGGTAGTCGGCGCCCTGCTCCTCCATTTGTGAGACGATGTAGTTGCTCGTCCCG
>CAYWIS010000052.1:0-5039 GCA_964458385.1 uncultured Pirellulaceae bacterium
GGCGTATCTTCGTTCGTGGTGTAGGTATCGTCGTTGGCGACCGGCGGGTCGTTGACCGCGGCAATGTTGATCGTCACCGTAGCGACGTTCGACTGCCCGCTGCCAGGATTCAACCGATAGGTGAACGTGTCTTGCCCGTTGGCGTTGAGGTTGGGCGTGTATGTAAAGGAGCCGTCGGCGTTAAGGACGATTTGCCCCTTGGTCGGCGGAGACACCACCACCGCATTCAGCGTGACGTCGTCGGGGTTCTCGTCGTTCTTCTGCACGCCATCGGCCGCACTCACCTGGAGCACGGTGTCTTCGGTGGCGTTGTACGTGTCGTCGTGGGCGACCGGCGGGTCGAACACGTTTTGCACGTTAATCGTCACCGTGCCGATGTTCCCCTGCTGCGAACCGCGCACGGCGCGGTAGGTAAATGAGTCGACGCCTTGGAAGTTCGGATTGGGAACGTACGTAAAGGTGCCGTCAGGATTGAACGTAAGCGTACCGTGCTGCGGATCGGTCACCTTGACGGCGGTGAGCGGTTCGTCTCCCAAGGTGTTGTCGGGGTCGTCGTTGTTCAGCACGCTGTTGGCGCCGGTCACCGTGAGCGTGGAGTCTTCGTCCACCGTGTAGGTGTCGCCCCGCGTTGCGCCTAGCGCTACGTTGATCGTCAAGTCTTGGTCGCGCGTATTCCCCGCCGCATCGCGGGCGCGAATCTTGAAGGTGTGCGTTCCCACCTGGTTTTCGGTGGGCGTCCACGTAAGCACGCCCGTCGTCTGATTGATGCTGGCGCCGCTGGGCGGATTGACCAGCGAGTAGAACACGCCGCCCGAGGGCTCCAGCGGGTTTTCAGCGTCGTAGCGAAGTTGGTTCGAAACGAACGCTTCGGTCGGCGGCGTCGAGGTAAACGCGGGCGGCGGCGTGCGGTCAATCGTCACCGCCAACGCGGGCGACGGATCGCTTTGCGCGCCATCGACCGTCTGCCGCGCGGTGAACTGATGAACGCCTTCGGTCAACAGCGCAGGATTGTTCGTGGTCACCGTCACACTCGTGGCGCCGGCGGGAACCGTGGCCGTGCCTATCAACTGCGTGCCGCGGAACAACTCCACCGTGGCGCCGCTACGCACGCCGTTTACCTGGAACTGCAGCTGCGTGGCGTTGGTGATGTTGTCGTCGCTGGCGACGCCCGTATCGGAGTTCGGCAGCAGGTCGATCGACGTGGGAGCGTCGGGCGTCACTTGGATCGTAACCAGTTGGGTGTCGAACTGGTCGCCTGTATTGGAGTTGGTCGTCTGCCGCACGCTGACCATCAACTCCAACGTGCCCACAAAATCCTGCGGCGGGGTGACCGTCACCTGGCCCGTGGACTGATTGATGTTGAACTGGTAGGTCGTCGAGCCCGTGGGAATCGACGCCGCATAGATGAGCGGATCGCCCTCCACGTCGCGGCCGGGCAATTGGAAGCTGACCGGCGTGTTGGGCCGCGTGGTGATCGGCGGGATGTCGTCCAGGAATGGGGCGCCGTTGAACGTGTCTTCTTGCACCGTCACGTTGAAGGTGCGCGTGGTGCTGTTGCCGTCGGCGTCGGTGGCGGTCACGGTGATGGTGGCCGTGCCAGTCGTGCCGGGCGCCGCCTTAAGACGCAACAAGCCGTTCTCTTCGTCGGTGAAGACTTCCACCGACGTCATCTTAGGCGCCAGGTTCGACTGAACCGTGTTGTTCGGCGGACCGCTGTTGGGCAACTCGCTGATCGCTTCCCGCACATGGTCGCCTTCGATCAGGAAGCCAAAGATCGAATGGTTGAAGTCCAGCGAGCGGGTCGCCACCTCGGTAATAAAGAACTGCGAGCTGTTGGTGTCGTCGCCGGCCTTGGCCATCGACACCACGCCCTTCGACGTGTGCTGAAGGTCGAAGTGGAATTGGTCATCAAAGCGCGGCAGCGAGGGATCGCCCAAACCGGTCCCCGTGGGATCGCCGCCCTGGATGACAAAGTCGTCGACCACGCGGTGGAAGATCACACCGTCGTACTTGCCCTCTTCGGCCAGTTTCGCAATCGCATCGGTCACACGCGGCACTTCGTTGTCAAAGAGCCGAATGATCATGTCTTCGTAGCCTTCCATGTTGATACGAAGGCTCCGCGTCTGCCCCAGCACCTGAGCCGAAACGCCCGAATTGCCCGAAACCTGTACGGTGTAGGTGATCTTCTGGCCGTTGGGATCGTAACCGTCCAACGGAATATGCAGCGGCGCCCCGGCAAGCAGCGTGACGTCCTCGATCGGCGCCAGGAACGGCGCATCACCCATCGGCAGAGGCACACCGCTAAATTCGGAAAGTTGTTCCAGCGTCAGCACGCCCGTTTCGCGGCGGCCGTCGGGGAAGACCCATGTGGGGAAGGTGGTGATGTTGTTGTCCTGACCAATCTGGTTCAGCGAGCGGTCCGGGTTGGTCACCTCGATAAACGGCAAGTAGCGGGCGCCGTCCTCAAAGAGCTGCTTCTGCTCGGTGCAGAACGGGCACCACACGGCGCCGTAGAACTTCACACCGGCGGCGGCCAGGTCTTGAGCGAACTTGACCTTGTCGATCGACGTCGCCACTTGCGAGCCCGTGACCGTAATGGTGGCGGTCGCCGTGTCGGTGGCGCCCGACCGGTCAGTAATGGTGTACGTAAACGTATCCGTGAGAGTCTCGCCCGGCTCCAAATCTTGGAACGCTTCCACGCCCGTGGGATCGTAGCGGAAGCCGCCGTTAACAACCACTTGGTATTGGCTGGTGGCGTCGGGCGTGACCGTCCAACTGGGGCTAATAGTGGCGGTCTTGGTATTGCCGTTGTAATCGGTAATCAGCGCACGCTGCCCTGCCCCGGTTCCGCTGGTAATGACCAGCAATAGGCCGTTGTACTCATCGTGGGTCGACGATGCATTCGCGGCCAGTTTGAAGGTGGTGCTGGTGGAGCCCGCCTGCGCCGTGCCGCTGGTGCGCACGATGGGGGCAATCGGCACGCCGCGTGCCGACGTGGCCGACATCGACGTAACGCGAATATGATCGTTTGCCGGCGCGCCTGAATCGGGGTCAGAGTCGTTGGTCAACAGGTTGGGCGAGATCGCCTCCAGCACGGTTGACTTATTCACGGTGAAGTTGTCGTCCACCGCGTTGGGCGGATCGTTCGTGTTGTTCACACGCACCGTGACAGTCGCCGTGTCGCTAACGCCGCCAGGATAGTTGATGGTGTACGTGAAGGTATCGGAGCCAAAGAAGTTGGCGTTGGGCGTGTAGCGTATCTGGCCGTTAACGATTTCTGCTGTCCCGTTGGCCGCATTCCCCACGCTAGCCAGCGTGGGAGCGCCGGGAACGCTCACCTGAATGGTGTCGGAGCCGAACATGATGTCTTCTTCGGCCACACCCAAATTGCCACGGTTCTCGTTGGCGTCGGACTCAACGAACAACAAGACCGTTTGCCCCTGCGCGTTCACAAACGTGGTGGCGATCGTTTGCGTACCGCTGGCCGAAGTGTCGTTCGCCAACACATCGATCGTGATGGGCGTATCCTCATCGGTCGAGGCGAAGTCGGCCACCGCCCCCACCTTGAAGGGAATCGTGACGAAGAGGAACTCATCTTCGCCCGGCGGCGACTGCAAGTTCGCCAAGGGGCTGTTAATGCGGATTTTCCCCTCGCCCACCCGCTGGTCTAACAGCGCTAAATCGATGTTGGCGTAGATGGGACCAAAGAACGCGGCGGCGTCGTTGGCCGTTAAGAACGAGGCCAAGGGGATTCCCGACAACTGGGGATTGAAGGTCAAATCGGTGACGGCCGAAAACACGCCACGATCTTCCACCGAGTTGTTCAGGTTGGGATCTTCGGGCCGCAAGTCCTGGATCAGCACGCGGACGTTAAACGTCCCCCCCACGGTGACGGTGGGGCTGCTGCTCTCAATATCGGGCATGATCGCCACGTAGTCGTCGGCCTCTCCTTCGGCCGCCCACACCCCGACGTCGGCCGCCAACAATTCGCGACCTTCCAGGGCTTCGACCCGATGGTGGCGGTGCAGCTTAGGACGCGGCGCCCCCTTCCCCCAGCGGGACAACCATCGCGAAAAACGACCTTGACGGCGCGAATGCTTCTTCATCGGTTCGTATTTAAAGTTCAAAGGGTCACACCCACAAATCGCGGATGCGGCAAGAGGAGTGCGGTCGCCTAATTGGGATTTGCCGGCTCAAAACGCCCCAACTACGATCGAACGGTTTACCGAATACCTGGTGGAGACAGAGAAAACCCGTTGGGTTTTCTCATCCGAAATGTGGCGAAAATGCACCCTGTGTTGCATTAGATGTAGGTCACCCCGGAAAAGTTGCAGCACCAAGGTAGTTATCGGCATTCGACAGACTGTGCAAAAGCCTTCAATTTTACCCCACACCGGCTGAAATGCCTGAATTTTTTCCTCAGGCCGCACAGGCTACCAAAGCTGGCGCGGACATGCGGAAACCCGCAGACCGATCCCCCTTCCGCAAACGGCAATTCCACGCAAACTCGGCGCCAGCGTCGGAGCGTCACCTTGCCGCCCTCGCCGCCGGTTTTATTCCACGGCCCGGCGGGTGGTTACGCGTCCCACTTCAAATCGCTGTGGGAGACGGAAAGCGGACAAAACCAGCGAATTGCTCCAAACAGCCCCCAGCCGAATAAGGGGGAAGAAGAGGCTTTCTGCCCGCCTTGTGGTACTATCCCCCTTTAGTACGCTGGCGGAGTACTTCGTAAAAGAAAACCGCCGCCGCTACCGACACATTGAGGCTATCGACCACACCTCGCATGGGTAATTCGACGTTCGTTACGTCGTCACCGCGCCACAACTCGCTTAAGCCTTGCGACTCACTCCCCAGCACAATCGCCGCCGGCCCCGAGAAATCAACCTGCGTGTAAAGTTTCCCCCCACCCACTCGGGCCGCGTAGATAGGAATTCGTTGCTCTCGAAGCCAGGTGCGCACCTCTCGACTTTCAGCAGAGCAGACGGGGAGGGTAAAAATCGCCCCCAGGCTGGCACGAATCGCGTTGGGATTATAGAGAT
>CAYWIS010000052.1:5049-30332 GCA_964458385.1 uncultured Pirellulaceae bacterium
GTCAGCAGTGCGCAAAATCGCTCCCAGGTTGCCGGGTTTCTCGACTCCCTCGACAATCGCCACGAACGGGTTATCGGGTAAGCGTACGTCCGCCAGCGTTCGTTGGGGCGTTACCCCCACGGCAACAACGCCTTCCGCCCGCTCTCCAAACGCCAACTTCGCGAACGCGGCAGGGGAAACGTGGAAACACTCCCTTGCCGCCTCACACACCCGCCGCACGGTCTCCTGGCGTTCCGCCGTATCGCACAGTTCGGGGCAGACAAACGCTTCGGCGATTTCCACACCAGCCTCGATGGCCCGGGAAATTTCACGTGCGCCGTCGATCAGGAAGCGTCCTGTCTTTCGTCGCGTTTTGGCGTCGCGCAGGCGCGCTGCCGCCTTGAGCCGGGGGTTTTGGGTGCTAGTGATGGTGAGCGGCCGTGTGTTCATTCGCGCCTCGCAGAGACATGTGCTATTATGGGGCCACATCGGCCGATTGTCAGGACGAGAACCAGACAAGGAGCGTCCCAGCGTGCGAGCAGTCATCACAGGGGTAGCCGGCTTTGCAGGCAGTTTCCTGGCCGAACATCTATTAGCGTGCGGCGCTGCGGTGCTTGGAACCTCGCTCGATGGCCGCTGGCCTGCCGATAGCTCCCCCGAATTATCGCGCCACGCGGAAATTCTGCCCTGGAATGTAGCTGCCGGGATTCCTGACGACGTGCTTGAGCGCGTCACAGCCTTTGCACCCGAGGCAATCTTTCACCTTGCGGCGATCAGCATCCCCGCCGACTGCGGGCGAATCGATCCCACGCCACAAGCCCTGCAAGTGAACGTGGGAGGAACTGAAGCCGTCGTCCGTCTGGCGGCGCAATGCGGCGCTCGGCCGCGCGTGATGCTTATTAGCAGCAGCCGGGTTTATGCGCCGGTCGATCCCACGTCCCCACTCGTCTCGGAAACCTCTCCCTTGGGGCCGACCAGTGGATACGCCAAGACCAAGTTGGCGGCCGAGGAAGTTCTGCGCCGCGAGGCTACAGCCGCAGGGCTTGAGTTCCTAGTGATCCGCGCGTTCAATCACGCCGGTCCCCGGCAATCGCCAAAGCTCATGCTTTCGCAGTGGTGCCGAAACCTGGTCCGTGGAGATGATCCGCTTGAGGTCTTGTGTCTGGACAGTTACCTCGACATGACCGACGTACGAGACGTCGTGCGGGCTTATCGCCTACTGATGCTCCACGGCCAACCGGGCGAGACCTACAACGTAGGGGGCGGCGTGGCGCTTCGCAGCGGCGATATCTTTGAGCAGCTTCGCCAGATGTACGATCCGGCTCGGCGGTATGTGGAGCGTTCCCCGGGCCGGCAGCAGGATCCGATTGCCGATTTGACGAAGTTGCAAAGGACAATTGAGTGGCGGCCAGAGATTTCTTTAGAAAAAACGCTGCGAGACACACTCGATTATTGGATTGCGAAAGAAAGGGCGAGTCGAATGGGAGGTGATTGGGGTTAGTGGTCGAAGGCAGTGAGTCGTTGGTAAGGTGGGGTTCTGGGAAGCCGTTGGCCAGAGGCTATGGTCGAAGCTGAAGCAATCCACCTCTCCACCCCCCCTTCACTTTTTTTACCATCCCCTCCAATCACCCTCTTCTTCGTTCTCTCTTTGATCTTGCTAAAGTTCTCTTGACCCTATTGGGTACGCTGCCTACCATCTCGCGGTTTAACTTAGGAGAAGCGTGTCGGCATGCGTCGCGTCGCCCATTCTGCGCTCGCGTGGGCGCTCCTTTTGGGGGCGGCGCTCGGGGTCCGTGTGGCCGCGGCGGTCTGGTGGGAAAGCCGACTGCCTGCGGGCACGCCCTTTGGCTTCGGCGATAGCGCCAGCTATTGGACGCTTGCCCAAACCATCGCCCGCGGCGAACCGTATGAGGTGGGCAAGAATGGACCGCGGGTGTTTCGTACGCCGGGATACCCGCTGTTATTAGCTCCGCTGTTCGTGTTTGCCGGCGATGAGCCGCCGGTTCTGGCCGCGCGCATCCTCGGCGCAGCGTTGGGGACCGCGGCGGTCGCCTGCGTGGGCGTTCTGGCGAGTATCTGTTTTGATCGCCCAACAGCTTGGGTCGCGGCGGCGCTGGCCACGTTCTACCCGGGTGCGGTGGCGATGAGCGTATTCGTGCTTAGCGAAGCGCCATTTGCTCCCCTGATGCTCTTGCAACTGATCGCATGGACGAAGGCCTGGCAGGCGTCAACGTTGCGCGCCGCCCTCACATGGGCCGCAAGCGCGGGAATTGCCGCCGGCGCGGCAACGCTTATGCGTCCCAGTTGGCTGCTGTTTACTCCCTTTGCGCTGCTGGTGGGCCTGGCCGCTACAAGACGTCGTTCTCGCCACACGGCGATTGGCGCCGTTATGCTTCTTGCACTTACGGCGGCCATGACGCCTTGGTGGGTGCGCAACTATTGGGTGACAGGGCGGTTTGTCGCCACAACACTCCAGGTGGGCGCCAGCCTGTATGACGGCCTTTCGCCTTACGCAACCGGCGCCAGCGATTTCCGCCCGGTCGACGAATTTCAGCAGCGTTACTTCGCCTCGTTTCCGCCCGACCAGCGCCCCACGCCGACCGAAGCCGAAGTGACGCTTGACCGCCGTTTACGTGAAGCAGCCATAACCTGGGCCCGGGAGCATCCCGGGGAAGCGTTCCGTCTGGCAGGCGTGAAGTTTGTCCGCATGTGGAATCTTTGGCCCAATACCGAGGAGTTTCAAAGTTGGCGGCTGCGGCTCGTTGTGACGGCGGGCTACGCTCCGTTACTGGCCTTGGGGTTATGGGGAGCCATCAAGTTTGTTCCCCGCGGCTGGCCTTACCGATTGTGCCTGTTGCCGGCGGCGTACCTAACGCTGTTACACGTCATCTTTGTGGCCTCCATCCGTTACCGCCAACCGGCCATGTTGCCGCTGATCGTCCTTGCAGCCGGCGCCGTAACGCAGACGTGGATGGCGTGGCAAGTCGGCCGCTCGCCGGGGGAACAACGCTCCGCGACTTAGTTTCACTGGTTCACTGCCTATGCTTCGTCGGTTGCGCACGGTCCTAGTCACGCTGGCCATGGTGGGCCTGGCAGGGGCGGTGTGCGCCATGTACCTACTGGGCCGAGTGGATGAAGAAATCCGGGCCGAAGTGGAGCGTCGCTTTCGCGCACATTATCCCGAATTATCGGTCCATGTACGCTCCGCCCGGTGGTTTGAAGGGCAAGGCATTCGCATTCGCGGCGTCTCGATTGTGGAGCCGACCGGCAATATTCAGCACGCTGAGTTGGCCTACGTCGAAGAAATCTTCGCGATCAGCGACGCGCAACTCAAAGACGTGGTGTTGGCCAATATTCCCGTCGACAAGATCGTTTTCCGCGGGTTGGCCATCCGCTCTACACGGCGCGAAGACGGTTCCTGGAGCGCTAAAAAACTTTGGCCGCCGCCGAACTTCAGCGAAACGCCACCCACGGTGCGGGTCGAGGGAGGAAGCATCGAGTTCCTTGATCCCATGCGCCCTCAAGCGGCGCCGCTGGTGGTGCGCGATATCCACCTGGATATTGTCCCCCACGAGGAGCCTTCGCCGGCGGGCCCGCCCTTGGTTGTGTTCACCGTGCAAGGGTCTGTTAGCTCCGACCACTTCCGCCGAGCCCACCTGAACGCTTCGCTGCGCGAGGCCGACGGAGCCTGGCGATGCGCCGGAGTGGTTGAGAATTTTGAGCTGTCGCCCGAGTTGTGGCAGTCGCTACCGCCGACGCTAACGCAAGACCTGCCGCCCGAAACGAGCATTCGTGGCCGGGCGAACTTTCGCTTTGAGGCGTCCAGCGAGCCGGTGGATGCATCGCCGTTTCGGTTCGTGGTGGCCGGCGATTTTTCCGACGTGCGCGTGTCGGACCCGCGTTTGCCGTATCCGCTGACCGACTTTCAAGGAACCGGCTACGTCGATAATCGCCAGATCAAAATTCAAAACGCCCAGGTCCGCTGCGGCTCGGCGCAGGTGCAACTAGCGTACGAACGCGAAGGACTTCAAGGCCCCGGCCGGCAAACACTCCACATTAGCGGGCGAGAGTTGGCGCTGGACCCCAAACTCATCAAGGCGATCCCCGACGGCGAGGCCCTTTGGAACGCGCTCCAGCCAACCGGCTTCGTCAACGTGGAAGCAAACTTAACCTTTAACGGTCAGACCTGGCGGCCCGAGGTAGGCATTGAGCTTTTGGACGTGTCGTTCGCCTACGACGATTTCCCTTACCGGCTGCATCGTGGGGCGGGCCGCGTCGACTTCCGAGGCAACGAACTATCGCTCAGTGTGCTTGCCCTGGCCAGCGGACAGTATGTACGGCTGGACGGCAAGCTGCATGATCCGACAGGCCAGCGCACCGGCTGGCTAGAGATCGTCTCGCAAGGCCCGGTGCCCATTAACGATCAATTGCTGGCCGCTCTGGATGAAGAATCGCGCGAGATTGTCGCCGATTTTCACCCGCGAGGCGCCGCCACCTTTCGTGGACGTTTGGAGAAAACCGATCCTCAGGCCGACGAATTCGAGCTTCAATGCGTTGTAGGTCTGCGCAACTGCTCGATGAAGCACAAAGAATTCCCCTACCCCATCGAGAGCGTGCAAGGCGTGCTTGAACATCGCAATGGGCGTTGGGAGTTCCGGGACCTGCAAGGCTGGAAAGGGGGCGCCCATATCTCCTGCCATGGCGACTGGACGCCCACCGAAAACGGCAGCCGGCTGACACTTCACTTTGAAGCGGTGCAGGTTCCCTTGGACGACGACCTACGCTACGCCCTTTCGCACGAGGCGCAGCAAATCTGGACCGCTCTGCGGCCGCGCGGCGTCGTGGATCAGCTGAAAGTGACCCTCGGCTACAGCACGCCCGAACGGCGGTTGTCGCTCGACGTGCAAGCCACGCGCTGGCCGAACCAGCCGCAGACCGTCGATCGGCGTCCGTTAACGATCATCCCCGTTTGGTTCCCCTACCGACTGGACAACATTACCGGTTCGATCGTCTATCGCGACGGGGAGATCGAATTGCAAAACCTGCGGGCCGATCATGGCTCCACGCGTTTAGCCGCGGGAGGCCACGTGTCCACCTCGCCCAACGGAGCATGGCGCATGCGGCTGGACCGCGTGACCGTCGATCGCCTGCACTATGACCGAGAGCTCGCCGAAGCGCTTCCCGAAGAACTGCGCCGCGCCACCGGTCGCCTGGCGATTACCGGGCCGCTGGCCTTACGCGGATGGATTGAGTTCGCCGGCTCTACGCGTCCCGGCGTGAAAACCACGTCGCGCTGGGACATGGCTTGCGAAATGGTCGGCGGATCGCTCGATGCGGGCGTTCTGCTCGAAAACGTGCACGGCGGCGTGCGTCTGATGGGCCACCACGATGGCGATCGCTTTGCCAGCCGCGGGCGTATCGACATCGACTCGCTCTTCTGCAAGGGGATTCAAATAGCGCGAGTGCAAGGGCCGTTGTACCTGGACAACACGCGCGTGCTTTTGGGCGCCTGGGCGCCGCCCGAGAATGCGCCCTCGCAAGGACGGCCATCGCCGTTGCCTCAGCCTTCGCCGCCGCGTCTGACGGCGCAAACGCTGGGCGGCATTCTCCACGCCGACGCCCGCTGCTCGCTAACAGGCGACGGCGAATTCGCACTCCAAGCAACGTTGACCGACGCCGATCTGCGAACGATTGTTCGCCAAGCAACGGGGCAAAACCAGAAGTTGTCGGGGAAAGTCTTCGGCATGGTGCGTTTGACCGGCACCAGCCACGGCCCGCACACCTGGCGGGGC
The DNA here is from genome assembly GCA_964458385.1 of uncultured Pirellulaceae bacterium. Taxonomy (GTDB): domain Bacteria; phylum Planctomycetota; class Planctomycetia; order Pirellulales; family Pirellulaceae; genus JAHWKS01. The sequence goes on from CAYWIS010000052.1 coordinate 10,821, forward strand.
GATGGGTTAGTGCGTTTGCGCGAAGCCGATGTTTACGAGTTGCCGGTGATGGTGTCGCTGCTTAAGGTGCTGCGGCTTCAACCGCCCGACACCACGGCCTTCACCACCAGCAACACCGATTTTCGTATTCAGGGCGAGCACCTGTACTTTGACCGGATCGACTTCACCGGCGACGCCATCAGCCTGTGGGGAAGTGGCGAAATGGACCTGGACCGTCAGTTGAAGCTTAAACTCTTTGTCCAGGTCGGGCGCAACGATCATCCTATTCCCATCTTGGGCGATCTGGTGGGGCAGGTGTTCCGTGAAGCCGGACGCAACCTGCTGCTGATTCACGTTCAAGGCCCCTTGGAAAGTCCTGAGTTGCGTCCGGAAACCTTCCCTGGCTTGAACGAGATGTTCGAACAGATGTTCCCCGAAGCCACCCGCGCGGGCGCCCGGGCGAATGGAATGATTGACCCGCGCGACGCGCTTCGCACCGGCCGCGAGCCTTTCCGCTAATGGGCGGTGGTGTGCGATCAGCCTCGTTTCGTCGACCTTACGCCAAGCCCCACTTCTTGCGCAAGGCCCATTCGCCGGTAAACACGCTCACCATCACCAGGAAAAAGATCCAAGCGTCGGTCGGACTGCTGGCCAGACGCCAGCGCGTTTCGTGCTCCACGGCAATTTGCTCGGGCAAGTCTTGCATCTGTCGCAACAGGTCGGGCAGTTCTTCACGGGCCAGCATCCGGCCGCCCGATGCTTCGGTCAGCCGAGCCAAACGCCGCAACAAGTCATGGTCCGCCGCGGGATTGCTTAGCTCGACGTCTTGATCAAAAACTTCCAACCGCGCTTGCGCGGCGCCGATCTGTTGGCCGTCGCGACGGGCGACGACAACGATGGCGTACTCCCCGGGCTGTTCCATCGGTCCAAAGGCGCCGGTCGATTCTTCGTCATCGCGGGCGATCGTCACGCTGTGCCGCTTCCCCTGGGGATCGACAACTTCCACCTGAAATTGTGCGTCCTCCACAACGTCGCCCGTCGCGGTATTGGCGCCCAAGGTGAACGACACTCGTTCGCCTAGCCCAAAGCGCCGCCGAGCAAGCTTGATCCAGACGTCGTCTTTTTGCTCCTCGTCGCGACCGGCGGCCCACAGGATCATCTGCCGCCAAAAGCGTTTGTGCTCTTTGTCAAATCCGTGCATCGGCCAGAGATAGGTGGAATCGCCGGCAAAGGCCAGCACACGCCCCCGGCCAAATTGCCCCGCCACCAGAATGGGCGCGCCGTGCTCGCTTGTCAGCAACACATGCGCTCCGCTTTGCACGTCGACAAACTTGTTTGCGCCCGTCAGAGGAGGCAATGCGTCCCAGGCCGCGTGATTCTTGTCGCTAGACGCTAAATGGGTAATGAAGTGAGACTCGGTAGGCCGCAGCGAAATCGGTCCCGGCAAGTGCAAGTCGGGCCGGAAAGGGCCGCCAAAATCTTGCCGTTCAAAGCGGTCCATCACAATCGGCAGCACGTTGGCGAGCGGCGTTTCGCGATAGCCGCCCGGACCGAAGCTGTGCATGCCGCCGAGCATGATCAACCCTTTGCCGCTGGCGACCGCGTCGGAAAGCAACCGCAGATTTTGCTGTTGGGTTCCTTCGGCATGCAGGGCGGAGCTATCAAGATCGCCAAGAATAAACACATCGTACTTGCGGTCGCCCAAAGTGGCGGCTAAATCGACCGGCCAGGCGTCGCGGCGGCGCGATTCGATCCAACGGTCCTCCACCTCGATATCTGGAGAGGCGTCTAGCGAGCGGCGAATCGCCCGCTGCTCAAACAACGACGACCCGCGCAGGAACAGCGTCTTGAGGCCTCCTTCGCGCACGGTCAGAAAAGCGTTGAGTTGATTGTTCTTGGCGACCAGTTCGCCCGGTTGCTCTGCGGCTCGGACCGTCAACTTGTATTGCCCTGGTTTGTCGGGCGTGTGGGTGAACTCAAAGGGAACCTGTGCGCCGTCCTCGGCCGCCTGAATGGTGGTCTTGTAAGCGGCCACGGTCTTCCCTTCGGCGTCCTCCAGAGTCAGCTCCACGGGAATTGCCTTGTTCACGTACCCGCGCACGCGGGCCACCCCCCGCACGACCAATTCGTTTTTCACAAACACCGAGTACTGGTCTTGGAGGTTCTCAATGGCCACGTCCCGCGCTTGCGAGGCGGCGCCAGCCGGCCCAAAGGCAATCGTGTAAAGCGGGTACTGCAACCGCGCCAACTCGCGCGCCGCGTGGTACGGCTCCACTTGCGGCGTAAGGGCGGTTTGGGCTCCGTCGCCCAGCACCACCACGGCCGCCACACGTTGACCTAACTCTTGCTGGATTGCCTCGTGGAGTGTGGTCCCCAGATCGGTTTGTTCTCCGTTGGGCGCCTTGGGTAGTTGCAGCGAACCACCCTCCCAGGAGATGGCGTGCAGCCGGGAGTCGTAGGCATAGACTTTGATTTTGAGCTTTTCGCCTAACTCGCGCAGCAGCGGTTCGGCTTGCTGGAGCGTTTGGAGCTGCGCCTCCCAGCGCGAGCGATCGCCCGCGGCATCGGGAAGTTGCATGCTGCGGCTCTGATCGAACAGCACGACCGCCACGGCGGTTTGCGGTTCGCGCGTGGTGGAAACATGGGTCGGCCCCAGCATGGCCGTAATCAGCAACAAAATCGCCGCCATGCGCAGCGCCAAGAGCGTGCCCCACTGCCCCTGCGACAGCGTTCGATACGTCGGCCGCACCAGCAACAGCGCCATCAGGACGCCGGCAATGAGGAACACGGCCAAATAGCTGTCAAAAATGGGCTCCAGGGACCAGGAAGACATGCGGGCTCACGGATTGGCACTTCCGATGGTGGATGGCTTAGCGGCATCCCGCCATCCACCCGATGCGCAGGGGGGTACAAGAAATGGCGTCAGGAGGTTTCTCGTCAGGCGCGCGGCGCCTACCTGAGCCATTCTAGCCTTTTGCGCGAGATTTAGGCGACGATCTCTTTCACCACGCGGCCGGCGACATCGGTCAGGCGGTAATCGCGGCCGGCGTAGCGATAGGTGAGCCGTTCGTGATCCAGCCCCAAGAGATACAAGATCGTAGCGTGCAGGTCGTGAATGTGGACGCGGTTCTCGACCGCGCGGAATCCGAAATCATCGGTGGCGCCGTACGTCATGCCGCCGCGCACGCCGCCGCCCGCCATGAACATGCTAAAGCCGTAGTGGTTGTGGTCGCGGCCGTTTCCGTTCTCGGAAGTTGGCGTGCGGCCGAACTCGCCTCCCCAGATCACTAACGTCTCGTTCAGCAGGCCACGGCGTTTAAGATCAGCCAGGAGCGCAGCGATCGGCTGGTCGATGTCTTTAGCCAAATTGCGGACGCTGTCGTTATGGTTGTTGTGCGTGTCCCACGGTTGGCCGTCTCCGTAATAGACCTGCACGAACCGCACCCCGCGCTCCACTAACCGGCGCGCCAACAGGCAGCCGTTGGCGAAGTGCCCCTTGCCGTACTCCTCGCGCACAGATTGGGGCTCGCGCGCCAGATCGAACGCCTCGCTCGCTTCAAACTGCATATGGAAGGCTGACTCGAGCGATTTGATGCGCGCCTCTAACGCCGCATCGTCGGCGCGGTCGGCCAGGTGTTGTTCGTTCAAGCGGCGCAGCAACTCCACCTGCCGCCGCTGCTCGTCGGGCGTCGCCTGAGCATTGCGGAGATATGGAATCAGTTTTTGCGGGTCCAGGTTGGAGTGGTTGATGTACGTGCCTTGAAACTCCCCTGGCAAAAACGAACTGGTCCACAAGACCGAAAACCGCACGGGCCGCCCCGGGCACAGCACCACGTAACCAGGCAGATTTTCATTCTCGCGCCCCAGGCCGTATAGGAACCACGATCCCATACTTGGCCGACGTTCGGTAATTGTGCCGTTGTTCATCAGGTAGAGCGCTGGCCCGTGGTTGGGATTGTCGGTGTAGACCGACCGCAGCACGCAAACATCGTCAATGTGGCGGGCGAGGTTTGGCAATAGCTCGCTAACCGGAACGCCGCTATTCCCGGCGGGCTGGAACTTGAAGGGCGATGGCAGCAGCCCCGCTGTAACCCGCTCCGTTCGCAGTTGAACTTCGGCCGGACGTTGGCCGGCGAACTTCTCCACCATCGGTTTGGGATCGAAGAAGTCGGCCTGATAGGGACCGCCGTTCATAAACAGGTGAATCACGCGCTTCGCGCGCGGCGGAAAGTGCGTCTGGGCAGCCAAGCTCTCGGCGGACAACAAGGGCGCCGCGCCCAACGCGCCGAGCCCGGCGCCCAGCGCTTGCAACAACTGTCGGCGCGAAAGGTTCGGGTCCCAGTGCAGAGGCAAACGTTGCACGGAAATTCTCCTTTCAATCGACGAACATGAACTCGTTGGCGCCCAAGAGAGCTTGCACGTAGAGCCGCCAGGCCTTGTCGCTGGCTGCGTCGGCGGAAAGGAACTCGCGCGCTAGCTCCACCTCGGCGGGCTGCGGCGCCCGGCCAAACAGTAACCAATAGGCGCGATCAACCCGCGCCACCAAGTCGTCGGGCGACTCACGCTTTAATCGCTCGACCAAGGCCGCCGCTTGCTGCTGAACGAAGGGCCCATTGAGTACAAAAAGCCCTTGCAGCGGTGTTGTGGTCGCTTCACGGCTGGGGCTATGCGACGACGGGTCGGGAAAGTCATAAAGCCGCAATGTTACGTCAAGCTCGTGCCGATGGATGCGGCTGTAAATCGTACGGCGGCGATGATTCGCCTCTGTCAGCGGAAGCGCCACGCCGCCGAAGCGGGCATCGAGGCTTCCTGCAACAGCCAGCATGGCGTCACGCCAGGGCTCAAACTCCAGCCGCCGCCGGTTCATACGCCAGAGCAGACGATTTTCCGGATCGACTCGTTGCGGATCGCTCGCTGTTTGCCGTTGCTCGGCGGATTGGTCAGCGTTTTGACCGTAACCCACGGTCGGCAATCTGCGATCCGTCATGGAAGTTTGCTTGTAGGTTGCCGAGAGCAGAATCTCTCGGTGCAACCACTTGAGCGACCAACCGTTCTGCACGAACCGGGCCGCCAAATCGTCCAACAGTTCCGGGTGTGTGGGTCGAGATCCTTGCAGGCCGAAATCGCTGGGCGTATCGACCAGCCCGCGGCCAAAGTGATGCCGCCACACGCGGTTGACGATCACCCGCGCGGCGAGCGGCGCCGCCTCGTTCACCAGGGCGTCGGCTAACTCTCGTCGTCCGCTGCCGTGCCGGAATAACGGCGGATCGCTCTCGTAGAAGACACGCAAGAAGCGGCGCGGCGCAAGTGGCCCTTCGTTGGATGGCTCGCCACGCACTTGCACATGCAGGTCGAGCGGCTGGCCAGGATGATACTCGATCCGGGTGGCGTTGGGCCCATCGGGCAGGACTTCGATGCTTGCCTCGTCAACGGCGCAAACCTGAAGCGCGTCGTAATGAGGCGTTGAACGCCGGATCTCTTCGACCCGCGCCTGGAGCTCGTTGGCCTTCTGAACAGCGGCTTCGTTCCCGTCCTGTGCTTTGCGAAGTTTTGCAATTTCCGCCTCAAGATTGGCTACTTCGGCGCGCGCCGCCTGGACGCGCTGCGCCTCTTCGGGCGGAAGCATGAACCGATCGGCCAGGCGGGTGCTGGCCAACACGCCGGCCAGCGCGTAATAGTCGTGCGTGGTAATTGGGTCATACTTGTGGTCATGGCAACGAGCGCAGGCCACGGTCAGTCCCAGGAAGGTTCGCGAGATCGCATCAATGCGTTCCTCCCACTCTTCGGCCACCACCGTCTTGATCACGTTGGGCGCAAGCTTCAACTCTTTCCAATAGGTGGGACTTAGGCCCAGAAACCCGAGCGCCGCAAGGTCGGTCGGAGCGACGCCTTCGATCAAGTCGGCCGCCAGTTGAAGCCGCACAAACTCGTCATAGGGCCGGTCTTCGTTGAACGCCTGCACGACCCAGTCGCGATACAACCAGGCGTGGGCGGTGGAGTTCAACCAACTGGCCGTCTGATCGGTATAGCGCGCCAGGTCCAGCCAATAGCGCCCCCAGCGCTCGCCGTAGTGGGGCGACGCCAATAGCCGGTCGACAAGCCGCTCGTAAGCGTCGGGCTCCGGATCAGCCAGGAACGCTTCGATTTCTTCCGGCGTTGGTGGCAGACCAATCAGGTCAAACGTAACGCGGCGCACCAGCGTTCGCCGATCCGCCTCCCCCGAGGGCGTCCATTGATGCTTTTCGAGTTCCGACAACACGAAGAAATCGATGCGCCGTTGCGGCCACATGGCGTTTTGCACCGTTGGCAGCGGAGTTGACCGCAAGGGTTGGAACGACCAGAACCGCCGCGCCTCGTCCCAGTCGATCTGCGAGCGAGACTGTGGCGCCGGCTCTCGGTCGGGCGGCATCGGCGCGCCGCGACGCACCCATTCCGTCACAAGGGCGATTTCCTCTGCGGGAATTTTTCCCTCGGGCGGCATTTGCAGGTCGTCGCCAAAGTGCAGCGCCGTCACGAGAAGGCTGGCTTCAGGCTTGCCTGGTACGACGGCTGGCCCACTATCGCCGCCTTGAAGCACTCCCGCGCGAGTATCCAGGTACAAGCCGCCTTGCAGTGACTTCGCGTGCGACGAGTGGCACTCGTAACAGCGCCGCGCCAACAGGGGCCGCACCTTCCTTTCAAAGAACTCGATGCCCGCCGGATCATCGGTTTCCTCGGCCGATACAAGCGCTCCCGCAGCACCCATCAGCAACGCCGCACAAATTAGCGTCCAACTCCAACGCATGAGGTTCTTTCCCGGCGTGAATTGCGTACGGAGGTCCTTTTCTGTGCCTAAGATACATCAACGCCCACTTGTAAATCAAACGCGCGTTCATTCCGCGCCGGGGAATCGTCGCCCTCTCGGACCTTAATGGGGGCTCGTATGCGTTCCTTGCAACCGGGGGAGTCGTATGGCAATCTTGGATCGGTGACATGCACGCGCCGCAAGAGACGCAAACTTATGCCATGCCGTATCGTGAAACTGGGTGGAAGCTTGCTCGACTGGGCGCCACTGCGCGAGGCGGTTCCCACATGGCTTGGTGCGCAACCGCCAGCCAAAACGGTCTTCGTCGTGGGCGGGGGCGATCTGGCCGAGGCGCTGCGTCGCCTGGACCAGTGCTTGGCGCTGGGAGAGGAGACATCGCATTGGCTATGCATTCGCGCCATGGGCGTAACAGCGCGACTGGCCGCGGCGCTTTGGCCGCAAGTGACGCTCGCCACCCAACTTGCTGAATTAGCCGATCCGCCCGGTGGAACGTGGGTGCTGGATACCGAAGATTTTCTACGCCGCGAAGAGCCTTATCTTCCCGGCGCCCGGCTTGAACATCGCTGGAGCGTAACAAGCGACTCCATTGCGGCCCGGGTCGCCCAGGCGCTTGGCGCCGACGAACTGGTGCTATTGAAGTCGGCGTTGCCGCCCGCTTCGCCGCTTGCTTGTAAGACGGCCGCAGCGGCGGGATATGTCGATGGGTTCTTTCCCCAGGCGTCGCAGGGGCTGCCCTTGCTCCGCGCCGTCAACCTCCGAGCGACCGGTTTTCCCGAAGCCGTCCTGACGCCCGAACCGCGCGGCGCGACTCCCGCAGGATAAGGCTTGGCGCCGGCGGTAAAAGTTGCCCCCAGCGGCGCATGCGGTAGGCGACCACCACTCGGTAGACCACCACATACGTCAAATACCCCGCAGCCAACCCGACGATGATGCAGCCGGTCCACAACGGAGCGGCGACATCGGTGAATTTGTCCCAATAGAACGTGATCGCATCGGCCCATTCTTCGGGAGGTTGAGCCAGTTCGGCCCACCATGAACGTGCAATTCGGGGCCGATTCAGCAACGTTCGGCCCAACCAATAGCAGGAGTAGTAAATCGGCACGGCGGTGGCCGGATTGGAGATCCAAACAATCGGCAGCCCCACCACCTTGTTCGCTCGCAGCAACCACGCCAAGAACACGACGATGATCATCTGCACTCCCAGCGTGGGCGTGAGCATGACGAACATCCCAATCGCCGCGCCAAGCGCCAGCCGATGCGGGGGATCATCGGCGTGCAACACTTGGTGAAGCACAAACCGCCGAATTCGGTGGCTGTGCAGACGATAGGCAGCGCGTAAACGACGGCGAAACATACGAGAGAAGCCAAAACTTGCGGAAGAAGGGCAACGCAGCGGTTTCGCGGAATAGGTAATATCGGCTGCCGCCCCTCGGCCGCTTGAATCGATCAGGTAAATTGTACGGCCCGCGCGAGATAAACTCGCGAATTTATTCCGATTTTTCGTTGCTAGGTTGCCGCTTCGGCGGTTTGCGGTAGTCCAGCGGCGGTTTCTGCCCCGGTAGGAGCAACGGCTCATACTTTTCGTTTCCCAGCCGTTTGCGATGCTCTTCTTTCGCCGCCGTAAGCAATCGCGGGTTGGTGTACAGATCCCAGGCGGTGGCCGCCAATACGCGAGCCGCAAGATTCATGCCCCGTCGCGCAAGCGGCGTAGCGCCGCAGGCAACGGCTTGCCAAGAGTGCCCCGGCGTGCCAGGAACCCAGCAGGCTGTGGTAAAGCCCGTCGTCGGTGTAACCCAGGAAACATCGCCCACGTCGGTCGATCCGGTTCCGACGGTTCCACTTTGACTGAACACCTGCTGCACTTCCTCTAGCGGCGCCGGTTGCGGCAGCGTGGCTTGTAGCCGGGTGGCGAACGGCGTCTCTTCGGGCGTAATTCGCAGGTCGTTTAGTTCCTGCAAGTTCTTGAGCGTCACCTGCGCTAGCGTGTTGTTCGGCAGGATTTCGCGGATGCCGCCTTGATAGTCAATCTCCAACCGGGTTTCGGTCGCCAAAGCGCCGGCCTGAGCGCAAAGCTCCAAACGGCGATAAAGCGGGCGCAGCACCGAGCCTTGCGGATGACGGATGTAGTAATAGACTTCGGAGAAGTCGGGCACAATGTTGGGCGCCGACCCGCCGTCGGTAATGACGTGGTGAATGCGGGTGTATTCGGGCGTATGCTCGCGCAGCAACTGTGCGGCGTAATTGGTTAACTCCACCGCGTCTAGCGCGGAGCGTCCCTGCTCGGGAGCGCCGGCTGCATGAGCGGCCTGCCCAAAAAAGCGGAATTTCACGGCAATCCGCGCAAGCGAACTCTTGTCGCCCGCCGAGTTGCGGCTGGCCGGATGCCAATGAAGTGCGGCGTCGCAATCGTTGAAGGCGCCAGCGCGCACCATAAATACCTTCGCCCCGCCTCCTTCCTCGGCGGGACAACCGTAGAACCGCACGGTTCCCTTGATTCGCCCGGCTCGAATCTGCTCGGCCAAGGCAATAGCGGCCGAGGCCGACGCCACGCCGAACAGATGATGACCGCAGGCGTGCCCCCAGGTGGTTTCTTCTCGCGGCGAGCGATAAGGGACCGGTTCCTGCGACAACCCCGGGAGCGCATCATATTCGCCCAGCAATCCGATGACCGGCGAGCCTTGACCAAACGAAGCAATAAACGCGGTGGGAATCTCCGCCACGTTCCACGTAATGCGGAAGCCGGCATCCTCCAGCATCTTAGCCAGCAAGGCCGACGACTGCTTCTCCTGATAACCCGGCTCGGCCCATTCCCAGATCTTCATCGCAGCCTGCCAGGACGCTTCCTCGCGGCGCTGGATCGATTCGTACAAACTCGCCTTCTGTGCTGGCGCCCCCGAAGGCCATGCCAGCAGCAACAGGAACGCCAAGACAAGGCGAGCCGAGCGAAAAGTGAGAGTGTTCAAAGTTCGCGTCTGCACAAGAGGGGCAAAGGGCGTCAACTCGGTTATACCCTGCCCTTCGAGAACTTTGAACCACAAGATTGGCGTTAAGGTCGGCTTCTCGCGAGGCGTAACTCGGCCGCCGTCAGCTCATGAAGCCGCCGTTGAATCTGTTCACGAAGGCCCCCCTCCGCGCGGCGAGCCGCCATTTGGTAGTAAATCCTCGCCACACTCGGCTTCCCATCGGCTTCGGCTCGCCAGGCTTTGTTCACCAGGGCAACTGCCTCGGCTTCGCGTTGCTGATCTTTTTGGGCATTTTGCCGCTCGAGTTCAGCGACGCTTGCGATGGGGACGCTAGGCGCTCGTAGTGGTGGGACAGCGTTCGCCCCTTCGCGCCGGGTGGTTTCCTCTCCGCGTGCGGCTCGTAGTGCTTGGGCCTCGGCCAACACGGCGGCGTCCCACTCGCGATGGTCGATGATGGTGGCCGTCACACTAACGCCCGCGGCGCTGACTGCCGAGCCCGAGGCGTTTGCCCCGCCCAAGCGTCCTTCCCCCGGCGTTTTGCTCACCAGGGGCACACCGTGGCGAACGTGTCCCGACGCGGCGCGGTTCACGCCGCCCAGGTATGCGCTCCCCCGATCAGGAACCAGAACCGACGTACCCACCGAGAAGGAGCGGAATGTCGGAAGCTGCACCACTTGAGCCAGCCCATCCCTCACAGCAAGCACGACAAGCATCAACGCAGCGAGAAAGCCCAGCCGTTGGATCATCGCCGTTTCCTTTCCACCAGAAACGACGAAGGCCGAAGCGCAAGGGACGAAAACACCGTAGAGGATTTCGTCTCCTTCCTTCGGGCCCTCGTCGTTGATCCTTTGTGCCTGCCTCACTTATGGTCAAGGCGAACTAGTGGGCGTGGCCATGATCGTGGTCATGGCTGTGATCGTGTTCGATCTTGGCGTTGTACGGTTCGCCATCAATCTTGACGCTCAACCGCGCTTCCACGCCCTGCCCTACCATGCCCAAATCGACTACCAGCGCCGGATCATCCAAAGCGAATTGCGACGCTTTGCCGTCTTGGACATTCACGGCTTGCAACTGATACTGCTTTGGCTCTTTGCCGCCGGTCACATTGATCGTGATGTACTCGGCTTCGATCGGTTTTTCGGTCTTGGCGTCTTCGCCCAGAATGTAGACCGTAACGTTCTTGGCGTTCTCTTGATCCGCCAGATCGTCGTGAACCCATTCGGCATGGTACTTACCGCCGCCCAACTCGATCAGATGCCCGCCGTTCGGACCATGCGCGCCGTGGTCGTGATGGTGGTGGGCATGATCATGATCGCCGTGATCGTGGTCATGGTGATCGCCCGAAGCGGCGCCGCCCGTCGAATTGGAAGCCGTTTGCTGTCCGCACCCCAGCAATGCCGCACCCCAGAACATCAACAAGAGCGCCGCCAGTTTTGCAAACCGTTGCATGAGCATCTCCTACGCAAGGAATAGAAATCCTCCTTGGTTATAGCGAATACCACGGCGCCAAGCGAGTCACGCACCCAGTCCTGGCCAAGAACCGCCTTAATCTGCTGTGGTCCAAGGCCTTAAGCCGCAAGCCATAAGCCGTCACGGGCCGCAGCGACTTTTTTATGCAGTAAAGACAACACAATCCCCCCAACTCTAGTTGGCGACGCCGGCAGCGCCGCATGCGATTCTTCATGCTCCCTCCTCACTTGGCCTCAACCAGGGATGCCAACTTAGCGAGTCAGGTTGCAAAGGTTCCACAATCACGAGATGATCGCAGGCGGGCTGTTGGCGCATGTCCCGAGAAAAGATGTTCTTTCGACCATTGATCGTGGGGCCCGATTCGGAATGGCTTCTCAGTTGTTGGAGTCGTCGGTTCTTTCGGTCACGCAACTGACGTTGCTGATCAAAGAAACGCTGGAAAATGGCTTTGATTCCCTCTGGGTTCGGGGCGAAGTCTCGAACGTGGCCAAACCGCGCTCGGGCCATGTTTATCTAACGCTCAAGGACGATGGCGCCCAAGTCTCGGCCGTAATCTGGCGAAACCTGGCAAGCCGGCTCCCATTCGAACTAAAGGACGGATTGGAAGTGTTGTGCGGAGGCGGCATCGACGTCTATCCGCCGCATGGCAAGTACCAGCTTATCATTCGGGCAATTGAACCGTGCGGCGTTGGCGCCCTCCAGTTGGCGTTCCAGCAGCTTTATCAACGACTGGCGGCCGAAGGACTGTTTGCCCCCGAACGAAAGCGTCCCTTGCCGCGGTTCCCGCGCCGGGTCGCCTTTGTGACAAGTCCCACCGGGGCGGCGATCCGCGACTTTTTGGAAGTCACACGACGACGTTGGCCGGGTCTGGAAGTGCTGGTCGTTCCCGTACGCGTCCAAGGCGCCGGAGCGGCCGAAGAAATCGCTGCCGGCATTCAAATCGCCAACGCCTTACCCGATCCGCCCGACGTACTCGTGGTCGGCCGCGGCGGAGGCAGCTTGGAAGACCTGTGGTGCTTTAACGAAGAAGTGGTGGTGCGAGCGATTTACGCCTCGCAGATCCCGGTGGTTTCGGCTGTGGGGCACGAAATTGACGTCACGCTTTCGGACTTGGTGGCCGACGTGCGGGCGCTGACCCCCAGTGAGGCGGCGGAGCGCATCGCCCCGTCGGCCGACGAACTTCGCGCTGCGCTTCAAGCCGCTCAGCGCCGCCTGACCGCCCTGATGCAAGCTCGGCTGGACGAAGCTCGTTTACGCCTACAGGCTTTGGAGCAGCGCCGCGTTTTTCGGCGGCCCTTTGAAACAATCCAGGAACTCTCCCGTCAACTGGATGAGTTGGAATTGCGTCTGACCCGCGCGATGCGCCGCCGCCGCGATCAAGCACAAGAAGCCCTGGCCGCGCTAGCCGCCCGGCTGGAATCGCTGAGCCCGCTGGCGGTCCTTTCCCGCGGCTATAGCCTTACCACCCGCGCGTCCGACGGCGAACTTCTCCGCGCCGCCACCCAAGTGCAGCCCGGAGAACAAATCAAAACCCGCCTGGCACAAGGCCATCTCCTCAGTCGCGTGGAGTCGATTCACGCCGATTGAACAAACGGCGCTCCCGTTCGGACAGAACCTGTTCCACCCCTCGTTCGGGACAAGATACTCTCTGCCCAACATCCGCGCCGCACACCACCCGATTGTTGGCATTGTACTTATCCTGGAGCGCGGACGTGGGGAGCGGACTCCCCCCCGTCGCTAATGCCCAACGTCCTGCCGAAAAATCTCCGTCCGTTCATCTCGCGCAAACGCCAAGTCCTGACCGCGCCACACGCCACGATGCCGATCCAAACACCCCTGACCATCTGGCGTTCCATAACGGGGCGTCCCTTATCCCACGGAACTGTTCGACATCCACGGAGAAAACCTCGAGAAACGTCGCAATTTCCAGGCGAAAAAACGCAAAAGTGTTCGGCATCTCCTGCCGAACGATCGAACACTTCTAGGAAATCCCTAGAATCAACCTAGCAATTACGCTCAGCTTCCCGCGAACTTACGCGGCGGCCAGGCCCTCGACAAACGTGACCGCCACGACGCACAAACTTCTTCCCATGGCGGGCGAGTTTTTCAACTCAGACCCGCCGCAACACCCATTCCGCAGGAAGCCACCCCCTCTCAAATGACTAAAATGTTCACCCGCAGCCGCGTCGCTAGATACTCTTCTTCGCCAACTTTCCCTCCAAACAACCCGTCAATTATTACATTGTCAAAGACGCCCTCTCGCGACGAATACGTCAACACATCAAACGAGCTACCTGCCAGCGGATCAAATCCGCCGACAAAGGTGACTTCCAGCGTCCCCCCGAGTGTCGCATTTCCTGCGATCTGCAACTGATCCTGCATCCCCACGGCAATCTCCACTTGCAGCTTGCCTCCCGTCTGCACATAGTCGCCGCCAAGATTCGTAATCCCCACAAACCGAATCGTACCGGCGCTGATCCGCGTGGCGCCACTAACGTTGTACACGCCGCTAATGGTGGTCGTCCCGAAGTTGGTGAACTCCACATCGCCCGCGCCGCTGATCGTGGAGTTGGCGTCCAGCATGTGATCGTCGGTAAACTCCAACACGGCGCCAGCCGCCACCGTGAACGCGCCGCTGCTGACTCCCCCGCCAAGCGCCCCAAGTCGGCCTTCCTGCACTTCCACCGCGCCGCTGTTGTGCAGCAGCGTCCAGATGCGCGCCTCGCCGGGACCGCTCTTACGTAAGAGCCCTTGGTTATCCAGCGTATTCGAATTGCTCCCGGAGCGATGCACCGTCAATTCCGATTGCACGTCCAAAACGCCCCCCGGCAGGTTCCGCAGCGTAGCGCCTTCCGAAAGCCACAAGAGGATGTCAAACCCGTCGGGATCGACGAAGTTCACCGTCCCCGCATTCTCCAGCGTGCGGCCGTCCAACTCGGTCGCTCCCCACTGATTCAGCACCGCCCCAGGCGCAATCCGCGTCACCCCTGCCCCACGCATGACGCCCCCGCTCCAGTCCATCTGACCCGTGACCGTCACCTCGCCTGTGCCGGCAAGTACGCCGCCGGTGAATTCCAAGGTGTTGATTTCCAGGATCGCATCGAGCAGGTCCAGCGTACCACCTTCGATTCTCAAGACTTTACCGAAGTTCTGAATAAAGCCTTCGACGGTGACAACGCCGCTCACGACCGTCTCGCCAGAAATGTTGTACCCGCCGCCCAACACCGTTTCGCCCGAGAGAAAGTGGACGGCGCCGGAGCCGGAAATCATTTCGGCGGTTATCTGACCGTGAACTTCGAGAACACCATGCTCGCCAATTTCGGCGAAGCGATGGATCTTCAGTTGATGGTTGCCAGAATCCAAAACCTGAGTTCCCGTGGCGCCGCCGAGCGTTAGCGAGCCGATTTCCACATCGTCCTCAAAGTAGATTTCATAGTCGCCGGGCAGGTCGATAATTACATCGTCCAAGGGGCCGGGGATCGTGCCTTCGCTCCAATTACTGGGGTCATGCCACGAGCCGCCCGCGTCATTGGTCCAGACGTTACGTACTTCCACTAACGTGAACGACGATTCGATCGCCGCGCCGCCCAGTGGATTGCCGCTGCGGTCGGTGGTCGCGGCGGCGTCGATGGTGAATATGTAGTCGCCCTTCGCCAGCGGGTCGTACACCAATTGCACAATCCGATCGTTGGCCCGCAGTTGGAGGTTGCGTAAGGGGATTGCGTTCCCCGCGCTGTCGCGCAGGCGGAAGTTGTTGGGGTTGATCGTGGCGGCGGCCATTGGCTCGGAGAACTCCACCTCGAGCCGCCGCAGACCATGCGTCGCGGTGACGCCGTCGGCCGGTGTAATTTTGATAATGGTTGGCGCAAAGGTGTCGGGGACCAGGTCGAACACCAGCGGGTCGGAAAGGGTGACGTTGCCGCCCGTGTCGGTAGCCCGTACTTGCACCGTGACCGACGTGGCGCCCACTTCGCCGCGCACGGCGATGGCCGAGAAGTCAAACGGGAACGACACGTCGTTGCGGACCACTCGCCCATCGACCAGCAACTCTACGTTCCGCACCTG
This sequence comes from uncultured Pirellulaceae bacterium, assembly GCA_964458385.1. Classification (GTDB taxonomy): domain Bacteria; phylum Planctomycetota; class Planctomycetia; order Pirellulales; family Pirellulaceae; genus JAHWKS01. The sequence goes on from CAYWIS010000052.1 coordinate 26,103, forward strand.
AACGTCGTCGGTCACGTCCACGCGAATCGGGACAGAAGTCCCTTCCACAATCTGCACGCCCGCCGTTTCGGGATCTTGATCAAAAACGCCCGCCAAGAGGTTGACCGTAGGCGCCTGTCCCCGATTATCGAAGGGCAGATAGTTAATAACATGTAGCCCTGCGCCGCCATCGGCGACGAACGTAATCCCCGCGCCAATGGCCACATGAGTTGCGATGCCGGGCGTGTCGATCACCGTTACAACGGCGTTGGTGTTTTGGGGGTCGGCAACGTTGTAAATTCCAACGCCTTGGTCCTCCGTCGCCAGCAGTCCCAGCCCTGAACCATTCAGCGCGACATGCCGAGCCGTAAAGAACGACTGTGCATCGCCCAAAAGCTGAAGATTGGCGGGGTCCGAAACATCGACGGTGCGCAGGCCACTGCCAGCCAAGTAGGCCACCCCATTGCCGACCGCCAGCCCCACGTCGAACGACGCCACATCGACGTTCAACTGGCCGAGCAATGTCGGCTGCCCGCTGCCCATATCGACCACGAACAACGTATTCGACCCGCTCACGTAGCCGTAGAGCCGGTCGTGCTCGCGCGCAAGGCTCGTAACCGTACCATTGCCCGGCAACTTCAATGTGGCCAGCCGCTCGCCGGTGAGCAGATCGTACGCGCGCAGCTCGGCGTCGGTCGCCACGTACGCCACGCCATCCACCACCTCGACCTGCGCCGCGTAAACCGGCAAGGTCTGATGTAATACGGGCATCTGGGGATCGGAAACATCAACCAGATGCAGTCCGCCGTGCTTACCAGCCACCGCCGCAATTTGCAGTTGTGAGTCGACCGCGACATCGGTATTGTCGCCCGGCAAGTCCAGTTGCCCCAGGACCACGGGATTATTGAAGCGCGCAGCATCAACAATCGCTAAGCCATAGGTCCCTGTTGCGACGTACGCCGTCTGGCGTTCGGCGTTAAGCGTCGAGCCTTCGACCGTTACGGCCTTCGCCTCGCCGCGCAAGGGCAACGTGGCGACGATGCCGGTAGGGAAGCCACGGTCGTCTAGCGGATTGAGACCTTGTTGAATTTCAGCGAGGTCATTGATTCCGTCGTTATCGCTATCGACGGACGTGGATATCGTTCCGATCGCGAGTTCGGCCACGTCGGTTAGTCCATCGCCGTCGCTGTCATCCCCGCCAGCCGTCAGAATCAGACGCACTTCCTGAGTTCGCGATCCGCTTTCTCCGGTAATCACGGAGTCCGTCCACGATAATCCTGTGGCAGGATCGTAGTAGGTGAGTGACACCACTTGGTTCGGCCCAAGAACGGTCGACCAATTTCCCTGTGCGTCCGTTTGGCCGCTGATCGAAACTCCTCCCACCGTAGCACGGTAATAAACTCCTGCCGCCGGGACCGTTACTGGTTGCAACAGCTCAACTAACTCGTCCCGAATCTGTTCGATATCGGCGCGCCGCGACCGGGTCGCATCTCGGAAGGAAGTTGCGTCCAAGGCTTCAAAATGCGCGACACCCTGGTCCAACTCCGTAATCAAGCCGCGCAGTTGATCGATCACCGCAGGATCGCTAATCGGTCCCGGAGGAGCCGTTCTCAGTAGGTCAAAGATCGTAAGGTACGCGCGCGTGACCACGAGCGTATTTGCCGCGTCAGCCCGGAGCCCGGCCAACACTTGGCGGAACCGCGTTTCCAGTTCGATTGCGGAATCTTCGCCTTCGAATGAGAATAGCGACGGCCTCAGCGCCATGTCCGTCAGACATCGCCCGAGTTGAGCAAAGAAATTTCCGAAGGCGTCGGCCGTTCGGTCATATTGCCCGACCGTCGATTCAATGCCAATGATTAAGCTCTCAACATCGGCAATGGTCGAAATAACGGGATTTCCGGCCAATGATCCCAGAGCGCTGATCCCGGCCAGAATAGCCTGCTCCGCAGTGGCTGTCGAAATCATTCCGGTGGCGATTTCGTCCGCGAGCCCGCCCAAGATAACGGAAGCTGGACCAAGGAGGCCATCAACGACTTGGCCGACGCCGGGTATCGCATCCCAAGGAACAAGATCCGCAACGCCAAGGATGGTTGACATTCCCGAAAGCACCAACGCCGAAGCTTGCGTGAATGCATTACTAAACGCCGAGTCCAAACTGGCGCCGCAAACGCCTGGGCGACGAACTTCCTCGTTGTGCTGCGTTCCTGACTGTGTGCCGTGCCAGCCGGGGAAGGGGAGGCCAGAGCCGGGGTCGGAGACGATCGAGAGGCCGTCTGCGCTCACCGTGCCTGTGCCGGTGACGTCCCAACGGCCGGCGTCGTGGTTAAAGGAGAAGATGAGGGACTTCTCACCAGGGGCCAAGCCTTCCAGGTTAGGGAAGGTGATCGGCGCGCGCTGGTCGAAGTTCGTGGCCCCGCCGAGTTGCACGCTGACAATCAATTCGGGGTTGAGGGTCGGCGGCAACGGGCCAGGAAGGCGATCGGGCGGAACGGGAACGATGGTCGCTTGGGTCGCGGGCGTCCCGTTTTCGAATTGCGCTGAGCCGGGAGCGATGGTGACTTGCATCTTCTCAAGCATGGCTGGGTCGACGTCGGGGAACATCGCCCGAAGCTCGGCCAGCCCTTCTGCGCCGAAGCCAACGTGGGTAGGCTCCGTCATGGAAAGCGGCATACTGTCGGCCGCCGCCACCGGCGGCAAAAACAGGTCCAGCGGCTCCCCATTCATGCTCATTTGAATCGTTTCGCCGGGAACGCTGGGGAACGGCTTGCCTACGATGGGATAAACGAACCCTTCGGGCGCACTGGTAGCCGTGGAGCCGTCGATGTGGACAAAGAACATGGGCGCGGGCATATCGAACAGGTCGTAGCGTCCGTTCTCGTCGGTCACCGCGTTGGCTTCAGGGAAGCCATCCACACGAATTGTGGCGCCAACAATCGGCTCGCCCGTGTACGCGTCTTTGAGATAGCCCCAGACGTTCGTGCCGGGGATGCGCGTCAGCGGCAAGGTGCGGAAGTCGGCCTTAGCAATCCCGCCCGGCCGTCCGTCGCCGTTGGCGTCCAATTTGCTGCCGTTCTCCAGCAGGATTTGCTCGCCATCAACAACGACGCGCACGGCTGTGGAGGGCGGCAGCGGCTGATCGTAGAAGAAGGTGGCGAACTCCCGCGTGCTGGACACCACCACACGACCAGGCACGCGCTCGCCATGAGCCAGTACGTAGAACGAATCAGGGGTTACCGTAGCGGGATCAACTTTACCTTCAAAGTGGACAACCGTTTCTCGGGTGACGCTGACCATCTCTTCGCCATGAGCAGGCGAGATGAACTTGATGCCCAGAGACGAGGTTCGCAGCGTGAATGGCAGCGTCAATTCGCTAAAGGGGCCGCCGTAGTTCTGCACCACCAGACGAAGCGTGTAATCGCCGTCGTCGGAGCCGTCCAGCGCCAACGGAGCGAAGAAGTCAAATGCCCCTTGGGCATCCAACTCCACGCGCACCCAGGGCCGGGGCGTTCCCTGATCGTCGATCACTTGGGCCACCAAGCCAGCGCCGTCGGTCAAACCACCGGTAATCTGGCCAATAAACCGGGGAATGCTCGTCTCGCTTTCCGCCCCCGGTTCCGCGATCTCGGCCAAGAACGTGGGAGTGGGTAAACCGGCGCCGTCCCGCTGCGGGCGGACGGTGGCCAGCAAGTCGGCCGCATTTACCAGATCATCGCCCGTGACGTCATAGTAGCGTGGCGTCTCATCGGCGGGCGGGTTCGCAATCAGATCATGCACCGGCCCGTTCATGCGGAGGTCGCGCACGATCTCCAAGGTATCGAACAACGAAACAAAGCCCGAAGCGTCTACGTCCGGCGGGTTGGCGGCCAAGTGGAAATCGCCCGCCAAAAGCTGACGGTTCTCCAAATTCTCCAATGACAAGCGGCGTCGCCGCGGTGCGGGACCAGAAACGCGAGGTTTTCGACCAAACAGGCGAGCGAAACGACCCATATGCTGTGATTCCGGGGCAGGCGAAGCCGTAGCTCAAACGGCGAACTCGATTCGTACGGAGTTGCTATAATGCCTACCAATGAACCAGATACAACCCCCTCTGTGTAGGAATTCACAAAAAATCCCACCATAAGGTCCGGCCTTGGCGCGCAGGGGTGATTGTGGTTCGATCAAACGGAAGCGTTTTGCCTCTTCCGTCTCCTTCTGCGCCCCGTGCGATCCGTTGAAAAAGAAGTCATCTGCCGCCCGAGAGCCGCTGCGCTT